>JALOOH010000166.1 GCA_025454515.1 Chloroflexota bacterium
CGTCGGCGGCGCCGCGCTGCTCCTGTCGTTCGGCGCGATCGCGTCGGTCACGACGGCCATGCTCGTGGCGATCGGGCTCGTCGTCGTGGGGGCGCTCGTCCTCGCCTGGGCGATCGTGCCGGGACGCCGGCAGCCCACGACGGTGGCGGTGGAGCGCGACGGCGCGGAATGGCTCAACCTCGCCCTCGCCTTCGGTGGAGGGAGGCTGACCGTCGAGCCCCTCACCCCGGGCGGACCCCTCGTCACCGCCTGGTCCGATCACACGGACATCCGCCTGGGCGTCGAACGGTCCGCCGGAGAGGCACGCGTCCGCCTCTCCCGTGACGTGGCCGGGTGGGACCCGTTCGGGGCCGGGACGTGGCGGGTGGCCGCCGCGCCGGACCTGCCGCTCGCCCTGGAGGTGCAGGGCGGAGCCGGGCGGTTCGAGCTGGATCTCTCGACGGCCCGCGTCGCCGGGGCCGCCCTCTACGTGGGAGCGGCCGAGGTCCGGTGCCGGCTGCCCATGCCGTCCGGCGACGTCCGGGTCCGCATCGAGGCCGGTGCGGCGTCGATCCGGCTGGAGCTCCCGTCAGGCGTCGCCTACCGGGTCCGGACCGAGGGGTTCGTGACGCGCTCGGGCCAGCTCGAGAGGGGCGGATACGAGGCCGCGCGTGACCGCCTCACCATCGAGATGACGGGAGGCGCCGCGAGCCTCACGGTCGCCTGATCCAAGCGGGCGTCCGGCTCAGGCCGGGTCGTCGAGGAGAGCCGCCAGCCCGTCGCGATCCAGCCCCGCCGCGAGCCCCAGCGAGAGGGCGGCGCGCGCCTTCGGGCCCGTCAGGCGCCCCGCGAGGATCGCCCCGGCGCGCGCCCACGTCGCGCCTCCGCCCGGGAACGCGTAGCCGGTCGTCACCCGTCCGGCGGGCACGCGGGACGCGAGCACGACGGCCACGCCCGCCGCCATCGCGCGCTCCGCGGCCGCGAGGAGCGACGGGTGGGTGTTCCCGGCCCCGGTCGCCTCGACGACGACCCCCGCCGCGCCCGCGGCGACGCATGCGTCGATCGCCGATCCGTCGAGGCCGATCGCCGCGACGACGAGCCCGACGGGCGGGACAGGGCCGAGGCGCTCCGGCAGCGACCGCCGCCCGACCCGGCGACGCAGGAGGAGCGCCCGCCCGCCGTCGACGCGACCGATGGGCCCCGTGTCCGGGCTGGCGAACGCGTCCACCGCGCTCGTGTGCATCTTCACCACCGCGTCTGCGGCGTGGACCTGGCCACCGAGGACCACCACGCATCCCTGGCCGCGGAACGCGCCGGACCCTGCGACGAGGAGGGCGTCGCGCAGGTTCGCCGGGCCGTCCGCCCCCGGTGCGTCGGAGGTGCGCATCGCGCCGGTGACGACCAGCGGTCGTGCATCGTGCCAGGCGAGGTCGTACGTGAAGGCCGCTTCATCCATCGTGTCCGTCCCCTGGACGACGACGGCGCCCACGAGGGCAGGGTCGGCCGCGAGGGCGTCGGCGGCCGTGCGCGCGATCCCCAGGAGGTCGTCGAAGGAGAAGTGGCTCGCCGGGGTCCTGCCCAGGTCCACGACCACCGGTGCGGGGAGCCCTCCCGGACTCGCGCCCACGCTCGCGAGGAGCGCGTCGCCCCCGAGCGCGGGCGTCGCGCCCCCGGCGACGGGATCCACGGTCATCGAGATCGTCCCGCCGGTGAAGACGACGGCCGCGCGGCCGAGTCCTGCCGCCGCACCGCCCTCGGCCGCCGCCCCGACCTCGGCTGTCCCGGCGGCGGCGCGATCGACGCTCACAGGACGCCGGGTGGCTCGCCGGCGCGCCGCGCGGGCGGTGCCGCGGCGGGCGGCGTGCGCCTCCAGATGATCGACGAGATGCCGGCGACGCCGATGATCACCCCCAGGCTGACGATGACCGTCGTGGATCCGATGAGGTCGCTGATGGGGCCCACGATGATGATCGGCACGAAGCTGGCGATCGACACGAGCATGTTCAGGACGCCGAAGACCCGGCCGCGGACGTCCTCGGGGATGTCCTCCTGGAGCTGCGTCTGCGCGGGGATCGCGACGACCGAGTACGCCACCCCGGCGAGGAACGCGATGACCACGACGATCGCGAGGAGCGACACGTTGAGGCTGGGCGGGAGGTTCGCCTGGCTCTGAAGGTTCTGGATCGCGGTCGCGATCGGGCCGGCGACGGCGAGCAGGAGGAGCAGCACGCCGAGGGACACGAGGCCCGACTCGATGAGCCGGCGCCGGGGGAAGAGGCGTGCGTAGCTGTTGAGGAAGAGGACGCCGGTCACGACGCCGGCTCCGAGCGGGAGCACCACCACCACGAAGTCCTTCGGTGCGAGGCCCAGGTTCGTCGTGGCGAAGTCCGGCCCGAGGACGCCCAGGACGCCGATGAGCGAGGCGCCGATCCCCAGGTACAGGAGCGACCAGGCGACGACGCGGTTCGACCGGATGTACGCGACCCCCTCGCGCAGCTGGTCGTACGTCTGGCGGGCCGCGTCGCCGACCTGGTGTGCGACACCGGCCTTCCCTTCGGCCGCCGCGCGCTGGCCGGCGGCCGCGAGCCCTTCGTCGACCGCGATGCCCGGGATCTCCGGCGTCGTCCGCGCGGCCGCCCCTTCCGCGAGGGCGAGAGCCTCCTCCTCCGGATGCTCGCCGGCGGCCGCGGCACGCGCGGCGAGCTCCTTCGACGACGGGAGCGTGAAGCAGAAGCCCGCCGCGACGAGGTAGAAGACGGCGACGATGATGATGAGGACGTTGGGGCCGGCGACGGTGACGACGAGCGGACCGAGCAGCGCGAACCCCACCGCGAACGCGGCGTTCACGGTGAGCGTGAACAACCCGTTGGCGGCCACCAGCTGGCTCCGCGACACGAGCCGCGGGAGCATCGACAGCTCGGTCGGCGCGAAGAAGGTCGTCACGATCGACACGAAGATGTTCAGACCGAAGAGCAGGACGATGTTCGTGTCCACGAGCACCATGACGCCGAACGCCGCGGCGCGCAGGAGGTTCGTCGCCACGAGCATGTGACGGCCGTCGACACGGTCCACGAAGACGCCCGCGATCGCCGAGAAGATCACGGCGGGCACGAGGAACGTCAGGAGCAGGAAGGAGACGGCCGAGCTCGACCCCGTCAGCTCGAACACGAGGACGGTCAGGCCGTAGACCACCATGTTCCCGCCGACCTGGGTCGCGACCTGCGAGAGCCAGAGCAGCAGGAACGGGCGGTTCGCGAGGACCGAGAAGGCTCCGCCGCCGGGCGCGGCGTCCGGCCGCGAGGCTGCTGCGGCGCCGCTCACCCTGCGCCCTCACCGCGGACGTCCGCGCCGGTCGTGACGCGCACGACGCGCCGCTCGAGAGCACGGCGATCGAGCATCACGCGACGGCCGCACGCGGCACAGGCGAGGCCGATGTCCGCGCCGACGCGGAAGACCCGCCAGTCACGTCCTCCGCAGGGATGCGCACGGCGCAGCTCGACGGAATCCCCGACCGCGAGCTCGAGCGGTCGCGGGCCGGGCGGGCGCGGGCTGTCCATCGCGGGGTCAGGCTATCAGAGCCGCGGGGTGCCATGGGCGGGCGCGAGGTCACGGGCCGTGCCGGGCACGTCGATCCGGTCGGCCGGCGTCACGGTCACCACGATGTCCGGATCGGTGGCCGCGAGCAGCGCGACGATCCCCCCGGCCCGCGTCAGCGAGCCCGCGAGGGCGGTCGGGTCCCCGAGCGCCCGCAGCACGATCCGCTCGCCCGCCGGCGCCCCGTCCACGGTGACCGCGCCCGGGCCGCCCGAGGGCACCGTCCCCGCCACCACGCGCACACCCGCGACGGCGAGCGCCTCCGCTCCGGCGTTCCGCAGCTCGTTCAGCACCTCGCCGACCGCCGCGCCGCCGACGGGCCCGGTGATCTCCACGGTCACTCCGCTGCCGATCGCCGGCTCCAGCCCTGCCCATGCCCGATCCCGCGCGATCTCGTTGCGCAGCTGGAGCGCGGTCTGCTGTCCGCTGCCCGCAGCCGACTCGACGCGCGCCAGCTGCCCCTGCAGGGACGCGACCTCGGCACGGAGCTGATCGTTCCGCGTGTTGAGGTTGGCGACGAGCAGGGTGAGATCCTGGGAGGCGAGCCTGTCGAGGCCGGTGCCCGCCTGCTGCGACCGGAGCTGCACGACGAGCAGGAAGCCCAGGATGAGCAGGACCGCCGCCATGGCGAGCTGGCCGCGGCGCGTCGCGAGGCCCATCGTCACGGCGCCACCGAGGGCGTCCCGCCGCCCGCTGCGGGGGTCGCCGTCGGCGATGGTGCGGGCCGGGTGTGACGGAGCTGGACCGCGCCCGCGAAGGCCGGCACCTGCGCGTCGGGGATCTCCGCGTAGCGGACACGCAGGTCGTATGGTTGGACCCGCTCGCGCACCCACTCGGTGAAGCCCGCCGACGCAGTGAGCCTGTCGTACAGCTCCGCGTCGCCGATCGCGACGACCTGGTACGGCGGCACGAGGTATGACGCGTTCGCGAGGATCGACTCCCCGACGTCGAGGAAGCCGGAGAGGCCGTTGATCCGCTCGCTGTTCACGGAGACCGCCTCGGCACCCGCGAGCCACAGCTCCTCGACGACCGTCCGCACGTCCCGCGCGTTCACGCGGCGGTCGGTGAGGTTCTGGTCCTCCGGAGCCGGTCCTTCGGCATCCTCCAGCTGGATCACGAGACCCGGCCCGGTGAGCCCGACGAGGCCGCCGGCGAGCCGGGCGGCGTCCAGCTCGGCGGTGAGCGATCCGACGAGGGCGCTGCTGCCGAGCGTCCCCCGCTCGGCCTCGCGGATCCTGTCGCGCAGCTCCAGGATCGCGGCCTGCAGATCGGCCTGCTGAGCCTGCAGCTGGCCGGCCGTCTCCACGAGCGGCGCGCGCTCCAGGGTCGTGTACCGGACCCGCGGAGCCTCCGTCCGCACCTG
>JALOOH010000167.1 GCA_025454515.1 Chloroflexota bacterium
CCCGGTCGCCCTCCGCCACGCACACGACGGTGCCGTCCGGGGCGTTCGCCACCCATCCGTCGAGGCCGAGGTCGGTCGCGCGGTCCAGGACGTACCACCGGAACCCGACGCCCTGGACGCGGCCGCTGACGGTCGCCTCGAAGCGGCCGCGGGTGCCACCGGGGCTGCCGCCCGCCTCGACCGGCCGCAGGGGATCCGTCATGTCTCGACCTCCGCGGCGGCCCCTGCCGGTGCAGGCCGGGCCGGCGCCGACCGTGCCGCGCGGGGCCGTGCCGCGAGCGGCCAGGCGAGGAGCAGCGTGTCGATCGCGAGCTCGGGCCCGGCGTTCGCCCCGACGAGGCGCTCCGTCTCGTCGAGCCGCGCGAGGAACGCGACCGCGGCACCCGGCGCGAGCCGGCCGGCGACGTCGTGCGTCTCCTCGAGCAGCGCCGCGTCGCGCAGCTCGCGGCGTCCCCCGGCGGCCGCGACGGCGAGGTCGCGGGCGACGACGCGCCAGGCGTCGATCAGGGCGCGCGCCGCATCGCGCCGCTCCGCCGGCGTCTGCTTGCGCTTCGGACCGGCCGGGAGCTCGTCGTCGGCCGACGTCTCCTCGTCGCCATCCTCCGCGACCCGGCCCGGATCCGCGACACCCCGCGCGTCGCCCTGGCTCGCCGCGGTCGTGGCCCCGGTCGCCACCGCTTGCGCCTCTGGCGTGCCTGACCCTGGATCCCTGGCCGCCCCCGACCGCCGCCGGACGGCCTTCGCACGCGCTCCGCCGCGCGCCCCGCGCGCCGCCGTCGGATCCGGGCCCCCGGCTCCCCCGGCCCCGGCGTCCGCGCCATCGCCGGTCCCGACCGCGCGCGCCTCCCGCGCGGTCGCCAGAAGCGACGGCGCAGCCACCAGGCGCACGGCGGGGCCTTCGCCGGTGAGGTCGAGGAGGCGTCGCATGAGCTCCTCCCGAGCGCGGACCGCGTCCGGACGCCGGGCCAGGGCCACCGCGATGCCGGGACGCCCCTCGGCGAGGCGCGCGAGCCGCGCCGCGGTCGGCGGGTCCGCGAGGCCCAGCTCGGCGAGCAGGCCCTCGATCGACCGCGACGAGACGGGCCCGAGGCGCACCCGGACGCACCGCGACCGGATCGTGGGCAGGAGCCGGTCCTCGTCGTCCGCGCAGAGGACGATGACGACCCCCGCGGGCGGCTCCTCGAGCGTGCGCAGCAGCGCGTTCTGAGCGTCCTCGTTCATCCGGTGCGCGGACTCGACGATCGCCACGCGCGCGCCGCCCTCGGCGGGGCTGAGGGCGAGATCCGAGATCAGGTCGCGGATCCCCGGCTCGGGCGCGTCCCGTCCGCCGATCCGCACCTGCCCGCCCGGCCCCGACGGCCGCAGGACATGGAGGTCGGGATGGCTGCCCGAGGTGACGCGCAGGCACCCGGCGCACCGTCCGCACGGCACGGCGCCGCCGCCGGCCGCGGTGCAGAGCAGCGCGGCGGCGAGGTCGTACGCGAGCGTGGTCTTCCCGATCGATGCCGGACCGGTGACGAGGATCGCGTGCGGCACGCCCTCCCGGCCCCAGCCGGCGACGGCCGCGACGACGGCGTCGTGCCCCCGGGTGGCGTGGGCGCCGTCGAGCAGCCAGACGGGCGCGCCCGACCCGCCGCGCGTCATCGCACGGTCCGGCCCGGGCGTCGAGACCCCGCCGGCCTCAGCCCGCGGTCCCGGCCTTCCGAGCCCGCGGCGCGCGCCGCGGCTTCGCCGCGTCCGCGGCCTCCGTCGCGGGCCCGTCCGCCGCGGGCCCGTCCGCCGCGGCGGTGGGCGCGTCCTCCGACGCCGCCTTCGCGTCCGTCGGCGCGGCGGCCCTGCGGGCGCGTGGCCGCTTCGTCGGCTCGGCTCCTCCACGCGCCGTCGTCGGACCCTCCGCGGCGGCCGCGTCCGCGGCAGCCCCGGTCGGCGCCCCCGCGTCCGATCCTCCGCCCGCCGTCCTCCCGCGGCCGCGCCCTCGCGGGGTCGCGACGGGCCGCGCGGAGCCCGGCTCGTCGACGGCGGCGACGGGCGCCGCCGTCGCTTCGGGTCCCGGACCCGTTTCCGTCTTCTCGGCCGCCCTGCGGCCGCGCGTGCCGCGTGCCTTCGGCGCGGAGGCATCACGCGCGCCCTCCACGGGCGCTCCGGGAACGGCGGCCGCGGTCGGGACGGGAGCCTCCGCGGCACCGCCGTCCCCGGCGGCCGCCGCCTTCGCGCCGCGTCCACGGCCCCTGCCGCCCGTCTGCGTCGCGGCCTGCCGGCCCGTCGCCGGCTCGCCGGTCGCGGTCCCCTTCACGGTGGACCCGGCCGACTTCGCCGCCAGCTGGGCGCGGAGCATCGCCTCGAGCTCCGGCGGCACGTCGCTGAAGGCTGCGCCATGCTCGGTACGCTGCGGCCGATCCGGCCGGTCGTTCCGCTGCTGGCCCCCGCGCACGTCGCCTCCGCCGCGGCCCGCGTTGCCGCGCGGTCCCGACGCCGCCCCGCTGCGCGGCGGCTCGGCCATCCGCCCTCCGCCGCGCCCGCCGAACCGCTCGCGATCGACGGCAGCCGAGTAGCCTGCGCGCCCGCCGCGGGCGCCCTGGCCGCGACCGCCGCCGCGGGCGCCCTGGCCGCGACCGCCGCCGCGCCGCTCGGCGATCAGGTACTCGGGGATCGCCGGCTCGTCCTCGTCGATCTCCTCGTCGACGGCCGACGTCCCCGGCTCCACGCGCGGGGCCCCGGCCATCCCCATCTGGCTGTCCCACACGGACCCGAAGCTCTGCGATGCGCGCCGGGCCGGCGTGGGCGCCTCGAGGAGACTCGCCGCCTCCTCGACCTCCGCCTCGACCTCCTCGTCGTCCTCCGCCTCGTCATCGAGGCGGATCGTCTCGACGCCCTCGAGGTCCGCGATCGTGCGGGGCGCGTCCACGTCCACGCCCTCGCCCTCGGCTCGGTCGTGGCCGCGACCGCGCCCGCGGCCGCCGCGCCGGCGCCGACGCCGCCGCGGCGCCTCGCCCGTCTCGTCGCTCCCGTCCTCCGGGCCGACCCCGACCTCGCCGGCCTCGAGCTCCTCCTCGGGCTCCTCGGCCGCGGCGGGTCGCGATGCCGCCCTCGACAGCTTCTCGCCCGGCAGCGCGACGAGCCCGCCGCGCCCCGACGCTGCCGGGACCTCGGCCGTCTCCGCCGCCGCAGCCCGGCCGCGCGATCGGGTGGCGCGCCGAGGCTCTTCCGTCCTGGCGGTCTCGGCAGCCTTCGTCGTGCGGCCCCGCCCGCGTCCGCGGCCGCGCCCCGACCCCTCGCTCTCCTTCTCGGGAACGACGGTCATCGACAGGTCGGCCTCGCCGGCCTCGCGCTCCTTCACCGCGGCGCGATCGGACGAGGCGATCCGGGTGATGTCCGTGAACAGGTCCGCGACCTCGATGAGGTCGGAGCTCGTATTGCCCCGGAAGCTGACGACCTCGACGCGGACGCCCATCTCCTGCACCGCCCGGATCGCGGGGGCGAAGTCGCCGTCGCCGCTCACCACGATCGCGATGTCGAGGTTCCGAGCCGTCTTCATCATGTCGACGACGAGCTCGATGTCGAGGTTGGCCTTGACCTTGCCGTCCCCGTACTTGCGGATGTCCTTGCTCACCACCTTGTAGCCGTGGCGGGCGAGGAACGAGTGGAAGTTCCGCTGGTTCTCGTTCTCAGGGTCCAGGCCGGTGTACGCGTATGCGCGCACCAGGTCGCGGCCGGCGCTGGCGTGCTTGAGGAGATCGACGTAGTCGACGTCCACGCCTGCGGCCTTCGCCGCGTAGAAGATGTTCGCCACGTCCACGAAGACGGCGACGTTCTTGCCCAACGATGGCTCCTTGCTGGCCCGGCTCCGGGCCGGGGTCTCCGTCGGCCGCGGCGCGAAGCGCCGGCCGGCCGTCCGTGTGCTCTCAGGTGATGGTGATGGTGCAGGTCATCCGCGGGCCGGCGTCGGCGAACCCGTGCCTGGCCCATGTGGGGCGGAGCCGCGGGTCCGTGGGCGGCGCGGCCTCGACCGTCCGACACCCCTTGTTCCGTGCCGATCGGAGCAGCTCCGCGAGGAGCACGTCCGCGACGCCGACGGCGTCCGAGCCTTCGTCAGACCCGAGCGCGTCCACCACGCCGACGTTGGCGCCCGCGGCGGCCGACGGCCGCAGCGAGAGGACGCCCGCGCCGATGATGCGGCGGTGCGACTCCACGACGAGGACGCTCGCCTGGGGCAGCGAGACGAGCTGGCGGAGCTGGTCCGCGGCGGCCCCGGGACCGGTGGTGAGCGCGCCGGAGCCGTCGAGGATCGCGACCATGCGATCCACGTCGGTGATCCGCGCCGTGCGCACCTGGTAGTCCACGAGCCCGCTCGAACCTCCGCGAGCACCGTCCCGATGCCGTCGATCGCGCCGACCGCGCGGCCCGAGGGCCGCGGTGGCCGCTGCTGATGCAGCCGGCTCCATCGAGGTCGCGCGCCGCCACTGCGGCGATCGCGCGTCTCCCCGCCCCTCGCGCGCCTCCGGCCGACGGTGGGCCGAACGTGACACTGGCGCCTCCAGGCGGGATGAGCGGGACGCTCCACCCGGCGCCGGGCTGCTTGCAATGGGGCAGGCAGCGGCTAATATACGGCATCGCTTCGACGGTCGAGCGTGCGCCACTCGGCGTTCCGTTCACGGGAGCCCGACCCGAGGGCCGGTCACGAGCCACGTCCCCTGGCCCGATCCGCCCCCGGGACTCGTGCGACCCGCGGCGGGATGGGCGTCACGCCTCCGTCGCGACAGCCGCTGCGCATCGGGCGCGCGGCCAGGAGGAGGAGTACATGAAGTTCGTGAAGCTGGGGGTCCTCGTGGCCGGCGCGGCGATCGTCGCCGCCGCCTGCTCGTCGGGTTCCTCCACCCCTGCACCGTCGGCGGGCGCCGGCGAGAGCCCCGC
>JALOOH010000036.1 GCA_025454515.1 Chloroflexota bacterium
GAGATGACCGCCAGTGCGGGGACGCCGCCCCGGTCCGCGGCGAACACCTTCCCCCCGATCCCGCTCCGCCGCAGGCTGTACGGCTTCGGCTCCATCTACGGCAAGACCATCCGCGATTCGCGGCTGGCGTTCACCATCGCCGCGGGCCTGCTCGGCGGCATGGCCCTCGTGATGGGCCTCGCCGTGTCGAACATCTTCCCGACCCCGGAGGCCCGGCTCGAGGTCGACGCGCTCTTCGGGAGCGTCCCCGCGTCGATGATGCGGCTGTTCGGCAACGTCGACCTCATCGGCGCGAGCGTCGGCACGCTCGGCGGGTACGTCACCTTCAAGTACAGTGCCATCTTCGCCCTGGGCACCGCCATCTGGTCGATCCTGGCGCTGTCGGGGACCCTCGCGGGAGAGGCCCGTCGCGGCAGCCTCGACTTCGTCGCCGTGGCGCCGTTCGGCAAGCGCCGGATCGCTCTCGAGAAGCTGGCCGCGCACCTCACGCTGCTCTGGCTGGCGATGGCCGTCCTCACCGTGATGACGACGGCCAGCTCGAACATGTTCGGGAACGCCGACCTCGGCGACCACATCTCCCTCCTCTCGTCAGTCGGCTTCGCCCTCTGGATCGGCCTGCTCGCCATGCTGTTCGGCGGCCTCGCGTTCGCCCTCGCGCCGCTGCTCGGACGAGCCGGGTCGGCCGGCGTCGCCGGCCTGGCCATGGCGGCCCTGTGGCTCGCGAACGGCATGAACGTCGGCGGCCCGCTCCTGCTGCTCAGCCCCTTCGACTGGACGTTCGACCACGTCCCGCTCGTCGGTGTCTACGACTGGCCGTCGCTGGCGCTCGTGGGGATCGGCGCCGTCGTCCTGCTGGCTGCCGGGGTCGAGCTCTTCTCCCGGCGTGACCTCGGCGTCACCGCCGGGCTCTCGCTCCCCGCGCTGCCGGCGGTCGTCCTCGGCGTCCGGGGGCCCGAGGCTCGGGCGTTCGGGGACCAGCTCCCTCGCGCGCTGGCGTGGGGGATCGGCCTCGGCCTCGTCGGGATCCTCTACACGTCCCTCGCCGGGTCGCTGGCCGACACGATCGCGTCCTCCGGCGGGCTCGGCGACGCGTTCGCCAGGCTCTTCCCGAGCGCCGACTTCGCGTCCGTCGGCGGCTGGATGCAGTTCTACGCCGAGCTGCTGTTCATCGCCGCCGGCTTCGCCGGGGCCACCTACGTGTCCCGGTGGGCGTCCGATGAGGGTGACGGGCGGCTGGAGCTGGCCCTCACCACCCCGATGGCCCGCGCGCGCTGGGTCGTCGCCGGCGGCGTCGCCGCGCTGCTCGCGGTCGCCGTGACGACGATCCTGTTCGCGGCCGGCGTCGGGATCGGCTCCGCGATCGGCGGCCTCAGCTCCGGGGAGGCTCTCCTCGGCTGCGCGTCCCTCGGCATCTACGCGGCGGCGATCGTGGGGATCGGGTTCGCGATCGGCGGCCTGTGGCGCACGTCGCTGGCCGCCGAGATCGCCGCCCTCGTCGTGGTGGCCACGTACCTGCTCGATCTCGTGGCGCCGGCGCTGGACCTGCCCGACTGGATCCACCAGCTCGCCCTGACCGCGCACTTCGGCCAGCCCATGGTGGGCGCGTGGGATCCGGTCGGCGCCGCGCGCGGGCCCCGCGGTCACGGCTCCGGGACGGCGACCTCCGGCTCGGGCACGTCCGGCTCGGTCGCGGCGGCCCCGCGCCGCCACGGCACGGAGCGGAGGTTGACCATGGCGATGCCCGCCACCACGAGGATCGCGCCGGCCACGAAGCCGAGCGTCAGCGGCTCGCCCAGGACCGCGACGCCCAGCCCGACCGCCACCACCTGCATGAGGTACGTGACGAGCGTGACCCGCGTGGGCGCCCAGACCGCGAGCAGCCGGAAGAAGAACAGGTAGGCGATCCCGGACCCCACGATCCCGAGCCACGCCACGGCGAAGAGGGCCTGGGGGGCCGCGGGGAGCGTGATGCCGCCGTCCACTGCGAGCCCCAGGGCGACGAGCATCGGGAGCGCGAGCCCCACCTGTCCGAGCGCCGCCGCCGTGGGGTCCACACGCCCGCGGACCTGGCGCGCGAAGAAGATGTTCCCGAGCGCGTACGCGACCGACGAGAGCACCACCGCGACGATCCCCGTCACTTCGCCGAGGGCCTCGGGGCCCCCGAGGCTGCCGCTGGAGATGACGACCACGCCGACGAACCCCACGACGAGGCCGGCCAGCCGGACCCCGGTCATCCGGTCGTGCAGGACCAGGACCGACAGGAGGAGCGTGAAGAACGGGGTGGTGGCGTTGAGGATCGAGGCCAGCCCGGAGTCGATCGACTGCTCCGCCCACGTGATGAGCGTGAACGGGACGACGATGTTGATCACCGACAGGACGGCCAGCCGCCCGATCGTCCGTGGGTCCCGGGGGAGGGGGACGCGCATCGCGAGGACAGCGGCGACGAGGAACGCGGTGCCGAAGACGAGGCGCCAGGTCACCAGCGAGAAGACGGGCAGCGTCTCGACGCCGATCTTGATGAACAGGTAGCTGCTGCCCCACGCGCCCGCGAGGAGGACGAACAGGACGGGCTCGATGCCGGTCTCCCGCCGCTCGTGGGGCAGGGGAGGGGCGGACGCGCGCATCGCCGGAGTGTCGCACGTCGGGGCGGCCGCGGCGTCGCCCGGCGCGGGACGCCGGCTGCCGCGCTCCCTGCGGCCGTAGACTCCGGGACGTGCGCTCCCTCCGCTCCCTGTACCTCGCGGTCGGCGCCGCCATGGGCAGCTTCTTCCCGTTCCTCGTCGTGATCCTCGCCGGTCGCGGCTTCGACCCGGCGCAGATCGGCATCGCGACGGCGGCGGGGTCGCTCGCGTACACGAGCGCCGTCCCGGTCTGGGGCCACCTCGGCGACGTGACGCTGGGACGTGCGCGTGCGCTCCAGCTCGGCGCGGTCGGCGCCGCGGTCGCGGTGGCGCTGTTCGCGCTGCCGGTGCCGATGCTCGTCGCGGCCGCCCTCGTCGTCGTGTTCAACGCGTTCCAGAGCTCGATGCAGCCGCTCGCCGACGCCCTGGCGCTCGGACAGGTCCGCGACCGAGACCGCGACTACGGCAGGGTCCGGCTGCTCGCTTCGCTCGCGTTCGCCGTGACCTCCGTCGCCTGCGGCTTCCTCTACGACCGTGTCGGGTTCTGGGCGACGGCGCCGGTGTTCGGGCTCGCGGCGGCGTGGATGTGCGTGAGCGTCGTCGGGCTGCGGAGGCGGACGCCCGACGGCCGGCGCGGTGGGCCGGGGCTCCGCACCGCCGGCGGCCCGGGGCCCGGCATCGTCGCGGACGCCGCGGACAGTGCCGGCCCGGAGCGGCCGCGGCGCGGGCGCCTCGGGACGGCCGGGGAGGCGATCGCCCTGCAGCCGCGGCTGCCGGCCGTCCTCCTCGCGGTCGGCCTCATCCAGGTGGGCGTCCTCGCGAGCTTCACGTACCTGCCACTGCGCATCACCGACCTCGGCGGCGGCCCGGAGCTCGTGGCGCTCGCCGCGGGGGTCAGCGCGCTCGCCGAGGTGCCCGGGATCCTGCTCGCCGGCGTCGTCGCCGCGCGCATCGGCCTCCGTGGGCTCTTCGCGGTCGGGTCGGTCGTGTACGCGGCATGCATCGCGAGCTGGCTCGTCATCGACATGCCGCTCACGATCGTCGCCACCCGGGCGGTCACCGGCCTCGCGTTCGGCGGGATCATCGTCGCCTCGGCCCTGACGATCGGCTCGCTCCTGCCGCCACGGCTGCAGGCGACCGGGCAGGCGCTGTACCAGACGGTCGCGTTCGGCCTTGCCGCGATCGTCGCGAACCTCGTCGGCGGGCTGATCTACGGCGCGGCCGGGCCGGCGCCGATGTTCGCGCTGACGGCCGCCGCGGCGGTCGGTGCCGCGGTCGTCGGGGCCGCCGTGTTCCCCGTCCGTGGCGCCGCGACCGCCCCTCTCGACGAGTCGGCGATCGCGGTCGCGCTCTCCCCGGACCACGAGGTGCCGCTCGGCATGTGACCGCGCGGCTACCATGGCGCGTGCGGGCCCCGGGCCGCCGCGGCGGTCGGTGCCGCGGTCGTCGGGGGCGCGCGACGATCGCTCGGCCGGACGCGCGGCCGACGGGGCGAGCGGAGGAGGCCGATGCGGCTCTGGGGCGGACGGTTCGCGGGCGAGAGCGATGAGCGCATGGCCGCGTTCACCCGCTCGATCGAGATCGACGCCGCGCTCGCGCTCGACGACATCGAGGGGTCGATCGCGCACGTCCGCGCCCTGCGGCGCGCGGGGCTCGTCACGGCCGGGGATGAGGAGCGCCTCGTCGCCGGCCTCGCGGACCTGCGTGCCGAGGTGGAGGCCGGAGCGCTCGCGTGGGACCCGACGCTCGAGGACGTCCATCTGAACCTTGAGGCGGCGCTCGCGGAGCGGATCGGACCCGTCGCGGGCCGGCTGCACACGGGCCGCTCGCGCAACGACCAGGTGGCCACGGACCTGCGCCTGTGGCTCCGGCGGGCCGTCGTCCGGCTCGACGCGGCGCTCCTCGACATGGAGGATGCCCTCGTCACCGTCGCCGAGCGCCACCCGGACGCGGTGCTCCCCGGCGCGACGCACATCCAGCCCGCGCAGCCCGTCCTCCTCGCCCACCATCTCCTCGCGTACGTGGAGATGCTCGAGCGCGATCGCGGCCGCTTCGCCGACGCGTGGCGGCGGGCGGATCGCTCGCCGCTCGGGTCGGGTGCGATCGCCGGCGCGGGGTACCCGCTCGACCGCGAGGCGAGCGCGCGCGAGCTCGGGCTCGCCGGACCCACCGCGAACTCGATGGACGCGACGAGCGACCGCGACTTCGTCGTGGAGGCGATCGCGGCCGCGGCGCTCGCGATGGTCCACCTCTCGCGCCTCGCCGAGGAGATCGCCTGGTGGTCGAACCCCCGCTTCGGGTTCGTCCGCCTCGCCGACGCCTTCTCGACCGGCTCGTCGATGATGCCGAACAAGAAGAACCCGGATCCCGCCGAGCTCGTCCGTGGCAGGACGGGCCGCGTGATCGGCGACCTCGCCGGCTCCCTCGCGATGCTCAAGGGGCTCCCCCTCGCGTACCAGCGCGACCTCCAGGAGGACAAGCCCGCGCTCTTCGACGCCCTCGGCACGCTCGAGGCGTCGCTCGGCGTGATGGCCGGGCTCGTCGCGTCGCTCTCCGTGGACGAGTCGCGGATGCGCGCGGCGGCCGCCGAGGGTCACACGACGGCGACGGCGGTGGCGGACGCGATCGTGCGCCTCGGTGTCCCGTTCCGGACCGCCCACCATGTCGTCGGGCGGCTCGTGGCCGAGGCCGACCGCCGAGGGTCCACGCTGGCGGACCTTCCCGACGACGCGTACGCCGGCGCGCTCGGCGCGGACGCCGACCCCACCGCGGCCGAGCTCGCGCTGCGCCCTTCGATCGGCGCCGAGCTGCGCGCGGCGGCCGGGATCGACGCCGCCCTCGCGAGCTGCGATGTCGTCGGTGGCACGGCCCCGGTGCGCGTCGCGGCGGCGCTGGTCTCGGCGCGCGAGCGGATCGAGGCCGAGCGGGCGACGGCCGGTCGGGCGCCCGGCTCACGCGCGACCGCCGAGGAGCCGACCTTCGAGAAGCCGCCGTCCGGCCAGCCGACCTCCGGCTAGCCGACCTCCGGCTGGGCGCCCTCGCCCGCGTCCGCGTCCGCGAGCCTGTAGCCGACCCCCCGCACGCTGACCGGCACGGGACCCCCGGCCTCGAGGAGCTTCGCGCGCACCCGTGCGAGGTGCGGCTTGAGCCACTGCGGGTCCGGGTCCGGGACGCCGGGCCAGCCCGTCGCGAGGAGCCGGGCGTGCGGCACGACCCGTCCCCCGGCGGCCACGAGGGTCGCGAGCAGGAGGAACTCGGTCTTCGTCAGGGCGACGGGCCTCCCGTCCACGGTGGCCTCGTGCGATCCGGGGTCGAGCTCGAGCGTCCCCGCGCGCATCGGCGCCTCCGGGAGCCCGCCCACGGAGCCCTCGCCGCGACGGATCACGGCGCGGATGCGCGCCAGGAGCTCCTGCCTGCCGAACGGCTTCGTCACGTAGTCGTCGGCGCCCATGTCGAGCGCCTCGACCTTCGCGAGCTCGTCGGATTCCCCGGTGAGCACGATGACCGGGACGCGGCTCGTGCGGCGGATGCGCCGGAGGACCTCGACGCCGTCGATGCCGGGCATCGCGAGATCCAGGAGGACGAGGTCCGGGGCCTCCGCCGTGAAGCGCTCGAGGGCCGCCTCCCCGTCGTACGCGGTGATCACCCGGTGCCCCGCGCTGCCCACCAGGGCCGTGATCGCCCCGACCATGGCGGGCTCGTCGTCCACGACGAGGATCCGCAGCGGCGCGGGTGTCGCCCCGTCGCCGACGTCATCCGGGAGAGAGGGCCGCCCGGTCATCGCGGGCCCCCGTCCGCCGCCGGCAGCGCGACGATGAAGCGGCTCCCGCCGTAGCCGTTCGCCTCGATCCAGACCCGCCCGCCCATCGCGTCCATCAGGCGGCGCGCGGCGTACAGCCCGATCCCGGAGCCGGACCTGCCGCCCGCCCGGACGCGGACGTACGCGTCGAACACGCGCTCCCACTCCTCCTCGGGCACGCCCGGCCCGTCGTCGGTCACGTACACCTGCACTTCCTGGCCCAGGCGCCATGCTCCCACGCTGACGCCCCATCCTGCAGGGCCGTACTTCGCCTCGTTCTCGAGGAGGTGCTCGAGGACCTGGCGGAAGCGCGCCTCGTCGCCGGTCGCCATCAGCGCGCCACCGGCATGCTGCCAGCGCAGTCGATGTGCGCGGAGGAGCGGCGCCATGAGATCGATCGTCTCCGCCGCGGCACGGGTGACGTCGAACGGCCTCCGCTCGAGGCCGACGAGGCCCTCGCCGCGGACGGACGCGAGGATCGAGTCCACGAGCCGGTCCAGCCGCGTGACCTGCTCGGTCGCCGCGGCGTGCCACTCCTCGATCGTCGCGCGCGGGGAGACGTCGCCCGCCCCCGTCCCGGCCTCCGCGAGGAGGTCCAGGTACGCGCGGACCACCGACAGCGGCGTGCGCAGCTCGTGCGTCACGACGCCGAGCAGCTCCGCGCGCGCCGCGTCGAGCGCGGTGAGCGTCTCGAGCTGCGTCTCCGCCTCCCGCTGGAGGCGGCCCTTCTCCACGATCCCGGCGAGCAGCGCAGCGATCGTCGTGACGAGCTCGACGTCGTGCTCGTCGAACCGGCGCGTGGACTTCGTCTGCAGGTTGAGGACGCCGACGACGCGGTCGTTCCACGTGAGCGGGACCGAGAGCATCGACGTGAGGTCCTGCAGGTCGTACCCGCGGACCCACTTGAACCGAGGCTCCAGGCGGACGTCGGGGACCTCGATCGGGCGGCGCTCCAGCGCGGCCGTTCCCGTCACCCCCTCGCCGAGCGCGAGGCTCACCCGGCCGACGTGGAACGGGTCCAGCCCGTTGGTGGCCGCGAGCGTCAGGCGCTCGGTGGCCGGGTCGAGCAGGTAGAACGAGACGCCCTCGACACCCAGGGCGACCGCCGTCCGGTCGATGATCGTGCGCATGAGCTCGTCCCAGTCGCGGGCGAGCGTGGCGAGCCTCGCGAGGTCGTGGACGAGCTCGAGGTCGCGCAGGCGGCGCGCGGCGGCGCTCGACCTCGCGGCGCTGCCGGACCGGACGTCGGCGCCGCGCGGTCGACCCGCTCCGGCGTCCCGCCGGGGCACGTCGCGGGACCTATCCGCCCCGGCGCGTGCCATCGGTCGCCCCGCCCGGTCCCGCCCCACCACCCGGGCCCTGCAGCGCGCGGAACCGCGCGAGCCAGCGCTCAAGCCGCGCCTCGTCCCCGAAGAGCACGAGCAGCGTGTTGTCGCCGGCGAGGGTCCCCTCCTGCTCGTCGAGGTCCGACTGGTCGATCGCCTGGGCGATGACCGACGCCGTCCCCGGCAGCGCCGTCAGGACGAGCGTCAGTCCGCTCCGCCCGACGCGGATGGGGATGTCCGCCACGATCCGCCGGAGCCGGTCGTCGCGCGGCGGGACGGGGAGGTCGGCGGCCGTGACGTACACGTGGCGTCCGTCGCGGGCGACCTTCGCGAGGCCCAGGTCGGCGATGTCGCGGCTCACCGTCGCCTGCGTCACGACGAGCCCTCGGTCCCGTAGCCGCTCGACGAGCTCGTCCTGGCTGCCGACCGCGGACCCCGCGACGATCTCGAGGATCGCGCGCTGGCGCAGGCGCTTCGACGCGGCCGGCCGCGCCGCGGCCTCGGTCACCATCTCACGCCGCGGCCGGGGTGCGGCGGACGTGCGTCCCGAAGGCCGGGTCCCCGATCGCCCGGGTGAGCGCCGCGTCGGAGGATCCGGCCGCGATGACGGCCTCGGAGCCGTCCGTCGTGAGCGCCGCGAGGGCGGCGCGGACCTTCGGGATCATCCCGCCGGCGATCACGCCCTCCGCGATGAGCGACTCCGCCTCCGCCGCGCTCACGTCCGCGATCCGGGCCCCGTCGGCGCCGCGGATCCCGTCCACGTCCGTCATGAACACCGTCTGGCGCGCACCGAGGCCGGCGGCGATGCCGGCCGTCGCGTCGTCGGCGTTCACGTTGCAGATCACGCCGTCCTCGTCGCACGCGAGCGGGGCGACGACCGGCACCCGGCCGGCGACGAGGAGCGAGTCGAGCAGGTCGCGCCGGAGGCCGACGACGCGCGCGACGAGGCCCATCCCGTCGATCCGCTCGGCGACGAGCATGCCGCCGTCCACGCCGGAGAGTCCGACGGCGTCCACTCCGAGATCGCGCAGGCCGGCGACGAGCTCGCTGTTCACGACGCCGCGCAGGACCGCCGCAGCCACCTCGATCGACGCCGCGTCGGTCACGCGGAGGCCACCCTCGAAGCGCGTGGGGACCCCCAGGCGCTCGAGCCACTCGGTGATCCGCTTCCCGCCGCCGTGGACGAGGACGACCGGCCGGATGCACGAGACGCGCGCCACGTCGCCGAGCACGTGCCGCTGCTCCGCGATCGTCGTGCCCCCGAGCTTGACGACGAGCACCTCGCTCATGGCCACCTCAGGTGGAGTACGCGCTGTTCTCGACGACGTACGCCTCGGTCAGGTCGCAGCCGAACGCCTCCCCGCGGCCCGGCCCGAGGCCGAGGTCCACGCGGACGAGGACCTCGGGCGCGTCCATCGCGGCGCGCAGCGCCTCCGCGTCGAACGAGAGAGGGACACCGGCGAACACGTCGGTCCCGGCGATCGCGATGCGCGTGCGCTCCGGCACGACGCGCACGGGCGCGCCCGCCCGGTCGCGGGCCGCGGCGGACTCCAGGCCGGCGGCCTCGAGCACGGCCGCGTCCGCGAGGCGTGCCGCACCGACGGCGGCGGCGATCCGGCCCCAGTTCGGGTCCCGCCCGTGCACCGCCGCCTTGACGAGGCTGCTCGCCACCACCGCCCGTGCCGCCGCTCGAGCATCCGCGTCGTCGCCGGCCCCGGTGACCTGGCACGCGATGAGCGTCGTCGCGCCCTCGCCGTCGGCCGCCTGCTGGCGCGCCAGGTCGCGCGCGACGGCCTCGACCCCGGCCTCGAGCAGTCGCTCCTCGGGCGACCCACTCTCCGGGTCGGCCGCCCCCGAGGCGCCGGAAGCGAGGAGGAAGACCGTGTCGTTCGTGCTCGTGTCCCCGTCCACGGTCAGCTGGTCCCACGTCCGGGCCGCGACCCGGCGGAGGATCGCGTGCAGCGCGGCGGGCTCCGCGGCCGCGTCCGTGAGGATCACCGCGAGCATCGTCGCCATGCGCGGGTGGATCATCCCGACGCCCTTCGCGATCCCCGCGACCGTCACCGCCGCGATCGCCCCGTCGGGCCGCGGCAGGGCGATGTGCGCGGTCGCCCACTTGGGTCTCGCGTCCGTGGTCATGAGCGCGCGCGCCGCGTCCTGCATCCCGATGTCGCCATGGGCGAGGCGCCCGGCGAGGTCGGCGACCCCGGCCGTCACGAGCGACACAGGGAGTCGCGTCCCGATGAGGCCGGTCGACAGCGAGAGCACGTGCGCCGGGTCGCAGCCGACCGCCCGCGCGGCGGCCTCGCAGATCGTCGTCTGGTCCACGTCTCCCGACGGCCCGGTCGCCGCGTTCGCCGAGCCCGACGTGGAGACGATCGCGCGCGCCACCCCGTACCGGCCGCCGCCCGAGGGCATCGATGCCGCGAGGTTCGCCCGGGAGCGTCGCACCGGCGCCGCGGCGAACGCGTTCGTCGTGAAGACCGCGGCCGCGGCCGCGGGCCGGCCGGTCGCGACGACGAGCGCGAGGTCGGGCTTCCCCGAGCGCTTGATCCCGACGGGTGCACCGCCGGCGCGGAAGCCTGCCGGGGTCGCGGGCTCGCGTCGGACCGCCGGAAGACCGGACGGGACCTCCTCGAGCGGGTCGAGGGGAAGCCGGTCGGCCGCGGCGGCCGCGGCGGCGGCGAGGGGGTCGTCGGTCACGGCACGAGCGGCAGGCGGCCGAGGCCCGCGGTCTCCGGCAGCCCGAACAGGACGTTGAATGCCTGGACGGCCTGGCCCGCGGCGCCCTTCACGAGGTTGTCGATGACGCCGATCGCCAGGATCCTGCCGGTGCGCTCGTCGACGCGGGCGAAGACGCGGCACGTGTTGCTCCCCAGGACGTGCTTCGTCGCGGGGGCGGTGGGCACCACCTGGACGAACGGCTCGTCGGAGTACGCGGCGGCGTACAGGGCGTCCACCTCCTCCTGCATGACCGGTCGCGTCGGCCGCACGTGGCAGGCGGACAGGATCCCGCGGGTCATGGGGATCAGGTGCGGCAGGAAGTCGATCCCGGTCGCGCCCGGGTTCGCCGCGGCGCCGCCGGCGGCCGGGCCGCCGAGCGCCTGCAGCTCCTGCTCGATCTCGGCGGTGTGGCGATGGCCGGAGATCCCGTAGGCGCGCACGCTCTCGTTCACCTCGCCGAACATGAGCTCGGCCTTCGTCTCGCGGCCCGCGCCGGAGACGCCGCTCTTCGCGTCCACGACGAGGTCGCCGATCAGCCCGGCCCTCGCGAGCGGCGCGACCGCGAGGATCGTCGCGGTGGGGTAGCAGCCCGGCGCGCCGACGATGGCCGGCTCCGTCCCGGCGAGGTCCGCGATCGCCGCCCGGTGGAGCTCCGGCAGGCCGTAGACGGCCCGGCCGAGCAGCTCCGGGCGCGGGTGCTCGAACCCGTACCAGTGCGGGTAGTCGGCCGGGTCGCGGAGACGGAAGTCGGGGCCCAGGTCCACGACGACCCGTCCTCCGGCGAGCAGGTCGGGGACGATCGCCGCGGCCGCCGCGTGGGGGAGCGCGAGGAAGACGGCGTCGGAGGCCGGGACGTCCGCGTCGACCACGTAGTCGGTCGTGTCGAGGTGGACGTGCGTCACGCCGACGGGCTCCTGAGCGCGTCCGCGGGCGGTGAGGCCCACGATCTCCACGTGTGGGTGGTCGTGGAGGATGCGGACGAGCTCGGCCCCGACGTAGCCGGTCGCGCCGACGATCGCGACGCGGACGGCCCCGGACGGTCGGGACGGGGCGGCGTCGACCGCGACGGTGCGACGATCCGGCGCGCCCGCCCCGCTCCCTGCCGCGCTCACGGGCGCCGCGGGCCCCTCGCGGGGGGCCGCAGGGAGGATCGGGTCGGGTCGTGCTGGATCGTCGCCATCGCTCGCATGACTATACAGTCCAGTGCATAGTCATGCAAGCCGCGCCTGCGCCACCGGCGGACCGCCCGTCATTCCTGGCCCTCGAGGAACTGCTCGCGGTACAGCCGCGCGTACAGGCCGTCGAGGGCGACGAGCTCCTCGTGCGTGCCGCGCTCCACGATGCGCCCGCGCTCGTACACGAGGATCCGGTCGGCCTTGAGGATCGTGGACAGGCGATGGGCGATCGCGACCGTCGTCCGCCCCGTGGTGAGCGACTCGACGGCCGCCTGGATGAGCCGCTCGCTCACCGTGTCGAGCGCGCTCGTCGCCTCGTCGAGGATGAGGACCCGCGGGTCCTTCAGCAGGACGCGGGCGATCGCGATCCGCTGCTTCTCGCCGCCCGAGAGCTTGTACCCGCGCTCGCCGACGACGGTGTCGTAGCCCTCGGGGAGCTCGATGATCCGCTCGTGGATCGCGGCGGCGCGCGCCGCGGCCTCGATGTCCGCCTGCGTCGCGTCGGGCCGCGCGTACAGGAGGTTCTCCCGCACCGTGTTGTGGAACAGGTACGTCTCCTGCGTCACGAAGCCGATCGTCTTTCCGAGCGACTCGAGGGTGAGATGCCGGATGTCCACCCCGTCGATCTCGACGGAGCCGCGGTCCACGTCGTACAGGCGCGGGATGAGGTAGGTGGTCGTCGTCTTGCCGGAGCCCGACGGTCCGACGAGCGCGACGAGTTCGCCGGGCGCCGCCTCGAAGTCGATCCCGCGAAGCGCGAACCGCTCGGCGCGCGCCGGCGCGTCGTCGACCGGCTGCTCCGAGGAGGCGCCGGCGCCCACGGCCGCGCGCCCCGACTCCGCCTGGATCTCCAGCGCGGTCCCCATGAGGCTGGCCGCCTCGGACGGCGCCCCTTCCACGGCCTGCCCGTCCCCGACCATCGCCGAGCCGATGGCCTCCTCCTCCTCGCGCGCCTCCTCCACCGCCGCGAGGGCGGCGTCGTCGACCGGCGGACCCGGCGGGCCTGCCGGACCCTGCCCGGCATCGCCCGCCGCCGCTCCCGCGGCTCCGGACGGCACGATCGGCGTCGTCGCGTATGCGAACCAGACGTCCCGGAGACGCAGGTGCCCGCGCGCGGCGCGCGGGTCGAGCGCCACCGCGTCCGGCGCGTCCTCGATCTCGGGATCGAGGTCCAGGTACTCGAAGATCCGGTCGAAGAGCGCGAGGGCGCCGGCGATCTCGACCTGGACGGAGAGCAGCTGGCCGAGCGGGAAGAACAGGCGGCTCTGGAGCGTCGTGAACGCGACGATGTCGCCGATCGTGGGTGCGTCGGAGGCGTCGTTGATCGCCAGGTACCCGGCGAGCCAGTAGACGAGCGCCGGGGTGATCGAGAAGACCGTCCCGATCAGCATCCCGAACCATCGACCCACCATCGCCTGGCGGATCTGGAGCGCGGCGAGCTTCCGGTTGAGCGCCCGGAATCGCGCGTTGGACGCGGACTGCTGGCCGAACGTCTTCGCGAGCAGGATCCCGCTCACGGACAGCGTCTCCTCGGTCACCGCGGAGAGGTCCGCGAGCGATCGCTGCGTCTCCGCGCTCACGGCCCGACGGATCTTCCCGACCCGGTACGTGAGGACGAGGAAGATCGGCGTGATCCCGAGCGAGAGGAGCGTCAGCCGCCAGTCCACGAAGAGCATCGCGACGACCGTGCTCACCGCCACGGCGATGTTGCTCGTGATGCTCGCGGCGGTGTCCGTGACCACGGCCTGGACGCCGCCCACGTCGTTCGCGAGCCGGCTCTGGATCTCGCCGGTCCGCGTCTCCGTGAAGAACCGGAGCGGCATGCGCTGCAGGTGCGCGTACAGGGCGTTGCGCAGGTCCTGCATGACGTTCTGGCCGATGACGTTGTTCACGTACGCCTGGCCCACGCCGATGAGGCCGCTGATGATCGGGATGACGATCATCAGACCCACGAACAGGTTGAGGAGGAGCCAGTCCTCCTCGGGGATCGCGACGTCGATGAGTGCCTTGAGCAGGAGCGGGTTGATGAGCCCGAGCAGGCTGGTGACGATGATCGCGACGAGGACGACGAGGACCTCGCGGCGATACGGCCCGAAGAAGCCGACGATCCTGCGGATCGTCGCGCCCCGGCGTTCGCGGGGGACCGCGGAACCGCCGCCGTCGGGTCCGGCGAGCCGGGCGACCCTGCGCCCGGTCACCGCGCCGTGTCGGAGGGGCGCCGCGCGGAGGCGATGAGCGTCGAGCGCCGGTCGGGCATCCCGCGCGTGAGCGCGTCGCCCGCGAGGCCGAGCGCGAACGTCGGCCAGGTCCGGCTCCAGGCGCGCGCGAGGTGGCCGACGGAGGCCACGCGCACGTCCGACCAGCCGACGCCGCGCAGCGCGGCGGCCAGGGCGGGGCGCGTGTTGCAGACGCCCACGAGCGGGTGGGCGTCCTCCGGTCGCTCCTTCACGACGGACTGGAGCCGCGCGCGCAGGTCGGCCGGCAGGTCCATGTACGCGGCCACGAACGGGTGCCGGCGGTTCACGGTGCTCGCGACGAGCGTGCCGCCGGGTCGCGTCCACGCGGCGAGGTGGGCGAACGCGCCGCCCGGGTCGGCCAGGTGCTCCACGGTGAAGCTCAGGAGCACGACGTCGAACGTCGCGGGCGCGAACGCGTCCGCGTCGGTGCACAGGTCCGCGACCACGAACCGGTCGAGGTGGCCCACGCTGCCGGGCGGCTGGCCGTGGATGTCGAGGCCGACGATCTCCCCGATACGCGGCCGGAACGGCCGCAGCGCGGAGACGCGGCCACAGCCCGCGTCGAGCACGGTCGTCGTGCGACCCTCCGCGGCCGCGCGGACGGACGCCTCCGTGAGAGCCGTGTCGAGGAGCAGGGAGACGACCTCGCTCGCCGACGGCCGGATCCCCAGGCGCGGGAGGAGGTCGAGCCTCGTCCGGCTCGCCGCCCTGCGCGTTCCGTCCGGCCCGGCCATCGCCGCCCCGTCAGCCGGCGGCGCCGGCGGCGCCGGCGCCGGCGACGCCCAAGGCCCCGGCCCCCGCGACGGCCTCGGCGTCCGCCTGCGCCTCGAGCCAGCGCTCCGCGTCGATCGCGGCCCGCGCACCCTCGCCGGCGGCCGTCACCGCCTGCCGGTAATGGGGATCGTCCACGTCGCCGGCGACGAAGACGCCCGGGATCCCCGCGCCGGAGTGCTCGTGGACCTTCAGGTAGCCCTTCTCGTCGACGTCGAGCCAGCCGCGGAAGACCTCGGTGTTGGGCCGATGCCCGATCGCGATGAAGACGCCGTCGAGGGCGACGTCGCGCTCTTCGCCGGTCCGCGAGTCGCGGAGGCGCAGCCCCTCCACCTTCCCGTCGCCCAGGACCGCCGCCACCTGGCTGTTCCACTCGACGGCGACCTTCGGGTCGCGCAGCGCCCGGTCCTGCATGATCCGGCTGCCCCGGAACTCGTCGCGCCGGACGACCATCCGCACCGACCGGGCGAACCGGGTGAGGTACAGCGCCTCCTCGAGCGCCGTGTCCCCGCCGCCGACCACGGCCACGTCCTGGTCGCGGAAGAAGAAGCCGTCGCACGTGGCGCATGCGGAGACACCCCGCCCGCGCAGGCGGGTCTCGCTGTCGAGGCCCAGCCACAGCGCGGACGCGCCCGTCGCGACGATGACGGCCTTCGCGCGGTACTCGACGCCGTCCGCCCAGAGCCGGAACGGGCGGCCGGTCGGGTCGACCCGGTCCACCGCGACGTCGAGGACCCGGCTGCCGAATCGCTCGGCCTGGGCACGGAAGCGGTCCATGAGCTCGGGTCCCTGGATCCCGTCCGGGAAGCCCGGGTAGTTCTCCACGTCGCTCGTGAGCATCAGCTGGCCGCCCGGCTCGTGGCCGGCGAGGACGACGGGCTCCAGGCCCGCGCGCGCCGCGTAGATCGCGGCCGTCAGGCCGGCGGGTCCGGATCCCACGATGACGACGGTCGCGTCCACGGCCCCGCCCGTCGCGACCGGCCTCGCCACCGCCTCCCCGGCGGGCGTCGCATCCCCACCGCCGAAGTCGATCGCCATCCCGCCGAATCCCGCGAGCCCGCCGCCCGCCTTCCCGTCCGTCATCCGCCTCCGCCTCTCCCCGGCTCCACGCGGTCCGCCGCGCCGTCACCCGACTGTATCATGCGCATGGATACTCCCCAGGAGTATATCGCCAACGAGCCCCGCCCCCCGTTCCGCCGCACCCGCCCGTGCCCCGGGCTCCGGCTCAGAGCGCGTGCGCGGAGGGGATGACGTGCTCGCCGACGAGGTCGATCCACCGCTCCACGTCGCGCGCCGGGATCCCGAGGATCGCGTGCTGGACGCCCGCCTCCGACAGCGCCGCGAGGTCGTCCAGGAACGCCCCAGGCGGCCGCGCCCCGTCCGCGATCTCCTGGCTCAGCCGGCCGGCCTGGAGGTTCGTCCGCTCGATCGCGTCGTACGGTCGGCCGACGGCGGCGCAGTGCTCGCGGAGGACCGCGTACTTGTGCGCGACCTGCGCGGGACCCCCGAACACGTTGCACGCGTCGGCGTACTTCGCGACGAGGAGGAGTGTCTTCCGCTCCCCGCCGCCCCCGACCATGATCGGCGGGCGCGGCCGGCTCACGGACTGGGGCGCGTTGAGGAGGCGACCCGCCCGGACGTGCGCGCCCTCGAAGGCCTCCTCCGTGCCGCGCGGGCCGGACCACATGGCATGCGCGATGCGGAGCGTCTCCTCGAGCATCTCGAAGCGCTCCGCGAGCGGGGGGAAGTCGAAGCCGAGCGCTGCCGATTCCTCCTCGTTCCACGCGGCGCCGATCCCGAGCGAGCCTCGGCCGCCCGACAGGACGTCGAGCGTGGTCGCCGCCTTCACCCACAGCCCGGGCGCGCGGTAGTGGACGCCGCCGACGAGGAGGCCCAGGCGGGCGCGGCGCGTCGCCGCCGCGAGGAAGCCGAGCGTCGTCCAGCCCTCGAGCATCGGATCCTCAGGCGGCCCGAGGCCGCGGATCTGGAAGAAGTGATCCATGACCCAGATCGAGTCGAAGCCCGCGTCGTCCGCGAGCCGCGCGTAGCGCGCGAGGGCTGGCCCGATGCCGTCCGGGGCATCGGGCCAGTCGAAGCGATTGATCTGCAGGCCGATCCTCACGGTGCTCCTCGTCGTGGTCCGGCGGCCGCGGTGCGGCCGGCGTCAGGGGAACAGGTCGAAGCTGGCGGGCATGAGCAGGTCGGCGATCGACCCCTCGCCGCGCGGGGGCATCGCACCCCGGACGAGCGCCGCCGGGCGCCGGGCGGACTTGCCGAGCGCGAGCTCGGCCGCGGACGCGATCTCGTCCGCGACGGCCCGGATCGTCGAGCGCATGGTCCGCCCGTCCGCGTCGGGGAGCCCGCGAAGATCCTCGACGGGGACGATGCCGCTGACGCCGATCGCGACGTCCACGATCCCCCAGCGCCACGGCCGCCCGAAGCTGTCCGAGACGATCACCGCGATGTCTGTCCCGTGCGCCTCGCGTACCGCGGTGCGGATGCCCGCCGCCGAGGCGTCGGGATCGCGGGGCAGGAGGGTGACGACGTCGCCGGTGCCCGGGCCGACGTTCGATGCGTCCACGCCGCTGTTCGCGAGCACGAAGCCGTGCCGCGTCTCGGTGACGATCACGCCGCGCTCCATCCGGACGACGCGGACCGCCTCGCGGAGGACGACCTCGACCTGGCGCGGGTCGCGGTCCCATCGCTCCCCGAACGCGACCGCCTCGGGGCGGGGATCGACGCCCCGGAGGTCCATCACGGCGCCCTCCGCCTTGGAGACGATCTTCTGCGTCACGACGAGGACGTCGTCGCTCCGGAGCGGGAGCAGGCCGGGGGTCATGGCGATGGCCGCCGCGACGATCGCGCCGACGTCGTCGCCGGCGGCGACCTCGCCGATCCCGGCGAGCGCGACGACCTCCACGCAGCCGCCCTCCTCCGGCGCGTCGCCGCCCGGCGCGGGAGGTCGCGGGGCGCCGGGCGGCATGCCGGCGGGCTCCTCGCGCGCCGTCACGGCTGCCCCGGCGGTTCGGCTCCCGCCGCGGCCGCATCCGCGACCGCCTCCATCTCCGGCGCGGCCGCGAGGTCCTCCGGCGTGTCCACGTCCAGGGCCAGGGGGCCGCCGAGCTCCACGAGGACCGCCCCAGCCGCCCGCGCGGCCGCGACATGGCGGCCGCGGCTCCCGGGCCCGAACGCGAAGTCGATCGCGCGGGGAGGGGAGACGAGGAGGGCGTTCGTCCCGTCCCCCAGGTGGTCCGGCACGACGACGACGA
>JALOOH010000168.1 GCA_025454515.1 Chloroflexota bacterium
ATCGTCCTCGTCGCGCGCGATCCCGCCACCGGCGGGCCGGCGCATGCCGACCCGGCCGTCCCGATGTCCGTCGACGAGTCGTGGGCTCTCGTGCTCGAGCCGGACGGCGACGGCCAGAGTCGCCTCCTGGCGCGATCGCGCCGGCGGACGCGCGGTGCGACGCTCGACCGGCTCTTCTGGTCGACGGTCGAGGTGGCCTCGCTCCCGATGGAGCGCCGGATGCTGATCGGGATCCGTGACCGCGCCGAGGCAGGGGCGGCCGCGTCCGGCGAGCCGGTCGCGGCCTGACCGCGCGCCTCAGGCCGGCTAGACCGGGTGGCGCAGGAGCGTTCTCAGCTTCTCGGGGGCGGAGCGCGTCGGATCGCCGAGGTACAGCTCGTGGTGACGGCCCCGTGGGCGCAGGCCGGCCGCCGCGATCGCCGCGTGAAGGCGCTCGATCGCCGGGCGCTCCGCCGCGTACGGCCCGAGGTGAAGAAGCTGGGCAACGGCTCCTTCGGCGATCGTCTCGATCCGCAGGTTCGCCGCGATCTCCGGCGTGACCTTCGACCGTCCCTTCTCGAGCGATGCTGCCAGCTCGTCGTCGGTCGCCTCGTCCGGCAGGGCGATGAAGAGCGTCCAGCGCCACGCGCCGCGGTCGGGCGCGAGGATCAGGTCGAGGTCGGTCGCCTCGTCGGCCGTCCAGTAGAGGCCCTCGAGCATCCCGACGCGCCGCTCGACACCGCGCCGCTTGAGAGCGAACCGGAGGTCGTAGGCGGTCGTGTACAGGCCGGGCATCCGTGCCCCGAACGTCGTCTCGCCCGGTTGGCCGCCGCCGTCCACGACGACCGCCCGGACGGGAGCGACCTCCAGGAAGCGGACGACGCCGGGCCTGCCGGTCAGCTCGGCGGCGCGATCGAGCGGGCGCTCGAAGGCCACGGAACCCAGGTCCGCGCCGGGGGCGGCGGGGACCGTCCGCGGGCCGTCGGTGGACACCGCGCGCCTACCAGTAGCGGATGCGTTCCGGGAGGATCTTGATCGGCACCAAGAACTCCTCGGCCGTCGCCTTCTCGTCCATCCCCCAGTGCGCGAGCGGCTCGCGGTACTTGCGGCGGTAGGCCGGGTGGACGTCCGATCGCCGCTCGTGCGGCGCCGGGCCGGCGAGCCCTTCGATCACGACGACGTGGTCGCCGTACGGGTCGCAGTTGAGGTGGAACGAGACATCCGGATGCGCGGTGATGTTGCGGATCTTCGGGGTGTCGGGGCGGCTGTAGAACAGGATCCCGTCCCCGTCCCACAGGAACGAGATGACCGCGGTCTGGGGCCGCCGGTCCGGGGTGACGGTGGTCAGCCAGCCGACGATGTCGTTGGCGAGATGTTCGCGCACCCCCGCCGCGTCGTCGGCCAGCAGCGTGCGCCGCAGGGGCTCGGCGAGGGTCAGGCCCACCGGGAACCCGTCACGCATGTCGATGGTGGGATCGCTCATGGCTCGTCCTCCGGGTCCCTTCGCGCGCGCCCGGCGCGCGACGCTCTCGTGTGGAGCGTGGACGACCGGCGCCGCGCTCGGCAAGTGCCGGATCTCTCTTCTCTCGCCGGCCCGTGCGCGGCCGCGGGCGAGGTCGCTCAGAGGCGTCGGACGGCGTCGCCGGCGCGGACCACCCCGGGCTGCGTGACCCGCGCGTTCAGCCCGCGGAGGCGCAGCGAGCGCCCCTCCGGGGAGTTCGCGAGGCGGAGCGCCTCGCTCCCGAACCGGGCGCTGAACTTGGCGCAGCCCGTGTGGGGCGGCTCGGTCACCTCGATGACCGCGGTTCCGACGGCCAGCCGCGTGCCGGCCGGCAGGTTCGCCACGGACAGGTCGAGGTCGACGTAGAGCTGGTCGCCGGCCAGCGGCCAGGCGGCACGGTCGCCGCCCGCCAGGAGGTCGACCACCCGTGCGCCCATGAGCGTGAGCTGCTGCTGCGGGTCGGCCGAGCCGTCGGGCGTCTTGCGGTTCCCGCGCGCCAGCCAGTCGTCGCCGACCAGGCCATCCGCGGGGGTGAGGTGACCCTCGGCGAGCACCTCGCGCTCGTCGGGCGCCGGTCGCCGGACGATCATCTCGACGGTGCCGACCGCGGCGGGTGCGCGACGGACCTCCGCCATCCCGGCGGCCAGCTCGTCGGCGGTTCGATGCGGCATGCCGCGCCCTCCTTCGTTCATCACGCCCGGATCTCGAACCGGGCGACGGCCATCCCGGCAATCTCGCGGCCGATCGCCAGGCTGGCCGTGGCTGCCGGGCTTGGCGCATTCTGCACGTGGAGGACGCGCGGGCCACCGGTGATCGCGAAATCCTCGACGAGCGTCCCGTCCCTGCGGATCGCCTGGGCCCGGATGCCCGACGGCCCCCAGGAGAGGTCGGCCAGGGTCAGACCCGGCGTGGTGCGCTGCAGCGCGCGCAGGAAGAGCCGCAGCGACAGGTCACGGAGCATCTCCGCGGCGCCGACGCGCCAGTAGCGCCCGGCGAGGCGGAGGAAGCCGCGGTCCCCGAGGATCCCGCCGAGCTCGCGGAGGTCGACGTCGCGCCGCCGGTAGCCTTCCCGCGCGTACGCGAGGACGGCGTTCGGGCCCGCCCAGGCCGCGCCGTCGATCCGGCGCGTCAGGTGGACGCCGAGGAACGGGAAGCGCGGGTCGGCGACCGGGTAGACGAGCGCCCGGCAGAAGTGGCGGGCCTCGGGCCGCAGGACGGCGTAGTCGCCGCGGAACGGCACGATGCGGATCCCGCGCCCATGTCCGGTCATGGCTGCCAGCCGGTCGGAGTGCAGGCCGGCGCAGGTGACGAGGTCGCGGGTGGCAACCGCACCGGCGGTCGTCTCGAGGACGAGGCCGTCCGCCGCGCGCCGGATCGCGGTCACCTCCACCCCGGTCCGGATCTCGGCCCCGCGCGCCCGGACGGCGTCGCCGAGGGCCAGGGCGAAGCGCTCCCAGTCGATGATCCCGGTGCTGGGCACGTGGAGCGCGCGCAGGCCGCGCACCTCTGGCTCGATCTCGCGCATCGCCTCCGGCCCCAGCTCCCGGAGCACCACGCCGTTGGCCCGAGCGCGCTCCGCGACGGCGGCCAGCCGGGGCAGCTCGTCGGGCTCGGTGGCCACGATCAGCTCGCCGCAGATCTCGTACGGGATGCCGTGCTCGTCGGCGAAGGCGAGCGCGTCGCGCATCCCCTCCGCGCAGAGGCGCGCCTTGAGCGACCCGGGGGCGTACGTGTTCGGGGAGTGGATCACGCCGCTGTTGCGCCCGGTCTGGTGGGCCGCGAGGCGCACCTCCTTCTCGAGGAGGACGAGCCGCAGGCCCGGACGCGTCTCGAGCAGGCGGTACGCCGTCGCGAGGCCCACGATCCCGCCGCCAACGACGACGAGGTCGACGCGACCGCTCATCGGCAGGCCTTCGGGCGGAGACCACTCATCCGAGCGCGCCGGTGGCGCGGCCTCGTCGGCGTGGCGGCCTCAATCGCCCAGCCGCAGCGCCGGGAGCACCTCCCGCCCGAAGACGTCGATGAACTCGGCCTGGTTGCGCCCGACGTTGTGGAGGTGGACCTCGTCGAAGCCCATGTCGAGGTAGTGCTGGACGTGCGCCGCGTGGACGGCGAGGTCCGACGAGATCAGCACCCGGTTGCGGAAGTCCTCGGGGCGGACCATCTTCGCCATGGCCGCGAAGTCCTCCGGGTTCTTGATGTCCTGTTTCGGGAAGGGCATCCCGCCGTTGGGCCACTCGCGGACCGCGTTGTCGGCCGCCTCGTCCTCGGTCCGTGCCCAGCTGACGTGGATCTGGAGGAGCTTGGGCATGCCGAGCGGATCCTTGCCCGCCTCGCGGGCGCCCTCCTCGAACTTGCCCCAGAGCATGCCGATCTTCTCGTCGGCCGCCCCGACGGTGATCATCCCGTCGGCGAACTTCCCGGTCTTCCTCGCGTTGAGCGGGCCGGCCGTGGCGACGTAGATGGGCACGCGCGCGTCGTCGGCGGGCCGCGTGTAGAGCTTCGCGCTCTCGAGGGTGAAGTGATCGCCGCGGTGGCGGACCACGTTCCCGGAGAAGAGCTTCACGATGACCTCGATCGCCTCGAACATCATCGCGCTGCGGACACCGATCTCCGGCCACTGGCCGCCCAGGATGTGCTCGTTGAGCGCCTCGCCGGCGCCCAGCCCCAGCCAGAAGCGGCCGGGGAACATCGCGCCCAGGGTCGCGGCGGCGTGGGCGATGACCGCGGGGTGGTAGCGAAAGCCCGGGCAGGTGACGGCGGTCCCGAAGGGCAGCGACGTTCGCGTCCCGAGGGCGCCCATGAAGCTCCACGCGAAGGCCGCCTGGCCCTGCTGGGGCGTCCAGGGGTGGAAGTGCTCCGAGACCATGAAGCCCGCCGAGAACCCAGCGGTCTCCGCCTGCGCGCACCAGTCGAGCAGGTCGGTGGGGTGGAACTGCTCGAGCATCGCCGCGTAGCCGATCTTCGCCATGGTTCCCCTTCCGTGCAGCCCATCCGCGCGACGCCCCGCGTTCGCGCGACGCCCCGCATCCGCGCGACGCCCCGCGTCCTTGCGACGCTCCGCATCCGCGCGACGCCCCGCGTCCGACACGCGGAGCGTAGGGCACTCGCGGGCCCGGCGGGTGCCACGCAGTCGCGGGCGGGCCCGGCGGGGGCCACGTGGTCGCAGCCTCACGGCGCGAGGTGCCCGGCGCACGCCGCATGTTCATCTCTCGGGCTTCCCGCCCCAGATCCCCGGAGGCGGCGTGACCTCTCCATGAGCATCCTCCACATAGGAGGTGCGGTAAGCGGCGGCCCCGACGCCGGGAGGCGGTCGTGACCGGCCGTTGCCGCC
>JALOOH010000169.1 GCA_025454515.1 Chloroflexota bacterium
CCCATCGCCGCGGGGGACGACGGCGGGGGGCGCAGGGCGGGGGCGGGGGGGGCGGGGGCGGGGCCGCGGGGGCGGGGGCCGGGGCGCGGGGGCTGGGGCGCCGGAGTCATTCATCGCCCCGGACGCTCCTATCCAGGATGGCGGCGATGCGGACGCCCGCGTCCACGCTCGGCACGCCCGGGCGGCACGACCGCTCAACGCCCCGGGCGATGGCTGGCGCAGGGATCCGCGATACGAGCGTCCCGGGCGATGCGCGACGCGGGACGGGGCTCCCGCGCATCCGGTCCACTGCGGCGCGCCGCGGACCCTGCCCACGACCCTGCCTGCGACGGCACGCCCGCCCCCGCGGGGCCGGGCTCCCTCGACCCGATGGGGTACGCTCGCCGCATGCCCGAGACGCGCCCGCCGTACGACCTCGCGACCGCCCTCCTGATCGTCGACGTCCAGAACGACTTCGCCGACCCGGCCGGGTCGCTGTCCGTCCGCGACGGAGCCGCGGTCATCCCGGTCCTCGCCGCCGAGATCGAGGAGGCGCTGGACTCGGGGGCGCTCGTCGCGTACACGCAGGACTGGCACCCGGCGAAGACGCCGCACTTCGCCAAGGACGGCGGCGTCTGGCCGGCGCACTGCGTCATGCAGACGTGGGGCGCGGAGCTCCACCCGGAGCTTCCGGTCGCCGGGCACGTCGTCCGGAAGGGCAGCAACGGCGAGGACGGCTACTCGGCGTTCACGATGCGCGACCCGCTCACGGGCGAGACGATCGAGACCGAGCTGCACGACCTCCTCCGGAGGCGGGGGGTCACGCGGGTCGTGGTGGGCGGCCTCGCGACGGACTACTGCGTCGTCGAGACCGCGCTCGACGCGCTGCGCCTCGGCTACGAGACGGTGCTCCTGACGGAGGCGATCCGCGCGGTGGACCTGCAGCCGGGCGATGGGGAGCGGGCGATCGAGCGGATGCGGGAGGCCGGCGCGACGATCGTCGGCCGAGCCGTCCCCGGGCCCGGCGAGGGCGCGGTGGCCGGGACGCGAGCAGGATCGGCGGACGACGACGCGGCGGGCGCCGGATGAGGCGTTTCGTGCGCGACGCGCTCGCGCTTGCCGGGTTCGTCGTCGGCATGGCGGGGCTCCTGGACCTCGTCCTCGCCCGCCTTGCGCGCGCCGGCATGTACGACCCCGCGATCAGGGTGTCGGCGGAGGTGGAGGCGCCGATCGAGGCGGTCTGGGACGTGGTCGCCGACGTCGACGGCCAGCCCGACTGGATGACGGAGATGTCCGACCTGCGGATGCTCACCGATCCTCCGCTCGGCGTGGGCTCGCGGGGCGAGGCGACGGTGACCGTGGCCGGGATCTCGACGACCGACCCCGTCACGATCTCCGTCTTCGAGCCGCCGCGTCGCTTCGGGATCCTGCACGAGGGCAGGATCCGGGGTGACGGGCTCATCGCCCTCGCGTCGCGCGCCGCCGGCGGCCCCACGATCGTCGAGTGGGAGGAGCGGCTGTTCCCGCCGGTCTTCCCGTACGTCGGCGCGGCGCTCATGCGGCCGGTCCTGCGCCGGATCTTCCAGGGCGACCTGGTGCGGTTGGCCGCGCTGGTCGCGGCCCGCCGCCCGGCCGGCCGCGACTGACGGCTGCCGGACGCGGCCCCGGAGCGCGAGCGCCGATCCCATGGAGATCCACCTCGTCGACGCCACGTACGAGCTGTTCCGGGCGCACTTCTCGCCGCGGCCACGGGTGCGCGGGCACGGCGGCGTCGACCTGACGGCCGTGGCGGGCCTCGTGGACACCCTGCTGGCGCTGCTCCGCGACGAGGGTGCCACGCACGTGGGCTGCGCGACGGACCACGTGATCCGCTCGTTCCGCAACGACCTGTACCCGGGCTACAAGACGGACGCGGGCGTCCCGCCCGAACTCCTCGCGCAGTTCCCGGTGGCCGAGGACGCGATGGGGGCGCTCGGCCTCGTCGTCTGGCCGATGGTCGACCTGGAGGCGGACGACGCCCTCGCGACGGCGGCGGCCCGATGGGCGGACGACCCCGCCGTGGACCGGATCCTCATGTGCACGCCGGACAAGGACCTCGCGCAGTCCGTCCGCGGCGACCGGGTGGTGCTGCTGGACCGGCGTCGGGGGATCACGTACGACGACGCCGGCGTCTACGCCAAGTGGGGCGTCGCCCCGGCATCCGTCCCCGACCGTCTCGCGCTCGTGGGCGATGCCGCCGACGGGTTCCCGGGCCTGCCCGGCTGGGGCGCGCGATCGGCGGCGACGGTCCTCGCCCGGTACGGGCACCTGGAGGGGATCCCGCGCGACCCCGCCGCATGGGACGTCCACGTCCGCGGGGCCGCGGCCCTCGCAGCGACACTCTCCGAGAGGTGGGACGACGCGCTCCTCTTCCGCGCGCTCGCCACGCTGCGGACGGACGCCCCGCTGCCGCAGGCGGGCCCGCACGACCTCGCGTGGCACGGCACGCCCCGGGGGGCATGGCGGGCGTTCTGCGCGGCGGCGGGGCTGCCGCGCCTCGCCGCACGGCCCCATCGCTGGGCGGACTGACGACGCGCGGCGCCGCGGCAGCGCTAGCGGCGCAGCAGCTCCAGGAGCGTCGCGTGGTGCGGGGCGGCGGCGGCGACGACGCTCATCGACCGCGTCGGCGCATCGAGGACGAACCATGGGCCGCCCGCGAGGTCGGAGACCGTCACGCCCGCCCGCTCGGCGATGAGGCCCGCGGCCGCGATGTCCCACGGCGAGAGGTTCTGCTCCTGGATGAACGCGTCGAACCGGCCGTTCGCCGTGTAGGCGAGCGCGAGCGCGGCCGAGCCGAACCCTCGCGGGACGCGGACCGCGCCGCGCAGCCGCGCCCACCGCTCCGCCGATCGCTCGCCCGAGAGGCCCATCGAGATCACGCAGTCCCGCAGCCGCTCCTTGGGGCGCGGCGAGATGACGCGGCCGTCGAGCATCGCCGGGCCGTCCTCGGTCGCGGCGTACGACTCGCCGCGCACCGGGTCGCGGACCACGCCGGCGACGGGCCGTCCGTCGACCACGAGGGCGAGCGAGAAGCAGAAGAACGGGATCCCGTTCGCGTAGTTCACGGTCCCGTCGAGCGGGTCCATGACCCACGTCCTGCCGCTCGGTGCGACCTCGGCCGCCGGCAGCACGGTCCCGACCTCCTCGGAGAAGACGGCGTCGGCCGGGAAGGCCTCGCGGACGGCGTCGATGACCAGGGCCTCGCTCAGGTGGTCGGCCTCGGTCACCACGTCGGTCTCCGACTTGTGCTCGATCGAGACGAGCCGGTCCTGCAGGTCCACGAGCAGCGCCCCCGCGCGGTCGGCGAGGTCGATCGCGAAGGCGAGCTCGGCGCCCCACCGGGTGGCACGCGGTGGCTCGGTCGGGAGACCCGGGTCGGGCGTCGCGGTCACCGGCACTCGACCCCGAGGGGTCTGGCGCTCGTCCCGAGGGTCGTCACGAGCGAGGCGAAGGTCGCCGTCTCCCCGGGGCCGATCCGCGGGCTGTAGAGGATCGCCGGGCGGTCGCTCAGCCCCGGTGCTGCCGGATCGAAGACGCGGCAGCGCGTGGTGCCCTCCTTCGACCCGGCGTTCTGGACCGCGAGCGTGACGGAGAGCCCGCCGGCGGCCGGCTGCACGTCGGTCACGCGCCCGGTGAACGGCCCGACGCCGGAGACCGCGAGCTTCGCGACGATCGCCAGCACGACGACCCCGATGAACAGGCCGAGCGCGATGGTCCCGTGGGCCTGCGAGGTGGCCGGCTGCTCGAGCCCGAGCGGGTTGCACCGCTCGCACATGGACAGGTCGAGCGGGATCGGCGCGCCGCACCGGACGCACGCGTGCGTGGGCCCCAGGTCGCGGGGCGCCGGTGCCGGTGCCGGCGCCGTCGGGGTGGCGGTGGGCTGGGCGGCCATCGTGCCGATCAGGCGGGATGCCGCGTCAGGGCGCCGAGGGTGGCGTCGATCATCGCGTCGACGGCCTGCTCGAGCTGCCCCAGCGGGAGGTAGGTCTGCTCGGGGCCGACGTCCTCGGTGAGCACGTCGCTGACGGTGAGGATCGTCGCGGCGACGACGTCCTCCCCCTGCGCGGCCGCGCGCGCCGCGAGGTAGTAGAGGACGGACGATTCCATCTCGAACGCGAGGACACCGCGGTCTCGCCACTTCGTCGCGTAGTCGGGATCCGGGTTGTAGAAGACGTCCACGGTCGCCACCTGGCCGACGTGGGGGCGGAGCCCGCGGGCCGCGGCCTCGTCCACGAGCAGCCGCGTTAGCGCGTGGTCGGCGGTGGGCGCGTACGGCTCGCCGTGGAGGTACGTCTGCGTCGCGCCGTCCATCGGGACCGCCGACGCCGCGACCACGACGTCCCCCGTCCGGATCCCGCGGCCGATGCCTCCGCAGGTACCCACGCGGACGAGGCGCCGCACCCCGAGGCGCAGCAGCTCCTCGACGACGATCGCCGCCGACGGCGCGCCCATCCCCGTCGTCTGGACGCTGATCGGCACGCCGCGGTACGTCCCCGTGTAGCCGTGGAGGGCGCGATGGGCGTTCACCTGGCGGCACGCATCCAGGCCGCCGTCGAATCGCCGCGCGATGGCGGTGGCGCGGTTCGGGTCGCCGGGGAGGAGCACCGTCGGCGCGTAGTCGCCGGGCTCGGCGCGGAGATGGATCTGCGGCATCGTGGCCTCCGTCCGGCGCGCGTGCGGCGCGCCACCGGGGAGTCTACCCGGCCGGGGCGCGGCAGGCGCCCCCGCGGGGGCGCGGCGGGGCGCGGCGGGGCGCGCCCCCGCGGGGGCGCGCCGGGGCGGGGTCG
>JALOOH010000037.1 GCA_025454515.1 Chloroflexota bacterium
GAGGCGCGGGCCGCGGCCGGGATGGATCCGGGCGACCGGGAGTCGGCGCTCCCCGACGACGTCGTCGGGGGGCTGGCGTGGGCGGTCCAGGACACCGTCGTGGACGTGCTGGCGACGAAGACGACCCGCGCTGCCGAGCGCGTCGGGGCGGCCTCGATCGTCGTGGGCGGCGGCGTGGCGGCGAACGCCGCCCTGCGGGCGCGGCTCGCCGGCGAAGCGGACGCGCTCGGGATCCCGCTCGTGATCCCTGCGCCGGACCTGTGCACGGACAACGGCGCGATGATCGGCGCGGCCGGCGCCCGCCGGTTCGCGGCAGGGGAGCGCGCCGGCCTCGACCTCGACGCGCGGCCCACGTGGCCGCTGGGGACGCCGTGACCGCGGCCGCGCACGTCGACCCGATCGCCGTGCGACGCGCGCTGCGCGAGGCCGGCACGCGGCCGCGGCGCTCCCTGTCGCAGAACTTCCTCGTGGACGTTGACGTGCTCGACGCGATCCTCGCCGAGGCCGCGCCCGGGCAGGGGCGCCGCGTGCTCGAGGTGGGCCCCGGGCTCGGCGTGCTCACCGGCGCCCTCGTCGACGCGGGCGCGGCGGTCGTGGCGGTCGAGCTGGACGCCGCGCTCGTCCGCCGGCTCCGCGGCGCGCTCGCCGGCGCGATCGAGCGCGGCGAGCGCGACCCCGGCGGTGCGCGCACCCTGTTGCTCGTGGAGGGGAGCATCCTCGACGTCGACGTGGGCGAGCTCGTGCCGGCCCCGTTCGACGTGGTGGCGAACCTCCCGTACCACATCACGAGCCCGGTCCTGCACCGGCTCCTCGGCGGGGCGCCGCGCCCGGACCGGTGCGTCCTCATGGTCCAGCGCGAGGTCGCTGAGAGGATCGCGGCTCCGCCCGGGCGGATGAGCTACCTCTCGGTCTTCGTCCAGTACCACGCCGGCACGCGGATCGCCCGGATCGTCCCGCCGACGGCGTTCGAGCCGGCACCCTCGGTGGAATCGGCCGTGCTCGTCCTCGACACGCGCCCGCCGGACGACCCCAGGCGCCTGGATCCGGCCGTGGAGGACGACCTCTGGCGGCTCGTCCAGGCCGCGTTCCGCGAGCGCCGGAAGATGCTCCACAACGTGCTCGTGCGCCAGCTGCCGCTCGCGGCGGAGCGGGTGACGGCGGCACTCGCCACCGCCGGGATCGCCCCGGATCGCCGTCCGCAGACCCTGTCGGTGGACGAGTGGCTCGCGCTGCGCGCCGCCCTGGGCCCGATCGCGCCCGACCGGCGCGGACGGCGTGCGGACGACGAGGCGGACGCATGACCGGCGGGCCGGTGGTCCGGCTCGCGCCGGCCAAGCTGAACCTCACGCTCGCGGTGCTCGGACGCAGACCCGACGGCTACCACGCGCTCCACTCGGTGATGGTGCCCGTGGGGCTCGCGGACCGCCTCTCGGTCGCCCCGGCGATCGGGCCCGCGGACACGCTCCACGTCGCCGGCGCGGACTGCGGGCCCACGGCCGACAACCTCGTCCTCCGCGCGATCGCCGCCGCGCGCGACCGGGTCCGGGCGGAGCTGGGACCCGCGGCCCCGGCCGGTCCGCTCGCCGCGCGCCTCGAGAAGCGCATCCCCGTCGCCGCGGGCCTGGCCGGGGGCAGCAGCGACGCCGCGGCGGCGATCGACGCGGCACTCGAGGCGTGGGGCGCCGCCATCCCGCCGGCCGGTCGCGAGGCCGTCGCGGTCACCGTGGGCTCGGACGTGGCGTTCTTCGGCGTCGGTGGATGGGCGCTCGTCGAGGGGCGGGGCGAGCGGGTCGAGCGGATCCGGTCCGTCCGTGGCCCGGCGCCGTGGGTCCTGCTCGTGACGCCCGCGGTCCCCGTCCCCACGCCGGCGGTCTTCGCCGCATGGGCCGCCGGCGCGCGCGGCGCGGGGTACGGGGCCGCCGCCGCGGCGTCGCGGCACCTCGCGGACGAGCTCCGGGCCGGCATGTCGGCCCGCGCCCTTGTCGTCCGCGCCGGCATCCTCGCCCACGCGAACGACCTCATGCCCGCCGCGCAGCACGTCGTCCCCGGCCTCGTCGCCTTCCGGCGCGGCCTCATCCGCGCGCTCGGGACGGCCGTGGGCCAGTCGGGCTCCGGGCCCACCGCGTGGGTCATCTATCCTTCACGCGAGGACGCGGACGCCGCGGCGGCCGCGGTCCGCGACGCGCTCGCCGACGGGAGGATCGTCGCGCCCGGCGGCGCGTCGCCGGCCGTGCACGTCGCGCCCCTCGTCCTCGACGGGCCGGGCACCCTCGCCGCCGGCCACGGAGGGAGCGACACGTGACGCAGCGACACGCCATCTCGGCCAGCGGGGCGCCCGCCGCGCTCGGCCCGTACAGCCACGCCATCGGGCATGGCGACCTGGTCTTCTGCTCGGGTCAGCTCGGCCTGGACCCGGCCACCGGTGACCTCATGGACGGCGTGGAGGCCCAGGCAGAGCGGGCGCTCTCGAACCTCGCCGCCGTCCTCGACGCCGCCGGCCTTGGGCTCGCCGACGTGGTGAAGACGACGATCTTCCTCGCCGACATGGGCGACTTCCCGACCGTGAACGCCGTCTACGGCCGGTTCTTCCCGGAGCCGTATCCCGCCCGATCGACCGTCCAGGTCGCCGCGCTCCCGAAGGGCGGCCTCGTCGAGATCGAGGCGGTCGCGGCGCGCAGCCGGTAGGCGGGCACACCATGGCAGGCGGGCGGGACACGGGCGGCGCCGCGGGCACGACGGTCGCCGTCGTCCTCGCGGCGGGCCTCGGCACGCGGATGCGCTCGCGCGTGCCCAAGGTCCTTCATCCCCTGCTGGGCCGGCCGATGCTGGCGTACGTCCTCGCGGCCGCGGAGGAGGCGACGGGTTCGCGGCCCCTCGTCGTCTACTCACCGCCGACCGATCGCGTCCGCGAGACGTTCGCGGCGGTGGCTGACTTCGTGCTGCAGGACGAGCCGCGCGGCACGGGCGACGCGGTCCGCGCGGCCCTCGGGGCGCTGCCGGCCGCGGCGGCCGACCTCGTCGTCCTCAGCGGGGACGTCCCCCTCGTCGCACCGGAGCTCATCGCCGAGCTCGCCGAGGCCCGCCGCTCCGACCGGGCCGTGATGACGCTCGTCACGTTCGAGGCGATCGATCCCGGCAGGCTCGGGCGCGTCATCCGCGACCCCGACGACGAGGACGCGGTGCTCCGCATCGTGGAGGCGAAGGACGCGACCGCGGCGGAGCTCGGCGAGGCGGAGGTCAACGCCGGCCTCTACGCGTTCGATGCCGCCTGGCTCCGGGCACGCATCGGCGACCTGCGGCCATCGCCGGCCACCGGCGAGCTGTACCTCACGGAGCTCGCGGCCCTCGCACGGGCCGGAGGTCGGCGCGTGACGGCATTCCTCGTCGACGACGACGGGACGCTCGCGGGGATCAACGACCGCCAGGACCTCGCGGACGCGGCATCGCTGATGGGCGAGATCATCAACGTGGCGCACATGCGGGCCGGCGTGACGATGGAGGACCCGTCCACCGCGTACGTGGACGCCACGGTCGAGCTCGCGACGGACGTGGTCCTGGAGCCCAACGTCATCCTCCGCGGGGCGACGCGCATCGGGGAGGGGACGCGGATCGGCGCGGGGACCCGCATCGTGGACAGCGTCGTGGGCCGCGACTGCGAGATCGTCGCGAGCGTGCTCGAGGAGGCGGAGGTCGAGGACGACGTCCGCGTCGGGCCATTCGCCCACCTGCGGCGGGGCTCGTCGATCGGACGGGGCGCGCGCCTGGGCAACTACGCCGAGGTGAAGAACAGCCGCATCGGGCCCGGCGTCCAGCAGCACCACTTCAGCTACATCGGCGATGCCGAGGTGGGGGAGCGGACGAACATCGGGGCAGGCACGATCACCGCGAACTACGACGGGAAGCGCAAGCACCGGACCACGATCGGCGCCCGGGCCTTCATCGGGTCGGACACCATGCTCGTGGCACCGGTGACGGTCGGGGACGACGCGAGCACCGGCGCGGGGTCGGTCGTCACGCACGACGTGCCCGCCGGGATGGTGGCGGTCGGCGTGCCGGCGCGCCTGCGCGAGCCGAGGGCGGCCGGCACGGGCGGCGGCGGCGCCGGCGCGCCCGGTGCGCCCGAGCCCGGCGTCCCCGAGCCGTCCGCGCCCCCGGCGGGCGCCGCCCCCGACGGCGGACCGCCGCGCGACCGGGCCGGATGATGGGATCCTTCACCGAGCTGGCGATCGTCGTCGGGCTCACGCTGCTCGCCGGGGTCTTCGTCGCGGCGGAGATCGCGCTCGTCTCCGTGCGCCGCAGCCGCGTGGATCAGCTCGTCGACGAGGACCGGCGAGGCGCCGCGCGCGTGCGCCGCCTCATCGAGGACCCGGGCCGGTTCCTCGCGGTCATCCAGATCGCCATCACCTTCATCGGCTTCCTGTCGTCGGCCGTCGCGGCGGTCTCCCTCACGACGGGTCTCAGCGAGGCCCTCGTCGGCGCCGGGATACCCGTCGCGACGGCCGAGGCGATCGCGCTCGTGACCGTCACCGTCCTGCTCTCGCTCTTCTCGATCGTGGTCGGCGAGCTCGTGCCCAAGGCGCTGGCGCTCGCGTACCCCGACCGCACGAGCCTCCTGCTCGCGGGGCCCGTGGACATCCTGGGCCGCGTCCTGGCACCGGTCGTCGCGCTCCTCACCGGCCTGACCCGGGTCATCGTCCGTCCCTTCGGCGCGCACGTGACGAAGGAGGCCCAGATCACCGCCGACGAGCTCAAGCTCATCGTCGAGCGCGGGGGCGAGCAGGGGATCCTCGAGGCGGAGGAGGAGCAGATGATCAACGCGGTCATCGAGCTCGGCTCCCGCCGCCTGCACGAGGTGATGGTCCCCCGGATCGACATCGTTGGCCTCCCGGTCACGGCGACCTTCGCGGAGGCCGTGGACGCGATCGTCGGGGAGGGCCACAGCCGCATCCCCATCTACGAGGAGACGATCGACGAGGTCGTGGGGATCCTCTACGCGAAGGACCTCCTGCGGATCCTCCAGCAGCCGCCGGACCGGTGGCCGGAGATGCGGCAGATCCTGCGGCCGCCCGTCTTCGTCCCGGAGTCGATGTCGATCGACGACCTGCTCCACGAGTTCCAGCGGCGGAAGGTCCACCTGGCGATCGTCCTGGACGAGTACGGCGGGACCGCCGGCCTGGCCACGATCGAGGACCTCCTCGAGGAGATCGTCGGCGAGATCCAGGACGAGTACGACGTCGAGGAGCCCATGGTCGTGCGCCTCTCCGACGACGAGGCGCGGATCGACGGGCGGGCGGACGTGGGGGACCTTGCGGACACGTTCGGCATCGAGATCGAGCTGGAGGACGAGGACGAGTACGACACCGTCGGCGGCCTCGTCTTCCACCGGCTCGGCGACGTCCCCCAGCCGGGCGACGAGGTCCGCGTCGGCGCGCTCACCCTGACCGTCGAGTCGGTGGACGGCCGGCGGGTGGACAAGGTCCTCGTCGTCCGCCGCCGACCGGGCGACGACGCGCCGGCGGAGGACGACGCCGAGCGGTGACGGCGGGGCGGCGCGGCAGCCTCGCGGGACGCCCCGGCCTCAGGCGCTGATGACGCGGACGACGATCCCCTCGAGCTTCGCCTTCGCCTCCGGGTCCACGCCGGGCACCGCCGCCATCTCCGCGAGCGCCTCGTCGCGGTAGCGGCGCGCCGCCTCGCGCGTGTACGCGCGCGCCCCCGCACGCTCGAGGATGCCGATCGCCTCGGGCAGGTCCTCGGGCGCGGCCTCGGACCGAGCGTAGATCTCCGCGAGACGAGCCCGGTCCGTCGGGGCCGCGTTCTCGAACGCGTACAGGACCGGCAGCGTCTTCTTGTGCTTCGCGATGTCCGAGGGCTCCTTGCCGGTGGAGGCCGACTCGCCCCAGATGCCGAGCAGGTCGTCGTTGAGCTGGAACGCGATGCCCAGGGCCCAGCCGAGGCGGCGGTAGCGCTCGATGGTCTCCTCGTCGTCGGTCGCGAGGAGCGCGCCCGCCTCCACGGAGGCGCTGACGAGCGCGGCCGTCTTGCGCCCGATCATGTCCACGTAGAGCTCGACGGAGACGATCTCGTCGCCCTCGCTCGTCGCGATGTCGATGTACTGGCCCTCGCACAGCGTGAGGCAGGTCCGGTCGTAGAGCCGCATGAGGCGGAGGACCTTGGCGTCGCTGAACCCGAGGTCCGAGAGGCGGTGGAGCGCGATCCTGCTGATCGCGAAGATCGCGTCGCCGGTATTGATCGCCTGCGGGATGCCGTGCAGCGCCCAGATCGTGGGCCGATGGCGGCGCTCGAGGTCGCCGTCCTCGATGTCGTCGTGCACGAGGCTGAAGTTGTGGCCGAGCTCCACGGCGGCGGCGCCGGGTAGGGCGCGCGCGTGCTCCCCGGCGATCGACATGTACGCGAGCAGTCCCAGGAGGGGCCGCATCCGCTTGCCCGCCGGAGCCCCGCTGCCGTCGAGGCCCAGGTGGTACCGGATCATGTCGTACAGGCCGCGCGTGGCGGGGTCGTCGTCGCCGCGGCCGAGGACGCGGAGGATCTCCTCCTCGGTATCGCGGACCAGCGTCTCGATGTCGGGGGACTCCACCGGCCGATGATACCCCGCGCGGCACGTCCCTCCCGGCCGCCCGACGGCGCTCCTCGGCTGCGGCCCGCCTCCCGCCCCTCGCCGTGCCCCCGTCGCCCGCGGTCCGCCGGCACGCCGGAGTGGTACGGTCGCGCCGTGCCCGACCGCCGCCTCTTCACCACCGACGCCATCGTCCTCTCCCGCTTCGACTACGGCGAGGCGGACCGCGTCCTGTCGCTGCTGACGCCCGGCCACGGCAAGGTGAAGGTCATCGCGAAGGGGATCCGCCGGCCCACGAGCCGCCTCGGCGGCAGCCTGGAGCCGCTCGCCGAGCTGCGGGTCGCGCTCGTGCGCGGCCGGACGTTCGACGTCGTGACGCAGGTCGCCGTCGTGCACGCCTGGCTGCGGCTGCGGGACTCGCTCGAAGCGACCGCCACCGCGTGGTACGCGGCCGAGCTGGCCGACCGTTCGCTCGAGGAGCGCCACCCGGCGGAGCCCCTCTACGCGCTGATCCGGCGGACCTACGAGCTCCTCGACGGCGGCCTCGCCCCCGGGCGCGCCGCGCGGTGGTACGAGATGCGGCTCGCGGACGAGCTCGGCCAGCGCCCCGAGGTGGACCGCTGCGTGGAGTGCGACCGCCTCATGGAGCCCGACGAGCCGGTCCGGTGGGTGCCCGCGCTCGGCGGGATCGTCTGCGGCCGCCACCCGGGACCCGGACAGGCGGAGGCGGGGATCTCGACCGGTGCGCTGCGGGTCCTCAAGGCGTACCAGCGGATGGACGTGGAGGCCATCGCGGCGCTCCGCCTCCCTGCCGGCATCGAGCGCGAGGTGGAGGCCGCCATGCGCTCGTTCCTCGCCTACGCCCTCGAGCGTGAGCCCCGGTCGCGGCGGTTCCTCGACGAGATCCGCGCCGGGCGACGGGACCGGACGACGGGACCGGACGACGGATGATCGACACCACCGCGCGGTCGGGCGCGCCGTCCCGGAGGCGAACGCACGCTCTGCTACCATCCGCGGGCACCCTCATCCCCGCGAGCGGGCATGCCACGCCCGACCGCCCTCGGAGCACCACCCCGTGAGCGACCCTTCCCGGACCCTCTCGAAGCATGCCCGCGACCTCCTCGACCCCGCATCGGACCCCGGCCCGGCCGTCGCCGAGCTGGACACGATCGTCGGCCTGTCGAAGCGCCGCGGGTTCATCTACCCGAGCTCCGAGATCTACGGCGGCATCAACGCCGTCTGGGATTACGGGCCCCTGGGCGTCGAGCTGAAGAACAACGTGAAGCGCGCCTGGTGGCGGTCGATGGTCCAGGAGCGGGACGACATCGTCGGGCTCGACTCCGGGATCCTCATGGCCCCCCAGATCTGGGTCACCTCCGGCCACGTCGCGGAGTTCAGCGATCCGCTCGTCGAGTGCCGCTCGTGCCGCCGCCGCTATCGCCTCGATGAGCTGCCCGGTGCGGAGGACCTCTCGCAGACCGACCTGCACGACCCCGGCGTCGTCGCGCGACTCGGCCTGCGCTGCCCGGCCGACGACGGCGAGCTCAGCGCGCCCCGCCGGTTCAACCTCATGTTCAAGACGTTCATGGGCCCCGTCGAGGAGCAGGCCGCCGAGATCTACCTGCGTCCCGAGACGGCGCAGGGCATCTACGTGAACTTCCGCAACGTGAAGGAGACGAGCCGGAAGAAGGTCCCGTTCGGGATCGCGCAGGTCGGCAAGGCGTTCCGCAACGAGATCAGCCCCGGCAACTTCGTCTTCCGGATGCGCGAGTTCGAGCAGATGGAGATGCAGTACTTCGTCCATCCCGAGCGGGCCGCCGAGCACTTCGCCGACTGGCTCCCGCGCCGCAGGGCCTGGTACGAGGCGTACGGCGTGGCCCCGGCCCGCCTGCGCACCCGCGAGCACGCGCCCGACGAGCTCGCCCACTACGCGAAGAAGGCCGTCGACGTCGAGTACCGGTTCCCGTTCGGCTGGAAGGAGCTCGAGGGGGTCCACAACCGCGGTGACTGGGATCTGTCGCGCCACATGGAGGCCTCCGGCGAGAGCCTCGAGTACTTCGACCCGGCGACCGAGGAGCACTTCGTCCCGTGGGTCGTGGAGACGTCGGCCGGCGCCGACCGGGCTGCCTTCACGTTCCTCCTCGACGCCTACCGGGAAGAGGAGGTCCGCGGCGAGAAGCGCGTCGTGCTCGGGCTCCACCCCGAGCTCGCCCCGTACAAGGTCGCGGTCCTGCCGCTGCTCAAGAAGCGGCCGGAGATCGTGGAGATGTGCCACCGGATCAAGGGCGACCTGCAGCGCGACGTCATGGCCGTCTACGACGACACGGCGGCGATCGGCAAACTGTACCGGCGCCAGGACGAGATCGGGACGCCCTGGTGCGTGACGGTCGACGTGGACTCGCTCGACGACGGTGCGGTCACGATCCGCGACCGCGACGCGATGACACAGGAGCGCGTGAGCGCCGACCGCGTGCGCGAGGTGATCGCCGACCGGATGCGCGCCGCGCGTCAGTAGGCGGTCAGGCCGGCACCGTCTCCGCTGCGCCCTCGGGCACGCCCATGAGGTAGCGGTCGATGGCGTGCGCCGCGTCCTTGCCGTCGCCCATGGCCAGGATGACCGTGGCCGCCCCGCGGACGATGTCGCCGCCGGCGAAGACGCCGGGCATGCTCGTCATCCCGTTGTCGTCCGTCTCGATGTAGCCGCGCGAGCTGATCTTCAGCTCCGGGGCGGTCGAGGTGAGGACCGGGTTGGACCGCGTCCCGATCGCCACGACCACCATGTCCGTCTCGAGGACGAACTCGGAGCCGGGGATCTCGATCGGGCGCCGACGGCCGGAGTCGTCGGGCTCGCCGAGCTCCATGCGGATGCACCGCAGGCCCGTGACCCATCCGTTCTCGTCGCCGAGCACCTCGACCGGGGCGGTGAGCATCTCGAAGATGACGCCCTCCTGCTCGGCGTGGTGGACCTCCTCCACGCGCGCGGGGAGCTCCTCCTTGCCTCGCCGGTAGACGATCGTCGAGGAGTCGGCGCCCATGCGCATCGCGGTGCGGACGGAGTCCATCGCGACGTTCCCGCCGCCGACCACGGCCACGCGCTGGCCCTTCAGGACCGGCGTGTCCGTCCTGCCGGACCAGGCGCCCATGAGATTGATGCGGGTGAGGTACTCGTTCGCGCTGTAGACGCCCTTGTAGTTCTCGCCCGGCACGTTCATGAAGACCGGGAGCCCGGCGCCGACCGCGATGAACACGGCGTCGAACTGCTCGCGCAGCTCGGCGAGCGTCCAGGTCTTCCCGATGATCGCGTTGGTCTCGATCTTCGCGCCGCGCGCGACGAGCCGGTCCACTTCCTGCTGGACGATGTCCTTGGGGAGGCGGAACTCGGGGATCCCGTAGATGAGGACGCCGCCCGCCGCGTGGAAGGCCTCGAAGACGGTCACCTCGTGGCCGAGGGTGGTGAGCTCACCCGCCGCCGTGAGCCCGGCCGGGCCGGACCCGACGACCGCGACCTTCCGGCCGGTCGGCGGCTTCTGGTCGAGGACGATCGCACCCTCGTGCATGTTCGCCCAGTCCGCGACGAAGCGCTCCAGGGCGCCGATGGCGACGGCCGGGCCCTTCTTGGCACGGACGCACCGCCCCTCGCACTGGATCTCCTGCGGACAGACCCGGCCCGTCACGCACGGGAGTGCGTTGTCCGAGAGCATCGACGCGGCCGCCGACTTGACGTCGCCGTCCTGGAGGAACTTGATGAACCGCGGGATGTCCACCCGGACCGGGCAGCCGTCCATGCACGTCGGGTTCCTGCACTGGAGGCACCGGTCGGCCTCGAGGAAGGCGAGGGCCTCCGTGTATCCGATGTTCACCTCGCCGAAGTCCTGGGCGCGGATCTCCGCCGGCCGCTCCGGCATCCCGACGCGGTCGATCGCCATCCGCTCCCGGTTGGTGGGCGGGGCGGTGGTCGGGTCGCCGGGGACGTGCGGGGGGAGGGGAGCGCCGGCCTCGGCCTGGTGGCCGGCGCCCGCGCGGGCCGACGGGACGGTCGGCTCGAGCGCTTCGCTCATCGGGACGCCTCCTGGAGCGTGGACGCGTCCACCGCGGGCGTGTCGGAGCCGACCTCGGCTTCCGGCGCCGCACCGGCCAGCTCCGCCATCTTCCGCACGTGGATCTGCTGCTGCCGCTCGAGCGCGGCCTGCTCGAACGACCGGTACGTGGACAGCCGGTCGGCCAGCTCGCGGAAGTCGACCTGGTGCGCGTCGAACTCGGGACCGTCCACGCACGCGTAGACCGTCTTCCCGCCGACCGTGACGCGGCAGCCGCCGCACATCCCGGTCCCGTCGACCATGATCGCGTTGAGCGAGGCAAGGGTGGGGACGCCGTACGGCTCGGTCAGCGCCGAGACGGCACGCATCATCGGGACCGGCCCCACCGCGTAGATCTCATCCACCCCGCCCGCGTCGAGCGCGTCCTTCAGCGCGTCCGTCACGAACCCGTGGCGGCCGTAGCTGCCGTCGTCCGTGCAGACGACGACGTCGCCGTAGCGGCGCAGCTCCTCCTCGAAGATGACCCACTCGCGCGAGCGGCCGCCGATGACGCTCGTGACACGGACGCCCTTCGCCGCGAGCCCCTGCGCGATCGGGTGCACGACCGCGGTGCCCACGCCGCCGCCGACGCAGATCGCATGGCCGGACTCGATGAGCTCGGTGGGACGCCCGAGCGGACCGGCGATGTCCGCGATCGACTCCCCGACCTCGAGCGCGACGAGGTCGCCGGTGCTCTTGCCGACCGACTGGATGACGAGCGTGATCGTGCCCGCCTCGGCGTCCCCGTCGGCGATCGTGAGCGGGATGCGCTCGGCGCCGGGACCCATGTGGACGATGACGAACTGGCCCGGCTTCCGGATCTGGGCGATCCGCGGGGCCTCGACGACCAGGCGGGTGACGTTGGGCGAGAGCTGTGCCTTCTCGCGGACAGGGTGCATCGGATCCTCGCGGCGGTACGCGCCAGGGCGCGCGGTGGTGCGTGTGTGTCGCCTATGGTGCCACCGACGCGCACACACGACCTATTCCCTTTTGCGCATACATCTGTGGGCCGAATGTCACTCGCGCGCGCGAGGGCGCGCGAGGGCGAGGTCGGGGCACGGGTGCGATGACGGGGCAGGGGCGGCGCCGTCTCACTCGGTCTCCGGGCTGCTCTTCCAGAAGACCGTGCCGAACAGGCCGATCGCGGCCATGTACAGGCCGAGCCCGACCGCAGTGAGATAGAGCGCGTGGGTCTGATCCGGGACCAGGCCGAGCACCAGGAGGGCGAGTGCGAGGACGAGGAGCACGAACGGGATCCAGAACGCGACCGCCGCCGACAGCGCGATCTTCTCCCGCGACATGGTGGCGAAGGTGGCCGCGACATCCGCCTGGTTCTCGGGCGCGCGCCCGTACACGGCGATCATGACCGCGAGGAGGGCGAGCGCCGCGATGCTCGACGCGACCCAGAGGTCGTGATCGGCGATGGGGTAGCGACCGACGATGACCGGCGCCAGCGCGACGATCACGACCCAGATCGCGATCGCCATCACCCAACGGATCGAGTTGACCTCGCCCACGTCCACCGAGTCGCCGGTCCGGACGGCGATGAGCGCCCCGAACCCGACGAACACGCCGGCGATCCCGGCGAGCTGGAGCAGCAGATCGGCGTCCTGCATGTCACGCCGCCTCCCGAGGGCCGCCCCCGGTGGTCGGCGCGGCCCCGGCGGCCGAAGAGGGCTGCGCGTCGGAGCTGGCGCTCGTCGCCACGATGTCCGGCTCGGTGGCGATGCGCCAGAGCCGGACGGACCCGCGGTGCCCGCTGGCCCTCAGGGGGCGGACGCTCAGCCCGCGGGGGCCGCCGGCGCGTCCTTCCCCTTCGGCCAGTAGAGCTCCTTCTTCACGTGGAACTCCGGGAAGCCGCGGTTCATGAGGACGCCCTCGACGTTGAGGATCATGTCCGGATTGCCGCAGATGTAGACGACGGTCCGGTCGGGGCGCAGCCCCAGGTCCTTGCACACGTCGCCGATGACCGCCTCGACCCGGCCGGCGCGTCCGTCCCAGCCCGCGTTCCGCGGATCCGCGGGCCGGCTGACCGTGGGCACATAGCGCACGGGGTACGTGCCGTCCCGCTCCCACCGCTCGAGGACGTCGCGGTAGCCCAGCTCGTCGGCGTACGACACGCCGTGGAGGACGACCGTCCTGCGCGGCTTCCTCTGGGCCAGCGTCTCCCGGATCATCGAGATGAACGGCGCGATGCCCGTGCCGGTCGAGACGAAAAGATGGGTCCGCCGGTCATCCGGCTCCAGGAGGAAGCGGCCCTTGGGGCCCGTCATCCGCATCTGCTGGCCGACCTGGAGGCGCCACAGCAGCGTCGTGAAGCGGATGATCGGCACCAGGCGGACGTAGAACTCGTAGCCGTCCGCGGCATCGGTCGGAGCCGATGCGACCGAGTACGGCCGCTGCCACAGCTTCTCGTCCGCGAAGACCCCGATGGTCATGTACTGGCCGGGGTCGAACGGCACCGGCTCGCCGTCGAAGCGGACCTTGAAGTAGGCGAGCGTCTCGGTCTCGTCGCGCCGCTCGACGACCCTCGCGTTGTAGCGCTCGTCGGCGGTCACGATGACGCGGGAGTCGTCGATGGGAAGCGACATGTCGTGCCTCGAGAAGGCGCCCCCGGCGGGGCGGCTGCGCCACGAGCCTAGCACCGGCGTCGGGCCCCCGTCCGGCGGCCCGCGCGCGTCGCAGCCCGCCCGCGCGCGAGGGGTAGAATGCCGAAGGTCCGTACCAACTGGACCGACCCGATCGACCCGCAGACGCCCGCGCCCGGCCCAGGGCGCCGTCCCGCGCACGAGGAGCCCGCCCGATGTCCGACGCCGTCCGCACCCACCACGCCGCCACGCGCTACATCTACGCGTGGGGTGGCGGCCGCGCCGAGGGCGACGGCTCGATGAAGGAGCTCCTCGGCGGCAAGGGCGCGGGCCTCGCCGAGATGACGAACGCCGGCCTCCCCGTCCCCCCCGGCTTCACGATCACCACGCAGGCCTGCAACGACTACTTCGCCGCCGGCCGGACGCTGCCTTCGGGCGTGTGGGACGACGTCGTCGATGCCGTGAAGGAGGTCGAGGGCCTCACCGGCAAGGGCTTCGGCGACCCCACGAACCCGCTCCTCGTGTCCGTGCGCTCCGGCGCGAAGTTCTCCATGCCCGGGATGATGGACACCGTCCTGAACCTGGGGCTCAACGAGCAGACCCTCCAGGGCCTGATCGCCCTGACCGGCAACGAGCGGTTCGGCTGGGACGCCTATCGCCGGTTCATCGGGATGTTCGGCCGGATCGTGCTCGGCGTGGAAGGACGGCGGTTCGACGAGCCGCTCGAGGAGATGAAGGCGGCCCGCGGCGCACGCGCGGACACCGACCTGACGGCCGACGACCTCCGCGCCCTCGTCGCCACGTACGCCGCCGTCGTGGAGGCCGAGGCCGGGCGCCCCTTCCCGACCGACCCGTACGAGCAGCTCGACCTCGCGATCAAGGCGGTCTTCGCGAGCTGGTTCGGCAAGCGCGCGAACGACTACCGGAACAGCCAGCGGATCCCGCACGACCTCGGGACGGCGGTCAACGTCGTCACGATGGTCTTCGGCAACATGGGCGACGACTCCGGGACCGGGGTCGCCTTCACCCGCGACCCGAACACCGGCGAGAAGATCCTCTACGGCGAGTACCTCGTGAACGCGCAGGGCGAGGACGTGGTCGCCGGCATCCGCACCCCGGCCGCGATCAGCCATCTGGCCGATGAGATGCCGGAGGCGTACGCGGAGTTCCAGCGCATCGCCCTGCGGCTCGAGCAGCACTACCGGGACGTCCAGGACCTCGAGTTCACGATCGAGCGCGGCAGGCTCTACATGCTCCAGACCCGGTCGGCCAAGAGGACGGCGGCCGCGGCCGTGAAGATCGCGGTGGACATGGTGGCGGAGGGCCTCATCAGCGAGGCCGAGGCGGTCGCCCGCATCGAGCCGACCCAGGTGGACCAGCTCCTGCGCGACCAGTTCGATCCCGGGGCCCGGCGCACCGCGACACGCATCGCGAAGGGCCTCAACGCGTCGCCGGGCGCCGCGGTCGGCCGCGCGGTCTTCACGGCCGACGAGGCGGTCGCATGGGTCGGCCGCGGCGAGCGCGTCGTGCTCGTCCGCGAGGAGACCGCCCCCGACGACTTCCACGGGATGGCCGTCGCGCAGGGGATCCTCACCGCTCGTGGCGGGGCGACCTCGCACGCCGCCGTCGTGGCCCGGCAGATCGGCAAGCCCTGCGTCGCCGGCTCGGCGGAGCTCCACGTCGTCGCCGACGCGAAGCACGCCCGCTCGAACGACACGGGCCTCGAGATCCGCGAGGGCGACTGGATCAGCCTCGACGGCTCGACGGGCGAGGTCTTCGTCGGCGCGATCCCCACCGTCTCCGCGCGGTTCGAGGACCAGCCGGAGCTCCAGCAGATCCTCGGCTATGCGGACCGGATCCGCCGGATGGGCGTGTGGACGAACGCGGACAAGCCCGAGGAGGCCGCCCAGGCGCGCAGCTACGGCGCCCAGGGCATCGGCCTCTGTCGGACGGAGCACATGTTCCGCGAGGGCGAGCGGCTGGAGATCGTCCGCGGGGCGATCCTGGTGGCCGCCAAGGCCACGCGGGCCAAGGAGCGCGTCGCCTCGGGCGAGACGCTCGACGCCGACGACGCCGCGATCGTCGCCCGCTTCGACGAGGCGATGGCGAAGCTCGAGAAGCTCCAGCAGGGCGACTTCGAGGGGATCTTCCGCGCGATGGACGGCCTTCCCGTCGTCGTGCGCCTCATCGACCCGCCGCTGCACGAGTTCCTCCCCAACCACGACGACGTGCTCGAGGAGGTCGTCCGGTTCCGGACCCTGGGCACTCCCGCGTCCGACCCGGCGTACGCCGACGCCCGGGAGATGCTCGTCGCCGTGAACTCGATGCGCGAGCAGAACCCGATGCTCGGGCTCCGCGGCTGCCGCCTCGGCCTGATGATCCCCGACTTCGTGAAGATCCAGACCCGCGCGATCCTCAACGCGGCGATCGCGGTCAAGCAGTCGGGCGGGCACCCGATCGCGAAGATCATGATCCCGCTCGTCGGCCACACGAACGAGCTCCGCGCCGTCCGGGCCCTCCTGGAGGCCGAGGCCGTCAACGTCGAGGAGGCCGCGGGCGTCCACGTCGACTACAAGTTCGGCACGATGATCGAGATCCCCCGCGGCGCGCTCACGGCCGACGAGGTCGCGCGCGACGCTGCCTTCTTCAGCTTCGGCACGAACGACCTCACCCAGATGACCTTCGGCTACAGCCGCGACGACGCCGAGGGCGGCTTCCTCCTCAAGTACGTCGAGGACGGCATCCTCCCCGTCAACCCCTTCCAGACGCTCGACGACGCCGGACCTCGAGCTCGGGATCTGCGGCGAGCACGGCGGCGACCCCGAGTCCATCCACAAGTGCGAGCGGATCGGGCTCGACTACGTGTCCTGCTCGCCGTTCCGCGTGCCGGTGGCCCGGCTCGCTGCGGCCCAGGCGGCCCTCACCGGGGCGGCCGAGCGCGACAGGTAGGGGGCCGCCCGGGGCGACGCACCACGGGAGGGACGCCCACCGCATGCGGCCGTCGCGACGGCCGCACCTCGAGAAGATGCACGAGCCCCGGGCCCGTCGGGCCCGGGGCTCGTGCGCGACGTCCCCGGCGGGGACGAGCGCCGGGGACGTCGCGGGTCGATGTGGCCTCCGGCCGACGTCAGGCGGTCCGGAAGCCCACGTCGATGCGGATCGGACGGGGGATCGGGGCCCCGAGGCCGGACCGCTGGAGGACGCTGTCGCGACCCTCGGCCTGGCGACGACGCTCGACGATCCCGCGGAACGGCTCTGCGCGGCGGATCGAGTCGACGATGCTGCGTACCCGGTACATCGGTGACCTCCCTTCCCCCGCACCCTGTGTCGCGGGTCGATGGGAGGAGCATCGCGCCCGCCGGCTCTCGCGGCAGTGGGCGCGGGTACCCGACGCCGCGGCGGGACGTACGCGACGCGGCATCGTCGGATGACGATGGTGGCCGGGGCGGTGCGCGCGGCCGAGGTGGAGGGCGGGGCGGAGGCCGGGGCTGTGGAGGTCGGTCGTCAGGCGACGCAGTCGGCGAGGTGCTGTCCCGTGAGGGTGCTGCGCGCGGCGACGAGGTCGGCAGGCGGGCCGGCGAACACGATCCGCCCGCCGTCGTGCCCGGCGCCGGGCCCGAGGTCGATGATCCAGTCGGCGTGCGCCATCACCGCGAGATGGTGCTCGATGACGATCACGGACGTCCCCGCCTCCACGAGGCGGTCCAGCAGCGCGAGCAGGTGCTCCACGTCCGCGAGGTGCAGGCCCGAGGTGGGTTCGTCGAGCACGTACACGCCCCCGTCGGACCCCATCTGGATCGCGAGCTTCAGCCGCTGCCGCTCGCCGCCCGACAGCGTCGTGAGCGGCTGTCCGATGC
>JALOOH010000170.1 GCA_025454515.1 Chloroflexota bacterium
TCGTATGTCCGTCGGCGGTCGAGCTGAGCGGGCGGGAGGGACCAGGATGACCACCGTGACATCGGACCTCGCGCCCCAGCCGGCCGCCCGTCGCGTCCCCCTCGTCGAGATGCGCGACATCTTCGTCGCCTTCGGCGGCGTCCACGCGGTCGAGGGCGTGACCGTGGACCTGTACCCGGGCGAGGTCGTCGGCCTCGTCGGCGGCAACGGGGCCGGCAAGTCCACCCTCATCCGCACCCTGTCGGGCGCCCATCCCGCCGACTCCGGCGAGATCCTCATCAACGGCGAGCCGGCGACGATCCGCAATCCGCGCGACGCGAAGTCCTACGGGATCGAGACGATCTACCAGACGCTCGCCCTCGCGGACAACATCGACGCAGCAGGCAACGTCTTCCTCGGGCGCGAGCTGCGGTCCCGCGTCGGGTCGCTCGACGACGCGGCGATGGAGGCCGCCACCCGCAGCGTCATGGGGCGCCTGAACCCGCGCTTCCGGAACTTCAAGACCGCCGTGAAGTCGCTCTCGGGCGGCCAGCGCCAGTCCGTCGCGATCGCGCGCGCCGTCCACTTCAACGCGAAGATCCTCATCATGGACGAGCCCACCGCGGCGCTCGGCCCGGCAGAGACCGCGCAGGTCCGCGACCTCGTGATGCAGCTCAAGTCCGAGGGGATCGGGATCTTCCTCATCAGCCACGACATCCACGACGTCTTCGACCTGTCCGACCGGATCTGCGTCATGCTCCAGGGCAAGCTCGTGGGCACGGTCCGCAAGGACCGCGTCACGAAGGACGAGGTCCTCGCCATGATCATCATGGGCAAGCAGCCCGGCGACGTGACGCAGCACGAGCTCGACGAGCTCCACAACTAGGACGGCGTCGCCGCCCCGCCCCCCGCGCCCCGCGCTGCGCGCGGGGGAGCGGGTCAGGCCCCGTGGAAGGTGGGGGCGAGCGCCGGGTAGAGCCCGCGGTACCGCGCGTGGGCGTCCGCGTATGCCGCCGCGTCCCGACCCGGCGCGGCGGCCGGGGTCGCGGTCACCGTCGCGGACGCCGCGGCCTGCACCGTCGCGAACCAGCCGGCGCCGGTCGCCGCGAGGAGCGCCGCGCCGTAGGCTGCGCCCTCCGGCGTGTCCACCGTCGCGATCCCGGCGCCGAGGACGTCGGCGAGGATCCGCCGCCAGAGGTCGCTCGAGGTCCCCCCTCCGGAGGCGCGGATCGTCTCCGGGGCCGGCATCCCGGCCGCGAGCATGAGGTCGAGCCCGTCCCGCAGGCCGAACGCCACGCCCTCCAGGACGGCGCGCGTGAGGTGGCGCCGCTCGTGCCCCACCGTGAGGCCCACGAACGCGCCCCGGGCCAGCGGATCCGGATGCGGGCTCCGCTCGCCGGAGAGATAGGGGAGGAAGAGGAGCCCTTCGCTCCCGGCCGGCACGCCCTCCGCCTCCGCGACCAGGTCGGCGAACGACGTGCCCGGGGCGAGCGTGTCGCGGTACCAGCGCAGGCTCCCGGCGGCCGAGAGCATCACCGACATGAGGTGCCACCGCGCCGGGACCGCGTGGCAGAAGGCGTGGACGCGGCCGCGCGCCTCGTGGATCGGCGCGTCCGTGGCGGCGAAGATCACGCCGGAGGTGCCGAGCGAGAGCGCGACCGTCCCCACGTCCACGGCCCCGACGCCGACGCCGTTCGCGGCCTGGTCGCCGCCCCCGGCGACGACGGGCGTGCCGGCGCGAAGCCCGGTCGCCGCCGCGGCGTCCGCGGTGACCGCCCCGGTGACCTCCGGCCCCTCGAACGTCGGCGGCATCCACCGTGGGTCGATCCCCAGGGCGCCGAGCACCTCGCCGGACCAGTCGCGGGCGGCGAGGTCGAAGAGGAGCGTCCCCGCGCCATCGGCCTTGTCCATGGCGTGGACGCCGGTCAGGCCGAGCCGCACGTAGTCCTTGGGCAGGAGCACGTGCGCGACCCGCCGCCAGACCTCGGGCTCCATGTCACGCACCCACACGAGCTTGGGCGCGGTGAAGCCCGTCAGCGCGTCGTTGCCCGTCACCTCGATGAGGCGCTCCGGGCCGACCGCGCGCCGGATCTCGTCGCACGCCGCGCCGGTCCGCTGGTCGTTCCAGAGGATCGCCGGCCGGAGGACCTCGTCCGACGCGTCGAGCAGGACGGCGCCGTGCATCTGGCCCGTGAGGCCCACCGCCTCGACGTCCGAGCCGTCGGCGCCGCTCGAGGCGAGGACAGCGCGGATCGCGTCGACCGTGCCGTCCCACCACAGGCGCGGGTCCTGCTCCGCCCACAGGGGACGCGGCACCGCGTACGCGTACTCCGACGCGCCGACCCCGCCGACCGTGCCGTCGGCGTCGAGGAGGATCGCCTTCGTCGCCGTCGTGGACGCGTCGATCCCGAGGACGAGCCCGCCCATCGGCGTCAGCCCTCGCGGACCGTCCAGATATGGCGGTTGACGACGTTCTCGAGCAGCTCCTGTCGACCGGATCGGCGCACGGGATCGACCGCGCCCGACTCGACCCGCTCGGCGAGGTCGGCGAGCGAGAGCCGGCCCTCGAGGATCTCCTGTCCGAGGGGACCGGACCAGCCCGCGTACCGCTCCTCGCGCATCGCGTCGAGCGTCCCCGCCTCGAGCATGTCCGCCGCGACGAGCAGGGCGCGCGCGAGCGTGTCGATCCCGCCGATGTGCGCGTGGAACAGGTCGGTCCGGTCCATGCTCTGCCGGCGCAGCTTCGCGTCGAAGTTGAACCCTCCGGTGCCGAGGCCGCCGCCGCGGAGGATCTCGAGCAGCGGGAGCGCCAGGTCCTCGACGGAGTTCGGGAACTGGTCCGTGTCCCAGCCGTTCTGCGGATCGCCGCGGTTCGCGTCGATGCTGCCGAGGATCCCGTGCGCCACCGAGTACGCCACCTCGTGGTGGAAGCTGTGGCCCGCGAGGGTGGCGTGGTTCGCCTCGATGTTCAGGCGGTACTCGCCGTCGAGGCCGTGGCGGACGAGGAAGCCGTGGACCGTGGCGGCGTCGTAGTCGTACTGGTGCTTCGTGGGCTCCATCGGCTTCGGCTCGATGAGGAGCGTGCCGGCGAAGCCGATCCGCGCCTTGTGCTCGGCGACGAGGTGGAGGAAGCGGGCGAGCTGCGCGCCCTCGCGCCGGAGGTCCGTGTTCAGGAGCGTGTCGTATCCCTCGCGGCCGCCCCAGAGGACGTAGTTGGTCCCCCCGAGCCGCTGCGTGACCTCGAGCATCATCCGGACCTGGGCGGCGGCGTACGCGAAGACCTCCGGGTCGGGGTTCGTCGCGGCGCCGGCCTGGTAGCGCGGGTGGCTGAACAGGTTGGCCGTCCCCCACAGGAGGCGAGCGCCCGTCCGCTCCTGGTAGCCGAGCGCGTCGTCGGTCAGCGCGTCGAGATTCGACCGGAACTCCGCGAAGCTCTCGCCCTCGGGGGCGACGTCGCGGTCGTGGAAGCAGTAGTACGGGACGCCGAGCTTCTCGATGAACTCGAAGGCCGCGGCCATCCGCTGGCGCGCCGCGGCCATGGGGTCCGCGTCCGCCGCCAGCCAGGGCCGGTCGAGCGTGCCCAGGCCGAACATGTCGCGGCCGTCCCACGCGAACGAGTGCCAGAGGCAGACCCCCACGCGAAGGTGGTCGGCCATGGGCGTGCCGAGGACGAGGCGGTCCGGGTCGTACACGGTGAACGCGAGCGGATCGCTCGAGCCGGACCCTGCGAACGGGATCCTGCCCTGCACGTCCGAGAAGAAGTCGCCGGCCACGCCTGCCTCCTGTCCGCGGTCCGCCTGCACCCGGCGGCTGTCGCCCGCCCCACCGGCAGAGCGTATCACTCGGTTTGTGCGACGGCCACACAAACCCTCGGCGCTCGGTGGACGCCGGCCTCAGCCGTCCCCGGCGGCCACGTCCTTCGTCCACTGCGGCCAGGCGACGACCGCCCGGAAGCCCTCCGCCGCGTACAGGCGCAGCGCGCTCTCGTTCGCGGCGACGACCGACAGCTCCGCCCGCTCCAGGCCCGCAGACGCGAACCGTCGGAGCGCCCAGCGGACGAGCAGCCGCCCCAGGCCCTGGCCGCGCCAGGCCGGGAGGACGCCCACGTGGCCGATCACGCCGACGTGGCCGCCCCTGTCGTCCTCCTGCGCATACGTCCGGCAGAAGGCGACGAGGGTCTTCGGATCGTCGGCGGCCGCGACGATCGCGACGTCGCCGGGGTCGAAGTCGGGCGCCGCGTGGGCCCGTGCCGCCGTCTCGACGTCCAGGTGGAAGTAGGTGGGGTGTTCCGCGAATGCCGCGTTGACCATCGCGACGTACGGCACGAGGTCCTCGTCGCGCGCCAGGGACCGGACGACCATGCCGGCGGGCGGCATGGGCTCGTCGAGCCCGCCGAGGCCGTCCCGCCGCATCCGCGTGAGCGTCGCGCGGTACCGCATGCCGGTCGCGGCGGCGAATCGCCGGGCCGCGGTGTCGCGCGGCGGCTCGCCGCCGCCGGGGACGTAGAGCAGGACGTACGGCTCGCCCGCCCGGCGGGCGCGCGCGACGGCCGCGTCGAGCAGCGCCCGCCCGTGGCCGCGCCGGCGGCTCCCGGGCGCGACGGCGAGGTCGTTGTCGCGCGTCGTGAGCGCTCCCACGACGATGCCGTCCTCCACGGCCACGATGGTGCCGGCGGGGTCGCGGGCGATGTCCTCGAGGCTGCGCGCGATGTCGGCCCGGTCAACGCCCTCCCATGCCCCCTCGCGGAGGCACGCGTGCTGGATGGCCTCGATCGCCGCGATGTCCGGCCGGCTCTATCGGGCGGGCCGTCGCGGATCACGGCCAGATGCTCGTCCACGGAGAGCCATGGCCGTGAGGATGGTCCACGGATCCCCCACGGGGAGCCGCCACCCGAACCGCATCGCTCGCCTCCCGGCACCGCACGGACCGCCATCGTGGACCGCCGGCCTGCG
>JALOOH010000171.1 GCA_025454515.1 Chloroflexota bacterium
CGGCCTGTCGATCCGCCAGCGCGCTCTCGTGGACGCCGACCGGCTCTGCGCATCGGTCGCGGCCGCCTCGGTCGTCGCCAAGGTCGCGCGGGATGCCCTGATGGACGGGTACGAGGCCGCCTATCCCGGCTACGGGTTCGGCCGGAACCGCGGCTACGCTGCGCCGGAGCACCGGGCCGCGCTCGTCGAGCTGGGGCCGACCCCGATCCACCGGCGGACGTTCATCGAGGCGTACGTCACCGACGGCCACCCGCCCGGGGACGCGGGGCCCGAGGACGCCGCGCCCGCGGGCTGACGCCCGGCAGGGCCCCCGGCCCGGACGACGGGATCGACCGACGGCCGCGCGGGGACCCCCGTGCATCGTCCGTCGATCGCCGAGTGACGCGGCGCGGATCGCCCGTCGACCGCGTCCGGCGACGATGCGCCCATGGGACGCCAGGGACCGACGGCCATCGGCCGCGACGCCGAGGATCACGTCGCGGCCCTTCTCCTCGCGTCCGGGTGGACGATCCTGGGACGCAACGTCCGCTGCGGCCGCCACGAGCTGGACATCGTCGGGGTCGACCCGGGCCCACCCGCGTGCCTCGCGGTCGTCGAGGTCCGCTGGCGAGCGTCGCGGTCCCACGGCCTGCCGGAGGAGACGGTCGGGCGGCGCAAGACGCGGGCGCTGCGCGAAGGCCTCGGGCGCCTGCTGGGGGACGGCAGGCTGCCGGACGGGACGTCCCTGCCGCGCCTCGCGGTGCGCCTCGACCTCGTCGCGGTCGAGCCCGGCCCAGGCGGCCGGGTCGCGGTCCGGCATCATCGCGGCGCGCTCGGCTGACCGCAGGGCGGGGAGTCCGCGGGAGAGGCGCCATGCCGCGAGCGGCGCGGCGGGCCCGCGACGGGACCGCGGTGGGCGCGCGGTGGCCCGTGCTACACTCCCCCCGGCCGCCCACCGGGCGGCACGTGCCCGCGAGGGCGCGATCACGCACGCGCGATCACCATCGTGGCCCCGGGGCGGTGCCCGACGGACGATGTTCCGAGGGTATCCCGGGCCCGACGCGCGGAGGCACAACCGCAGGAGGTCCCTTCGTGTCCACCGTCTCCATGCGCCAGCTGCTCGAGGCCGGCGTCCACTTCGGCCACCAGACGCGGCGCTGGAACCCGAAGATGCGCCCGTTCATCTACGCGGAGCGCAACGGGATCCACATCATCGACCTCGCCCAGACCGCGAAGCGGCTCGACATCGCCCTCGACGCGGTCCGCGAGACCACCGCGCGGGGCGAGTCGGTGCTCTTCGTCGGGACGAAGAAGCAGGCACAGGCGGCGATCGCCCAGGAGGCGGACCGCGCCGGCCAGCCGTACGTGAACCACCGCTGGCTCGGCGGGATGCTCACGAACTTCGTGACGATCAAGAAGCGCCTGGGCCTCCTCGACCAGCTCGAGGTCCGCAAGGCGGCCGGCGACTTCGACCGGATGACGAAGAAGGAGGCCGCGAAGCTCGACGAGGAGCTGCGGAAGCTCGAGCTGTCGCTCGGCGGCATCCGGAAGATGCGCCGCCTGCCCGGGATGGTCTTCATCATCGACCCGGCCCGCGAGCGCATCGCGGTCACCGAGGCCCGCAAGCTCGAGATCCCGATCGTGGGCACCGGGGACACGAACGTCGACCCGGACGACCTCGACTACATCATCCCCGCGAACGACGACGCGATCCGCGCGATCCGTCTCCTCGCATCCGTGATCGCCGACGCCGCGATCGAGGGAGGCCGCGAGCGCGGCGCCCGCGCGGCCTCCGAGCCGGAGATGGACGTCGAGATGATCGTCGAGGCCGAGGAGGCCGAGATCCCGTCCGAGGACCTCGTCGCCGCCCTCGCGGCGGGCGGCGGGACGCTCTCGTTCGCGCCGGACGCGGAGGAGAACGACCTCCTGCCGGGTGCTGCGGCAGCCGAAGCCGTTGCGGCCGAGCCGGTCGTCGAGCCGGTCGTCGAGCCGGTCGTCGAGGCCGACGAGGCCGCGGCCGGCCCCACCGCCTGACCTTCCCCGACCAGCCACCCGGCGGCGGGGCGCGACATCGCCCGCCGCCACCGAGACGACAGGAGACCGACATCCGATGGCCACGATCAGCGCCGAGGCGGTGAAGGAGCTTCGCGAGCGCACCGGCGCGGGCATGATGGACTGCAAGCGCGCCCTCGAGGAGACCGAGGGCGACATGGACAAGGCGATCGCGCGGCTTCGCGAGAAGGGGCTCGCAGCCGCGGCGAAGCGGGCCGATCGCGCCGCCAAGGACGGCCTCGTCGAGAGCTACATCCACCCGGGCAACCGCGTGGGCGTGCTCATCGAGGTGAACTGCGAGACCGACTTCGTGGCGCGGACGGACGACTTCCGCAAGCTCGTGCGGGACCTCGCGATCCAGGTCGCCGGGCTCGCCCCGCTGTACGTCGACGTCGAGCGGGTCCCCGAGGCGGACCTCGCCGAGAAGCGGGCGCAGCTGCTCGCCGCGGAGGATCTCAAGAAGAAGCCCGAGGCCATCCGCGGCCAGATCGTCGACGGCCAGCTGAGGAAGTGGCTCACGGAGGTCTGCCTGTACGAGCAGCCGTTCCGCGACACCGACATGACGGTCAACGCGCTCGTCACGGGGGCGATCGCGCGCCTCGGCGAGAACATCCGCGTGCGGCGGTTCTCGCGGTTCGCGCTCGGCGAGGAGCTGTGAGCGAGGACGGCCACCCGGTCCCGGACCCCTCGCAGGTCCGCTACCGGCGGATCCTTCTCAAGCTCTCCGGCGAGGCGCTGCTCGGCTCGCGCCAGTACGGCGTGGACCCCGAGTTCTGCGCCTTCATCGCCGGCCAGGTCTCGGCCGTCCACGCGCTCGGCGTGGAGGTGGGGATCGTCGTCGGCGGCGGCAACATCTTCCGGGGCCTCGCCGCGGCGGCGCGCGGGATGGACCGTGCGACGGGCGACTACATCGGCATGCTCGCGACCGTGATGAACGGCCTCGCCCTGCAGGATGCCCTCGAGCGTGCGGGCGTCCCGACGCGCGTCATGAGCGCGATCGCGATGAACGAGGTCGCCGAGCCGTACATCCGTCGCCGTGCCGTGCGGCACCTGGAGAAGGGGCGGGTCGTGATCCTCGCGGCCGGGACCGGCAACCCGTACTTCACGACGGACACCGCGGCGGCGCTCCGCGCGGTCGAGATCCACGCCGAGGTCCTCATGAAGGCCACGAAGGTGGACGGCGTGTACGACGCGGACCCCGTCTCCAACCCCGGCGCGCGGCGGTACGATCGACTCACATACGTGGACCTCCTGCGCGACCGGCTGCAGGTGATGGACTCCACCGCGGTCTCGCTGTGCATGGAGAACGACCTTCCCATCGTCGTCTTCGATCTGGACCGCGCCGAGAACATCCGCCGCGTGACGGCGGGCGAGGCGATCGGCACCCTCATCTCCGGAGGTGATCCCGCATGAGCAGCCAGGTCCTCGCCACGGTCGAGCCCAAGATGCAGCGCGCCGTTGAGGTCATGGAGCGCGACTTCTCGGGACTCCGGACGGGTCGAGCCTCGACGGCGCTCGTGGAGCGGATCACCGTCGAGTACTACGGGACCCAGACACCGCTGAACCAGCTCGCGGGGATCAGCGTGCCCGAGCCCCACCAGATCGTGATCCAGCCGTGGGATCGCGGCGTCGTGGGCGCGATCGAGAAGGCGATCCTGCGGAGCGACATCGGCCTGATGCCCAACGTCGATGGGACGATCATCCGCCTGAACATCCCGCCCCTGACGGAGGAGCGCAGGCGCGAGATCGTGAAGCAGGTGCACCGGCGGATGGAGGAGGCGCGCGTGGAGATCCGCAACCTCCGGCGCGATGCGGCGGAAGCGATCAAGAAGGAGGAGCGCGACGGCCTCATCGGCACCGACGAGGCGCACCGCGAGCTCGAGAGCCTCCAGCGGATCACCGACGTCCACGTGGCGGCCGTGGACAAGGCCGGCCACCACAAGGAGCAGGAGGTCCTGGAGGTCTAGTGGCGGCCCCGCCGGAGGGCGACGGTGTGAGCGGCACGCCCGCCGAGGGACCGGCGGCCCGCGCGGATGCCGGACCCGAGCGTGACGCGGAGCCGGCGTTCGACCCGATCCCCACGCACGTGGCGATCATCATGGACGGCAACCGCCGCTGGGCGCGCGAGCGCGGAGTGCCCGAGGCGGAGGGCCACGCGGCCGGCGTCGAGGCCGTCCGTCGCACCGTCACGCACGCGATCCACCGCGGCATCCCGGTCCTGAGCCTGTACGCGTTCAGCCGCGAGAACTGGGGGCGGTCGGACGCCGAGGTCTCGTGGCTCCTCGCGCTGCTCGAGTCGGCGATCCGCGCCGAGACACCGGGGCTCGTGGAGCAGGGGGTCGCGGTGCGGCTCCTCGGCAGGCTCGACGAGCTGCCCGACGGCACGCGCCGCTCGATCGAGTCGGCGCTCGACGCGACGCGGCTCGGGACGCGCCTCCGGCTCAACATCGCGTTCAACTACGCCGGCCGCGCCGAGATCGTGGACGCGATCCGGGCCCTCGTGCGCGCGGGCGTGACCGCGGACGCCATCGACGAGGCGGCGGTCGCGGGTGCGCTCTACACGGCCGGACTGCCGGACCCGGACCTGGTGATCCGGACGGGTGGGGAGCAGCGCCTCTCGAACTTCCTCATCTGGCAGTCGGCGTACGCCGAGTTCGTGTCCACGCCGGTCCAGTGGCCGGCCTTCGGTGCGGAGG
>JALOOH010000172.1 GCA_025454515.1 Chloroflexota bacterium
TCGTCCTGCGGAACACCCAGACGCCGAGCGGGCCCAGGCGGAGGTCGGCCTCGCGCTCAAGGCGGAGGGAGATGCGCTCGCGACGCGACAGCGGCCGGTCATCGGACCGCTCGGACGCGGTCACGACGGTGCGCGGGCCGGCGCCCCCGCGATCGACCCGGCCAGGTCCGCCGCGATCGCGTCGGCCCAGGCGTCGATCGCGGGCCAGTCCCGGAAGTCCCCCGCGGGCAGCGCGGATCGTGCCGCCGGCATCAACCGCATCAGTCGCTCGGCCATGCCCACGGGCGGGGCGGTCGGGTCCCACGAGCCGAAGAAGACCTGCTCACCGCGCGGATGGATCGCGGCGCGCAGCTCGGGGAACTCCCGCGGGATCGACGTCTCCATCACGTCGCGGCCGTCCTTGTCCACCAGATCGGTCCCGATGGGACCACTGGTGAACAGCCACGTGGGCCGGCTCGCGAGCAGATCCCGGTTCCGACGGACGAACGCGGTCGCATCGCCCAGCCAGTGGAACATGTACGCCGCGGCGCCGACGACATACGCGTCGTAGGGACGCGGGTCCTTCACCGATCCGGCCGGCACGACGTCCGCCTCGAGGCCGTGTGACCGGAGCCGGTCGCCGATGCGCTCGGCGATCCCCGCAGTGGCGCCGTGCCTGGTCGCGTACGCGACGAGGATCTTCATGCGTCCGCCTCCCGCCCGTCGTCTGGCCAGATGCTCCGGGGACGCGCGTCCATCATGCGACGGGCGCAGGCCCGCGTGGCCGCGTGGCCGCCCGGGCGGTCGTCGGGCGCCGGGTCCCGGCGTGAGGAGCGCGGACCCGGCGCAGGGCGAGCATCGCGCGGCCGTGTGATCCCCGTGTTATCGACCCTCTCGTCGCGCCGCGGGCCCGTCACGTCCAACCCGCTCGCGTCGCACGACGGCCGCCCCCAGCGCGACGATCGCGAGGCCGACGGCGAGGAAGAACGCCTCCGTCGGGGAGACGACCTCGGCGTCGCCGGTGAGCACGAGGATCTCGCCGGCGATCCAGCCGACGAGGATCGCCCCCGCGACCACCGACGCGACGGCCCCTGTCCGTGCGTCACGCACCGTCATCGCGGTCGCGACGGCCGCGGCCCCGCCGACCACGAGCGCGAGCAGGAGCCCGGGCGCGACGTAGTCCGCGAAGGGCGTGCCGGCGAGCCAGTCGAGCGGGAACCGCGCGCTCTCCATCCCGAGCGCGAGGGCGAGCCCGCCGCCGATCGCGGCCAGCGCGACGAACGCATCGGCGATGACCAGCGCGCCGCGGAGCCACCGCCTCCTGGTCGGACGCGGTGCGCCCGCGCTGCTCGTGCTCATCGGGGCGACGATACCGCGGGTCGAGGCAGGACGCGCGCGCCGGCCCGCGCGGACGGCGCGCGCCCGGCCCGGCTCGGACGGTGCGCACCACCCCGGCCCGCGCGGACGGCGCGGCCGGACCGCGCCCCGGGACGCCCGCTGTCGCATCATGGGCACATGCGGCCGATCCTGCGACCCTTGATCCTCGTCGGCATCGTCCTTGCGCTCGGCGCGGCCGCGCTCGCGTACGCCCGCGCGCGGCGCGCGCTGGCCCCCGCCTACGTGGTCACGCTCGAGACGACCGGCCGCCCCGGCGGTCGTGGGTTCTCGATCCCGGTGGTCCTCGCGGACGTCTCGGGGAAGACGTACGTCGTCTCCATGCTCGGCGAACGGCCCCCGTGGGTCCGCAACGTCCGGGCCGCCGACGGACGGGCGACGATCCGCGGACGTGATGCGCGCGCGGTGCGCCTCGTGGAAGTCCCGGCTGACGAGCGCGCGCCGATCCTCAGGCGATACCTGCAGCGCGCGTCGGGCGCCCGTCCCCACTTCCCGATCGGGCCGGACGCCCCGATCGTCGAGTTCACGCGGATCGCCGCCGACTACCCCGTCTTCGAGGTGCGCAGCGCCGGCTGAGAGCGCTCCGCCGGGCGGAGCGGCGCGGGCCCGAGACACGGACGCAGAGCGGCCGATCCGGGCGCCGCTCGCGCGCGTGGGCACCCGCGCGGAATCCGACGTCCGGACCGACCGCAGACGCCAGACTACGCCCGTCCGTGTCGCATCGCCCGGCCCTCCCGCAGTGCAGTACGATGCTGCGCGGTCCCACCCGCACACGCCCCGCGGCGAGGAGCGCAGCCATGCCCGAGCCCGACCTCACCGGCGCCACCTGGCGGCCCGATCCCGACCGCTGGCCCCGCTTCCACGTGAGCCGGCACCCGGCGGTCCTCCACAAGCTCGCGATCCTGCGCGACGAGCAGACCGAGCCGAAGAAGTTCCGCGAGGTCGTCCGGGAGCTCAGCTGGCTCCTGGGCTACGAGGCCCTGGCGGACGTGAGCACCAAGCCCATCGCCATCCGCACCCCGATCGAGCCGATGGAGGCCGACGAGCTCGCCGTCCGCATCGGCCTGGTCCCGATCCTGCGGGCGGGGCTGGGGATGGTGGACGCCATGCTGGAGCTGATGCCGACCGCCGAGGTCTGGCACCTTGGGCTCTTCCGTGACGAGCGCACGCTCCGGCCGGTCGAGTACTACAACAAGCTCCCGGACTCGGCGACCGTGGACCTCTCGCTCATCCTCGACCCGATGCTCGCGACGGGCGGCTCCGCGACGGCGGCGATCGAGGTGCTCAAGCGCTGGGGCGCCGCGCGCATCAAGCTCGTGAACCTCATCGCGGCCCCCGAGGGCGTGGACGCCGTGACGAAGGCACACCCGGACGTGGACATGCACTGCGCTGCTCTCGACCGACAGCTCAACGAGCGCGGCTACATCATGCCGGGCCTCGGCGACGCGGGCGACCGCCAGTTCGGGACGTCGCACTAGGAGCCCGGGGCTCGCCTGCCCGTGGTGACGCTGGACGCCCTCGCGCCGTTCCTGGCCGCGCCGCGCGTCCTCCCGGCGCTCGATCCGGGCTTCCGGCCGGCCGTGCTCGTCCGCCGGGCCCTCGCCGATGCGGTCGCCGCGTCGGGCGCGGCGGTCCGGGTCGCCATCGGGATCGAGCAGCCCGGCGGAGCGGTGGACGTGCGTGAGACGACGGCCCTGTCGGACGGCCATCCGTCGGCGGCCGCTTGCCATGCGAACGCCGAGCGCCTCGCGAAGACCCTCCTCTGGTCGCGCGGAGGCCACCGGCTGTGGGTGGACGGGCCGGCGAGCCTCGTGGAGGCCCTGCGACGCCACTACGCGGAGGAGCCGACGGGCAGGTTCGACGACCGGGTGATCGCCGCGACCGTCTTCGGGTCGCCGCTCGAGGTCGTCGCTGCGCCGCGCGCGTCCTTCCCCGTGGACCGCGCGTCGGCCTCGAGCCTCGGCGGGCACCTGGACGGCTGCAGGATCGGCTTCGACCTCGGCGCGAGCGACCGCAAGGCGGCAGCCGTGGTGGACGGCGAGGTCGTCTTCAGCGAGGAGATCGCGTGGGACCCGGCGATCCACGCCGACCCGCAGTGGCACTTCGACGGGATCATGGATTCGCTCCGGCGTGCCGCGGCGCATCTGCCCCATGTCGACGCGATCGGGGGCAGCGCGGCCGGGATCTACGTGGACAACGAGGTCCGCGCGGCGTCGCTCTTCCGCTCCGTCCCGCCCGACGCGTTCGAGCGACGTGTACGCGGGCTCTTCCGCGAGCTGCGGGCCGCCTGGGGCGGCGTCCCCTTCGTCGTCGTGAACGACGGCGAGGTCACCGCTCTCGCCGGTGCGATGGCGGCCGGAGCCGGGGCGCTCCTGGGCATCGCGATGGGGTCGAGCGAGGCCGCAGGATACGTGACCCGCGAGCGGACCCTCACGCCGTGGATCGACGAGCTGGCCTTCGTCCCGATCGACCTCCGCCCGGATGCGCCCGTGGACGAGTGGTCCGGCGACCGCGGCTGCGGCGTCCAGTATCTGTCGCAGCAGGCCGTCGGCCGCCTGCTCCCTGCGGCCGGCATCGACGTCGATCCGGCGACCGCCCTCCCCCAGCGGCTCGTGGCGCTGCAGGACCTGATGGCTGCCGGCGACGCGCGCGCAGCGCGCGTGTACGCGACGATCGGCACGTACCTCGGGTACGCGCTCCTCGAGTACCGCGAGTGGTACGACGTCGAGCATGTCCTCGCGCTCGGGCGGGTCATGACGGGGGCGGGTGGCGACGTCATCCTCGCGGGCGCGCGTGCGGTGCTGGAGGCGGAGGCACCGGACGTCTCCCGCGCGACGACCTTCCACGAGGTCTCCGAGCGCGACAAGCGCCACGGCCAGGCCGTGGCCGCGGCGAGCCTGCCGGCCCTCGGCTGAGGGACCCCACCTGGCTCGGGCCGCGCGGTCGGGCGCGCGCCCTCGCCCCGCCCGCCTCCGTCCGCCCCGTCCGGCGACGGCGACGGCCGGCCCTCGCGGGCCGGCCGTCGCCTCACTGGCCGTGGGGTGCCGGGCACTCCCGGCGCGACGTCAGGCGAGCGCGGCGTCCACCTTGGAGAGGCCGCGGTCGATGATGTCGAAGCCCTCGCGGAGCTCCTCCTCGGAGATCGTGAGCGGCGGGTTGGTGTAGAAGTTCGCCCAGCGGACCAGCGTGTACAGCCCTTCCTCGCGGAAGTGGCGGTGCATGATGGCCATCTCGTCGCTGGTGCCGTTGTACGGCGCGAGCGTCGTGTACGGCTCGCGCGACCGGACCAGCTCCACGATGCCGAAGAGGCCGATGTTCCGGACGGCGCC
>JALOOH010000173.1 GCA_025454515.1 Chloroflexota bacterium
CCGGACGCCGGGAAGCTGCCGGCCGGCGAGGACGCCGCGGCCGCCGGGAAGGCCCTCCGCGCCGCGGCCCACCGGACGCTCGCCGCGGTCTCCGCCGAGTACGCCGAGTTCCGCTTCAACACGATGGTCGCGCACCTCATGGAGCTCTCGAACACGCTCATGCGCTACCGGGGCACCGAGGTGGCCGGGGGCGCGGCGTGGGACGAGGCTGTGCGGCTCCTGCTGCTGATGCTCGCGCCCGCGGCCCCGCACATCGCCGAGGAGCTCTGGAGCCGCAGGCTGGCAGCGGCCGGGGCCGAGTGGTCGTCGATCCACCGCGAGCGCTGGCCCGAGGTGGACCAGGCGGCCGCGGCCGCGGAGGAGCGCGAGCTCCCCGTCCAGGTCAACGGGAAGCTGCTCGACAAGGTCATGGTGCCCGTCGGCCTCTCCGACGCCGAGATCGAGGCGATCGTCCTCGGCCGCGAGAAGGTCGTCGCCGCGCTGGGCGGGAAGGCGCCCGACCGGGTCATCCACGCCGGGGGCCGGCTGGTGAACATCGTCGTCCGGGGTTGACCGAGGGGCCGCCGCCACCGCCCGGCCGGCCCCGGCCGGGCCGGGGCCCAGCGGCCGGCGCCCCGGCGCCCGGCGCCCCGCCCACGTCCCCGGCCCGGCCCCGCTCCCGGCCTCGGCCCCCGGCGCCCGGCGCCCCGCCCGCCGGCTTTCACCAGGTGGAAGCAACCGACGTGGCCCGCCACGGCGACGGGCCCCGCATGCGGATCCCTTGCACCCGGTGAAGGACCGACGATCACTAGCGCCCCGGACCCGCTCGCCGGGCGGTCCAGGGGGCGGGGCCGAGGTCCGGGCATGCCGCGAATCGTCACCCGGTGAAAGCCAGCCCCGTTGCTTCCACCAGGTGAAAGCGGGTCCTGTGGTTCTGCACGGGGTGAAGATCGGGTGCACCTGGCCGACGCGCGGGCCCCAGCCGGGGGCCGGAGCCGCCCACGGAGCTGACCGAGGGCACTTGTCGCCGCTCGAGTGAAGGGCCGAGACTCATCCCGTCGGCATCCCACGCCGCGCGGGTGGGGCCGAGGGCCGCGAGGATGCGGATGCTGCTGCGTCGCGTGGTCGTCGCGTTCGGACTCGTCGTCCCGCTGTCGGTGGCCGCGTGCGTCGCGACGATGGACGTCGCGGTGACGGACCTGGCCGCGGATCCCGGAGCGTCCTTCCCCGCACGGATCGCAGCGACCGGGACGGCATCGTCACCGGCAGCGGCCGGGACGCCGCCCGCCGACGCGGTCGCCGCGGTGACGCCCGCTCCCGCGACCGGGCCCCTCGCCGCAGCGCCGTGCCCGGACCTCTCCGCGATCCCGGTCGCCCTCGCGGCCGTGATCGCCACGGGGCCCGCGGAGCTCGCCACGTGCGCACGGGCCCAGGGCGTCCGCACGGTCGTCGTCGAGGCCTGGTTCCCCGCCGTCGACTGCGGCGCGTGCGGCGCCGAGGGCCCGATGGTCGTCCTGCCCGGCTGGCTGTCCGGCACGTACGTCACGTGGGACGCCCACGCGGGCGCCCTGGCGGCGGGCGACCCACGCGACGGCTGGGACGGCATGCGCGTGACGACGGGTCCGCCGCCGGCCGGTCTCTCGGCCGAGGACGCCGACGCGTGGGAGGCGGCGCACGGGGCGACCATCCGCGTCCCGCCGTCGCTCGGAAGCTGCACGACGATGAGCACGCGGCCCGACACGTGCAGCTTCGCCGCCTACACGGATCGGACCCTCCGCATCACGACGCACCTCTTCGACCCGGCCGCCCGGACGTGCGCGTGGGAGGGTCCGGAGGACGTCCCTCCGCCGGCGCCGGCGGAGGTGCGCGCGTACTGCCTGCGCCAGCTGGTCCTCGACGCGATCGCGGACCCGGCTGCCCCGGCCGTCCCGCTGCCCCCGACGACCAGCACTGAGTAGCGATCCGGCCCCGCATGGACCTGTCGCAGCCCGTTGACTCCGGCGGACTCGACCATCCATCCTGCGTCGGTCATGGCGCGCCCGCCGGGCGCGATCACGGACGGGAGGGACCCATGCGCATCGTCCCGCGGCTCGGCGCGCTCGCCGCCGTCGCCCTGGCACTGTCGGCCTGCGTCGCGGCACCGGGCGCATCGCCGGATCCGTCCGCGTCGGCGCCCTCGGCGACCGCCGCGTCGGCCGCGCCCTCCGCCGCGCCGTGGGAGAGCCCGGCCGGGAGGAAGGTCGCCTGCCCGCCGCTCCCGCTCGATCCCTCGACAGGCGCGATGGTCGCGTCGATCGAGCTGCTGGCCAGCCTGGGCGACGACGCCGCCCCGTGCTTCGGGACCGCGAAGCTCCAGGTCACCGGGTACGTCCCGCAGCCGTGGGGCCTGGGCGGCACGACCGCGTACACGTACTCCCCGACCTGGCTGTACGGGATGTTCGCCGGCGCGAGCATGGCTGCGGGCCGCGGGCAGGACGCGGCCGGCATCGAGGTCTACGCACCGCCCTCGCTCGGGTCCTGCGATGGGACGCAGCTGGCCGATGCCTGCGTCCTCCACCAGTACATGAAGCAGTGGGTGACCGTGGTCGGCCACTACAACGACCCCGCCGCCTCGACCTGCACCGCCACGCCCATCGACGCCACGGTGCCGCCGATCCCCGCGCAGGACTCCGAGCTCGCATGCCTGCGGCACCTCGTGCTCGAGAGCGTCGCGCCGTTCGCGGCGACGGGTCCGCTCCCGCCGGTGGACCCCGGCCTCTGCCCCGTGGAGCCGATCACGGTCGACCAGCTCGTCGAGGGCACGAACGAGGTCGGACCGCAGTACGGGCTGGGCTGCCTCGGGGGGCGCACGATCTCGTTCACGGCGTACGTGGTTCCGGGCGTCGGCCTCCTGTCGGGGATGGAGCAGGTCACCGTGGAGCCGCGGTGGCTGGCCGACGCGCTGAACACCGGCATCGTCATCGCGGAGAGCGCGACGGCCGCCGACGACGCCACGGGCTGGCTGTGCCCGTTCGCGCCGTACGTCGGCGGGTACGTGACCGTGTCGGGCCACTACGACGACCCCGAGAGCCTCACCTGCCGCGAGGTGCCGGCCCCCGGCGGGCCGCTCCTCGACTCGGCGGCGCTCGTCCTCACGTGCCGGGAGCAGCTGGTCGTCACGGCCGTGGCACCGGCGGAGGGCCCGGAGCCGACCGCGACACCCCCCACGACCAGCACGAGGTAGCGGCTCCACCGGCCCGGAGCCGGAGCCGGAGAGGACCAGGACGACCGCCGGCGGGCGATGTCGCCCGCCGGAGCATGGAGGTACCCGATGACCCGTCACGTCCCCGCGCGGATCGTCGTCGCCGCCGCAGCGGCGCTGCTCACCCTCGCGGCGCTGCTCCCCGTCGGAGCGTCCGCGGCTCCGCCCGGTGGGATCGGCGCGGCCGAGGACGCGTCGCCGACCCCGGGTGCGGTCGCATCGCCGTCGCCGACGGCCTCGCTCATCCCCGCCGGCTGTCCGGACGTCACCGACGGCCGCGTCTCGCTCGAGACGATCATCGCGACCGGCCCGGCGAAGATGATCGAGTGCCTGACCGCGGCCGGCGTCTATCAGGTCGCGTTCGACGCGCACTTCCCGAGTGCGACGTGCGACGGCTGCGGCGGCATCGCCGGTGGGTCGATCACGCCGGAGTGGCTGTCGGGTGGGCCGGTCGACTACGACGCGACGTCGGGCGCCGTGACCTCGGCGCGCGGCCTCCAGCCCGTGGGGATGCGCGTCTCGACGGGCCCCGAGCCCGCGCTGCTCGGCGACGACGCGGCCACGGCGTGGTTCGACGCGAACGTCCTGGACCTGCGGCTGCCCCCGGGGGTGGGCCGCTGCGACACGGCCGACACGACCGCGGCCGGCGGGTGCACGATCGGTCGGTACGCGGACCAGACGCTGCGCTTCACCGCCCACTACCAGGACCCGGCCGCGTCCACGTGCGTCGCGTCCGAGCGCCTGGACGACACGACGATCCCCGTCTCCGCGGTGCGGACGTACTGCGACCAGCAGCTCGTCGTCGACTCGTTCGTCGTCACAGAGCCGCACGTCTGCCCCGCCGGGCCGTACGACGTCCTCCAGCTCTCCCACTTCACCAGCGAGCGGCTCGTCGCGTGCCTCGGCTCGCGGAACATCACCGTGACCGCGTACGTCCCGGCCCCGCAGCCGGTCGGGATCGGGACGATCTGGGCCGGGAAGCCGGGCTGGCTGGTGGACAACGGCGCGGTCGGGATGATCGTCGCCAGCGGGAACCTCGTCGGGTCGGTGGACTGGGGCGTGCGCATCCCGCCCCGCCTGGGTGCCTGCGAGCTCGTCTCGAACCAGCCGGCCTCCTGCCCGTTCAGGCCGTTCGGGGGGAAGTGGGTGCGGATCGTCGGGCACTTCGCGGACCCCCAGTGGACGACGTGCAAGGCGTCGTGGACGAGCCCGGCTCCCCGGCCGCGATGGTTCACGACCGACTACGTGCGCCAGTACTGCCGCGAGCAGTTCGTCCTGACGGCGAAGCCGGTCGCGGCGAAGGCGCCCAAGGCCCCCTGACGCGGGGTCGTCGATCGCACCGCTCGCGGGCCCGGCCGACGCCGGGCCCGCGAGACGCCCGGGTCCGGGCGGTCGACCGTACACTGGCGGGGTGAGGCCCACCGCCTCCGGGGCGCGGCATCCGCGGCCCTGTCGTCACTTCGGACCGGCGCCAGAACAGCCAGGGAGGGATGATCCGGACCGTGACCGACCCGATCGCGGACATCATCGGCGACTACCGGGCGTTCGCGGCCCAGCAGCGCGATCGCCTGCTGACGCGCGGCATCGACATCGCTCCGTTCGAGCTGAGCCACCTCGCCTTCCGCGTGCCCGAGTGGGACCAGTACGTCCACGTCCGCACGCTGCTGGAGCGCCACGCGAGCGCGAACTCCGAGAACGTCTGGAACGGCCGTCCGATCTCCCTGATCCTGCCCGCCCCGCCGCTCGAGGTCCTCGACGGCAAGGCGGTCCCGATGATCGAGCTGATCCCGCCCGTCCACCAGCGGGTCTACAGGATGGGACTCGAGCACCTTGGGGTCGTCGTCGGCGAGGCGTTCGACGCCTTCGTCGAGGCGCACAAGCCCGTCCTCACGGGACAGCAGTTCCAGGGGCCGGACAGCACGCCCGACCCCGTCTACATCCTGTTCGAGGACTTCACGCACGTGAAGTTCTATCGACTCTCACTGCGGGCATCCGTCGAGCTCGCCGCCGGCCGGGTCTTCGACGGGTTCCACCACGTCGACGACTGGGTCCCCCAGCGGATCGTGACGGCGACGGGCCCGAACCCGCTGCCCCGGTAGGGCGATCCGCCACTCAATCGTTCGGAGGCACACGTGTCCGAAGTCAGGATCGGCGCCCTCTGCTGGAACCAGTACACGGACTGGCCGTCGCTGCGCGAGGCAGGGGTCCTCGCCGACCGGCTCGGCTACCACTCCCTCTGGACGTGGGACCACCTCTACCCGATCGTCGGGTCGTCCCGCGGCCCGATCCTGGAGGGCTGGCTGCTCCTGGCCGGGTGGGCGACCACGACGGAGCACGTGCGCATCGGCCTGATGGTCGGCGCGAACACGTTCCGCGAGCCGGCGCTCACGGCCAAGCTCGCGACTACGCTGGACCACATCAGCGGCGGCCGGGCCGTCCTGGGCATCGGCGCGGCGTGGTTCGGGGAGGAGCACGTCGCCTACGGCCTCGACTTCGGCGACGGGTTCCCCGAGCGGCTCCGGTGGCTCGGAGAGGCCCTCCCGGTCATGCGGGGGATGCTGCGAGGCGAGGAGCCGACAGCCGCCGGCCCGCGTTATCGGGCGACGGCCGTGCGCAACGACCCACCGCCGGTCCAGGCGCGCCTGCCGATCCTCATCGGCGGCGGCGGAGAGCAGGTGACGCTCAAGCTGGTCGCGAAGTACGCGGACGCGAACAACGTCGGCGGCGGCGTGGAGACGGTGCGGCGCAAGGAGGAGATCCTCCTCCGGCACTGCGAGTCGGTGGGCCGCGATCCGTCCGAGATCGAGCGCACGACCGGGATCGGGACGGTCTTCATCCGCGACTCCGAGGCCGAGGCGCGGCGGGCCTTCGAGGCGGCGTTCGCGCGCAACGGCGGCGCGCCGCACTGGAAGGACCAGCCGGTGGGGACGCCGGAGCAGGTCGCCGAGATGCTCGCGCCCTACCTCTCGATCGGGTACCGCCACCTGATCGCCGGCTTCCCGTCGCCGCACGACGAGGAATCGATGACCCGCCTCGCGACGGAGGTGCTGCCGGTCCTCCAGCGCGCATAGCGCGGGCCGGAGCCGGGTGATCCGGCGGCCATCGCCCGTCGACCGGGCGTCGAGCGCCACCTGCGACAGTCCTCCCCGGTCGTCCGCCGCCGCGCAGCTGCCCCCGCGTGGCGGCGGACGCCGCTCTCCGCCGACACCATGGGCGGCCCGCCGGCCCCAGGACCATGGCCCGCCGGGGAGCACTCATGGACGAAGCACGCACAGGCTGGCGCATCCTCGAGGCGCCGGCGGACCCCCTCGCGGTCGGACCCTCTGCGCCGCCCGGGGCCGCGTGGTCGGACTCCGCCGGGCTCGCGCGGGGCGGCGGCGCGCAGGAGACGCTCGCCGACCCCCGGAACGGTGCGGGCGACCCTTCCCGCAGGGACGACGGCATGCCGCTCGTGGCCCGTCTCCGCGAGTCGGTCCCGGGGATCGTCCCCCTCGTCCTCGCGACGGCCTCGGGGGCCGTCGTGGCGGCCGCGTTCGTCCTCGCGCTGCTCGGATCGGGCGGCGAGCACGTCTTCGTCGACCCCGCGCCGCCCGGAGCGTCCGCAGGCAGCGAGGGGGTCGCCGCGGCGGACACGGCCGGGACGGGTCCGGATGGCAGCGGGGGGCCGGCGGACCCGGCGGCCGGCGCGACGGGTGCGGCCGGCGCGATCCTCGTCGACGTGGAGGGCGGCGTCGCGCGGCCCGGCGTCGTCCGGCTCCCCGCCGCCGCCCGCGTGGGAGATGCCGTCGCGGCCGCGGGCGGCTACGGGCCCACGGTGGACGTCGAGCGGGCCGCCTCGGAGGTCAACCTCGCGGCCCGGATCCAGGACGGCGATCGGATCTGGATCCCGGCGCTCGGCGATCCCGTCGCACCGGCGGGGCCGGCGGCTCGGGCGGTCGTCTCGGGCGACATCGGGGCCGGCGGTGGCATCACCGCGGCCGACGCGGGCACCGGCGGCGCGACCGGCGGCGCGATCGCCGGATCGGGTGCGGGCGCCGCGGGCCTCGTGGACCTCAACCACGCGAGCGCCGCCGAGCTCGAGGCGCTTCCCGGGATCGGCCCGGCGACGGCGGCGAAGATCCTCGACGCCCGGGCGACGGCGCCGTTCGTCGCGGTCTCGGACCTGCGGGACCGGAAGCTCGTCTCCGCATCGACGTACGCGAAGATCCAGGGGCTCGTCGCGGTCGGCCCGTGACCCGGGCGGTCGCGGTCTCCCTCGGGGCCGTGGCAGCCGCGGCCGCGGCGACGTGGTCGGCGCCGTCCGCCGGCGCCTGCGTCGTGGCCGCTGCGGCTGC
>JALOOH010000038.1 GCA_025454515.1 Chloroflexota bacterium
GCCGGGTTCGTCATCTCGCAGACCAGGATCTCGTCCTGCTTCACGAGGTCGAACTCGTCCGTCGACGTGACCACGCGCGCCACGCCCTCGACGACGCCCGGCGATCCTGCGATGCCGGAGAGCTTGCCGTCCTTGAGCTCGCGCGGGCGGTTGAACTTGTCCGGGAAGCCCCAGAGGTTGAGGTACGGGAACGCGAGCTGCGTCGCGGTGACCGTCCCGACCCAATCCTTGGGCCGGACGTTCTCGGCCTCCGCGCGCTTGGCGCGCGCGGCAGCCACGATCGCGCGCCCGGTCGTGGCGTCGGGCGCCCCGATGAACTCGCGGAGGGCGTTGTACCGGAAGTAGATGACGTCGTCCGGCCGGTCGAGCACCCCCATGTCGACGAGCTTCTCGCCGAGGGCGATGAGGACGAGGCGGACGTGCGCGTTCGCGCCCTGGTCGATGTAGAAGTGATGGTCCGGGGTGAGCGGCGCCATCTTGAGGTTGATCTCGTTCGCGGCGCGCATCTCCTCGAGCGCCTCGCCGGAGAGCCCTTCGAGGATCTCCTTCGAGGCCGCCTCGATGTCCGCCTTCAGCGCCGCGACCTTGCTCGGGTAGTCGTAGTCGGACGCGTACTGGTCGCGGACGAGCTGGATGACCGGGTTCATGTCCTCGCGGAAGCTCGGGTAGATGAACTCGTGGCTCCAGACCGCGTGCCAGCCGAACTCCTTCTGGTACGGGACGACCCGCTCGTCCACGAAGCGGCGCCCGCGCTCGGTCGCCTGGAGGGCCGGGACGATCTCGACGGCGGTCGGGTTGTCGAACGCGGCCCTGAGGGTCGCGTCGCCCTTGACCTCCTCCTTCATCTCCCAGAGGGCGCGGATCTTGTCCCAGTTCCGGTCGTCCGCGGAGTTCTGGAGCCGACCGAGGAGGACGCCGTCGACCTTCCCGTGCGTCTTCTCCATGACCGCCTTGAGGTTGAGCGTCGCGCTGAGCTGCGCGAAGTTCAACATCCAGTGGATCTTCCAGTGGCGGTCGTGCATGTCGATGGCGTCCTCGAGGAGGACCGCCACGTCCGCGAGCGACAGCTCGCCCTTCCTGTCGAGCATCGACTCGATGTAGTCGAAGTTGCGCTGCATCTCGGGCACGAACCGCGTGCGCCACCAGTGCGTGAAGTTGTGCCCGTAGACCGGGAGCACGGTGCCGAGATACGCGCCGATCTTCGCCGCGTAGGCGTCGTCCTCGGGGACGATCGCCTGGGTCTCGTAGTTGTACTCCTGCGTCGCGACGTGGAGCCCGGCCTCGGCGGGGATCGCCGTCGTGTACAGGTAGCCGTTGATGTTCTTGTAGATCCAGTCCGTCGCGAAGGGCGTCCCGAAGCGGCGGAACATGTGGTCGCACGAGAGCCACCATCCGCCGATGTCCTCGTACATCGGGGAGAGCGGCTTCGGGCAGTGGAGGTCGTCGAAGACCCAGAAGAGAAGCTTCTCGTTCTCGGACGTCCACTCGATCGGGAACGATGCGTCCCCGAAGAACGCGCCGAGGACCTCTTCCTTGAGCGGCACGGTTGCGCCTCCTGTGCTGGCTCCGGGTGCGGACGGCGTGTCGGGCCGCCCGCCCCCGCCCGGTGGTGCTAGTGCGCGATGACCTTGAAGCGCTTCATGTTCTCGGTGATGGCGATCTCCGTGGGCAGCCGCTCCATGCTCGACGCGCCGAAGAACCCGGCCACGCCCTCCGTCCGGGTGAGCACGTACTCGGCGTCCTCGGGCTCGGCGACCGGACCGCCATGGCAGAGCACGATGACGTCCGGCTTCACCGACACGGCGGCGTCGCGGATCGCCTGGATCCGGACGACCGAGTCGTCGAGGGTGAGCGCGGTGTGCGCGCCGATGGCGCCCTTCGTCGTGAGGCCCATGTGCGCGACGACGACGTCCGCCCCGGCCTTCGCCATGGCCCTGGCCTGGTCCTCGTCGAAGACGTACGGCGAGCAGAGCAGGCCGGCCTCGTGGGCGTCGCGGATCATGTCGACCTCGAGCCCGTAGCCCATCCCGGTCTCTTCCAGGTTCTGCCGGAACTGGCCGTCGCAGAGCCCGACGGTCGGGAAGTTCTGGACGCCGGAGAACCCGACGCGCTTGACCTCCTGCAGGAAGACCGGCATGAGGCGGAAGGGATCGGTCCCGCAGACGCCCGCGAGGACCGGTGTCTCCTTCACGATCGGGAGGACCTCGCCGGCCATCTCCATGACGATGGCGTTCGCGTCGCCGTACGGCATGCAGCCGGCCAGCGATCCGCGACCGGCCATCCGGTACCGGCCCGAGTTGTAGATGATGATGAGGTCGGCCCCGCCGGCCTCCGCGCACTTCGCCGAGAGGCCCGTCCCGGCCCCGGCGCCGATGATCACCCCGCCGTCTGCGATGGTCTTCCGCAGGCGCGCGAGCGCCACCTGTCCGTCCACGCGTTCCCTCCTGTGCCCGGACCTATCGAGCCGCCGCCCACGCGCGATAGAGAGCGTCCAGCCGCTCCGCCATCGCCGTCGCGAACGCCGGGTCGTTGACGTCCGTGTCGACCTCCACGAGCTCCACGTCGGGGCGCAGCCCGGCGCGCAGCTCGCCCATGAGCGCTGCGTCCGCATCGGCGTCGAAGAAGGGCTTCCCCTCGACGTCGATCATCGAGACGCCCCGGAGGGGGACGAAGACCGTGAGCGGTCCCTTCGCGGCGTTGAGCTTGCGGGCGATGATCCGACCGAGCTCCGCGCACTCGTCCTTGGTGGTGCGCATGAGCGTCACGGTCGCGTTGTGCACGTAGAGGTTGCGGTCCTTGAACTGCGGCGGGACCGTATCGAGCGGGCCGAAGTTCACCATGTCCAGGGCCCCGAGCGAGACCACCTGGGGGATCCCGAGGCTCCCGGCCATCTCCAGCCGGTCGGGACCGGCGGAGAGCACGCCGCCGACCAGCTCGTCCGCGAGCTCGGTCGTGGTGATGTCCAGCGCCGCCGTGATGAACCCCGCCTCCATGAGCGCTTCCATCGAGCGCCCGCCGGCGCCCGTGGCGTGGAAGACGAGGACCTCGTACCCGTGGGCCTCGAGCCACTCGCGCGCCGTCGTGACGCACGGCGTGGTGACGCCGAACATCGTGGCGCCGACGAGCGGCTTCTTCTCGATGCGCGAGACGAATCCCTCGGTCGCCCTGGCCATGCCGGCGATCCCCGCCGCGGCGTTCGTCAGGATCTTCTCGGAGATCCCGTTGATGCCGGCGATGTCCACGACCGAGTACATCATCGCGATGTCCGACGTGCCCACGTAGGGACGGGTGTCGCCGGACGCGACGGTGGAGACGAGCAGCTTGGGGACCCCCACCGGGAGGCCCTGCATCGCCGCCGAGATGAGCGACGACCCGCCCGAGCCGCCCATCCCGAGGATCCCGTGGAGCTTGCCCTCGTCGTAGAGGCGGCGGACCACCGCGACGGCGCCGCGCGTCATCGCGGCGACGGCAGGCCCGCGGTCCCCGGCAGCGGCGAGCGCCGCGCGGTCCTCGCCCGCGGCCCGCGCGACCTCGTCGGCGGTGATGTCGCCCGGCGACCGCTCGCTCATCACCCCCGCGTCGACGAGGATGACGTCGCACCCTGCGTCGCGGACGCGGTCCCGGAGGAACGCATACTCCGGGCCCTTCGTGTCCAGGGTCCCGAGCAGCACGACGCTGGCCATGCGAAACCTCCTATGCCGAGGCCGGTGCGGCCTCCGTGTGGGCGCTGCTGACGCCCAGGAACCGGCGCTGCGCCGCCTCGTCGGCGAGCAGCTCCGACGATGTCGTCTCCACCGCGATGATCCCGGTCACCATGATCGCGACGCGGTCCGCGACCGCGGTCGCGACGCCGAGGTTCTGCTCCACGAGGAGCAGGCCCACGCCCTCCTTCGCGACGTTGCGGAGCACGTCGATGAGGTGCTCGACGACGATCGGCGCGAGGCCCTCCGAGGGCTCGTCCATGACGAGCAGGTGCGGGTTGAGCAGGAGCGCGCGGGCGATGGCGAGCATCTGCTGCTCGCCGCCCGACAGCTGCGTCGCACCGTTCTTCTTCCGGGCGGCGAGCGGCGGGAAGAGCTCGTAGACCTTCCCGATCGTCCACCCCGTCGTGTCGCGCCGCGCCACCATGCGCAGGTGCTCCTCGACGGAGAGCGACGCGAAGACGCGCCGGCCCTGCGGGACGTATCCGATGCCCAGGCGGGCGATCTCGTGGGGCCGCAGGCCCACCAGCTCCCGGCCGGCCAGCTTCACGGACCCCGTCGCGTTCACGAGGCCGGTGATCGCGTTGCAGAGGGTCGTCTTGCCCATGCCGTTCCGGCCGACGAGGGAGAGCGGCTCGGCGCCGACCTCCAGGTTCACGCCCTGGAGCACGTGGCTCTGGCCGTACCGAACGTTGAGGTCGGCGATCTGCAGCAGCGGCTCAGCCATGGTGCGCCCCGACGGAGTGGCCGAGATAGATGTCCTGCACGGTCTGGTCGGCCTGGATCGTGTCCGGCGTCCCCTCGACGACGATCGATCCCTCCTGCATCACCGTCACGCGGTCGGCCGCTGCGAGGGCGACGTCCATGTCGTGCTCCACGAGGATGATCGTGATGTCGCGCGGGAGGCTCCGCAGCAGGTCGGTGAGCATCGTGCGCTCGCCACGCGAGAGCCCCGCTGCCGGCTCGTCGAGCATGAGGAGCCGCGGGCGGCCGGCGAGCGCCATCCCCACCTCCAGCTGGCGCTGCTGCCCGTGCGAGAGGGATCCCACGGCGCGGTCGTAGACGTCGCCGAGGTGGACGATGTCGGCGACCTCGCGGGCATGGACGAGGGCGGGATCGCTGGCTCGCGGTCGCACCATGCTGAAGCGGCCGGACCGGACGCCGCGGCCGGCGAGGTAGAGGCTGTCGGCCACCGACAGGCCCATGAAGAGCTGCGAGTTCTGGTAGGTGCGGGTGAGGCCCAGGCGCGTCCGCCTGTGCGGCTGGAGGTGCGTCACCTCCGTGCCGTACAGGCGGATCGTCCCGGACGTCGGGGGGAAGTCGCCGGCGACGACGTTGAACAGCGTCGTCTTCCCCGCCCCGTTGGGGCCGAGGATGGCGCGCCGTTCGCCGGCCGCGACCTCCATGGTCACGTCACGGAGAGCCTGAAGGGCGCCGAAGCGCCGCCCCACGCCCTGCAGCTGCAGGGCGGGGGCGGGCGCTTCGGCCGCCGATCCTACGGTCACGGGCAGTCCGGGAAGTCCCGGCTGACCGGCTGGGCGAGGTACGGGCTGTCGGCCGGGAGGCCGAGCGTCTGCGGGATGTTGTCGACCTTGCTGATGACGACGGCGGCGAGCTTGCCGTCGGCGCCCTTCTGGATCTCGGAGACGTAGTTGGAGGAGATCGCCTGGCGGTTCGAGTCGAGCGAGACCGGGCCGGTCGGGCCGTCGAACGTCACCTTGGCGAGGGCCTCCATGAAGGCCTTCTGGTCGCCGCTGAGGTCGCCGTTCACGGCCTCGAGGCCCTTGAGCACGCCGACCGTCTCGTTGTAGTAGCTGAGGGCGAAGAGGCCCGGATACGGGAGGCCGTCCGGGAACTGCGCCTTGTAGTTCTTCACGTATTCGAGCCAGGCCGGTTCGGTCGCCGTGTCGGAGGTGGGGCTGGCCGTGATCGTCCCGACGAGCGAGTCGGCGAAAGCGCCCTCGGTCGCGAGCACCGACTGGTCGACCGTGATCGACCCGCCGATGAACTTGGCCTTGCCGCCGGCCGCCTGATACTGGGTGAAGAAGTTGACGGCGTCCGCGCCGCCGAGGGCGACGTAGATCGCGTCCACGTCGGTGGGGAGGTTGGAGACGACCGCGCTGTAGTCCTTGGTGCCGAGCGGGACCCAGTTCTTCTGGACCACCTTGCCGCCGGCCTCGCAGAACTCGTACATGAAGCCGCCGACCTGCGTGTACGGGAACGAGTAGTCCTCGGCCACGAGGGCGACCTTCTTGTAGCCCTTGTCGTCGAACGCGTACTTGCCGAGGCCGGCCTGCCACTGGGCGCCGTCCGTCGAGAAGCGGAAGAAGTTGGGGGCCGGGTCGCGGAACGTCGTGTCCTGCGCCGCGGACGAGCCGTTGACGAAGGTCTTGTCCGGCACCTGCTTGGCGTAGTCCTTCATCGCCAGGCCCTCGTCGCCCGAGAGCGGGCCGATGAGGATGTCGACGTCGTCCTGCTCGATGAGCTTCTTGGCCTTCTCGAGCGCGACGGCCGGCGTGGCGTCCGAGCCTTCCTTCGTGAGGGTGATCTCGCAGTCGCCGAGCCACCAGCCTTCCTTGCCCTCGACCTTCGCGTAGTCGTTGAGGGCCTGCTCGATGCCGCGGAACCCTTCCTGGCCGGGGACCGCGAACGGCCCCTCGAGCGTGGCGAGGCCGCCGAGCTTGATCGTCTTGCCGCTGCAGGTCGCCGCCGCCATGCTCTCGGCCGGCGCCGCGCTGTCGGCCGGCGCCTGGCTCGCGGGCGCCGTCGTGGCGTTGCCGCTGCTGCAGGCCGCCGCCAGGATGGCGGTGGCCGCGATCAGCACGGCGAGCTTCTTCGTGGTCGCGAACGTCATCGGTCCTCCTCCTCGTGAGGCGGCCCCGCGTCACCTGCGCGGGATCCGACTCGGACTCCTCCCCAGCACGAGCCCCGGACAGTCCCTCCTGCTAGCTGTTTCCGATGCCTGTGGAGCCGGGGTCGCGCTGGTCGATCGGATCGACCGGCGCCGGGATCCCCTCCTCCGTCGCGTCTCCGGCCGGGCCTGCGGCGGCTTCCCCTGCCGTCGCCGGTGCCCGGCTCGATGAGAGCCTCCTCTTCGTCCCCTTCCAGCCGCGATCCACGAGGCCGACGAGGCCGTGCGGCGCGACCAGGACGATCACCACGAACGCGAGCCCGATGAGCGTGTTGAACCGCTCGTCGAAGCTGAAGCCGAACACCTCGACGCTGCTCGCGAAGACGTCGAGGATCACGAAGATCACGGCACCGATGAAGGCGCCCACCGGGTACCCGAGGCCGCCGATGACGGCGATGATCAGGACGTCGATGGTCCGGGACAGGTCCACCACCCCGGGCGAGATGTTCCCGCGGTACCAGACGCCCAGGACGCCCGAGAGCCCGGCGACGAACCCGCCGATGGCGAAGATCGCGATGCGGTGGAGAGAGACGCGGTACCCGAGCGCGCGCATCCGCCGCGGGTTGTCGCGGACAGCCTGGAACGTCAACCCGAGCTGCGTCCGCACCAGGTACCTGAGGCCCAGGTACGCGAAGACCGCCACCGCGAGGCACATGTAGTAGAAGGCGATCGGGTTGGCTCGCGGCTGCCCCGTGGGGCCGAGGATCTGGGCGAACCCGATGTGGCCGCCGAAGAACTCGTAGTTCTGGAGCACGACGTAGAAGAAGCCGACGGCGATCGCCAGCGTGAGCATGAGGAAGTAGATCCCCGACGACCGGGAGGCGATCGCGCCCACGAGGGCGCCCGCCAGCGTCGCGAGGATCAGGGCGACGATCGCGGAGGGGATCGGCGGCCAGCCGAAGCCGATCGTCGCGCCCGTGGCGGTCGAGCTCGGCAGCAGGTTCATGATCGCGACGATGTAGGCGGCGAAGCCCGCGAGCGACGCCTGCGCGAGCGAGACCATCCCGCCGTAGCCGGACATGAAGATGAGGCTCAGCGCGACGACCCCGAGGATCAGCGAGTTCGAGCCGATCGACAGCGTCCAGTACCGCGCCTGGTTCGCGCTGAACAGCAGCGGCAGCACGAGCGGGTACAGGACCAGGAGCGCCACCCCGAGCGCCGGGAGCCCGGCGCGCCGGGCCGCCCTGCCGCTCATCCGCGACGACATGCCGCTCATGCCGGCTTCCCGAGGAGTCCCTGCGGCCTGACCGCGAGGACGCCGGCCATGATCACGAACGTGATGAAGATCGAGTAGGTGGGCGCGTAGAAGAGGCCGATCTGCTGGGCGAGCCCGATGATGAGCGCGCCGATCGCGGCGCCGCCCAGACTGCCCATCCCGCCGACGATGACGACGACGAGGGACGACAGCAGGAACCATCCGTCCTCGTTCGGGGTGATCGACAGCGCCGTCGCGCCGATCACGCCCGACATGCCCGCGAGCCCGGCGCCGAGCGCGAAGACGAACAGGAAGACGCGTGCGACGTTCACGCCGAGGGCGGAGAGCATGTCGCGGTCGTCGATGCCGGCGCGGATGTACATCCCGATCCGGGTGCGGTTCAGGATCAGCCAGAGGGCGAGGTAGACGGCCGCCGCCAGGACCAGCATGAAGAGCCGGAACGCGGAGTACTGACCGCCGACGACCCAGGGGATGGAGACCGCGCCGGCGAAGAGCTCCGGCGGCGGGATCAGGTAGGCGACGCCGCCGTAATGCGCCAGGCTGAGGTCCACGATGATGATCGCGATGCCGATCGTCACGAGCGCCTGGCGGAGGTCCTGTCCGGCCATCCACGCGAGCAGGCCCAGGTGGATCGCGATGCCCAGGAGCGACACGAGGACGAAGCCGGCGAGGAGCCCGAGCCACCACTCGCCGGTGATCGCCACGACGCTGACGCCGACGTAGGCGCCCAGCACGTACATGGCCCCGTGCGCCATGTTGGTCGTGCGGAGGAGCCCGAAGATGAGGGTGAACCCGCTCGCCACGATGAAGTAGAGCGCGGCGAGCGTGACGCCGTTGAGGCAGACCGTCACGAAGTCGGTCAGGTCCTTCGACAATGGACCACCTCTCCTCCAGGGGTGTTCGCGGTCGATGGGCAGGCGCAGGAAGGGGACGCTCGATAATCGATTGTCGCACGATAGGAAGGCGCTAACAGGCGCGTCAAGTGCCGTTCTACTGGACCGCGTCCACCCCTCGGTACAGCGGGCCGCCGCCCTCCCGCCGCGCGCGACGCGCTTGCCCCGTCCGCATCGATAATCGATGATACGAGGCGCGAATCTGTCCCCGCACACGCCGTGAGCACACGAGGGAGCGACCCGGATGACGGACCCCAAGACACGCTTCATCGGTCCGGACGACGTCGAGACGCAGGTGTTCGACTGGGGCACCATCAAGTGGCAGAGCGAGGTCCGCGTGACGGGCCAGACGAGCTCCACGGGCGGCCTCGTCATCCTCGACCCCGGCAAGGGACACGCGCGGCACAACCACCCCGGCTCGGACGAGATCCTCTACTTCATCTCCGGCGAGGGCCTGCAGATGATCGAGGACGACGCCGGGAACCCGATGGAGCGACCGATGAAGCCCGGGGACATGGCGTTCATCCCCGAAGGCATCTTCCACTCGACGATCAACACCGGCTGGGAGCCGCTGCGCATCCTGGCCATCTACTCCCCGGGCGGGCCGGAGGCGATCCTCCGCGGCCTGCCCGACTGCGTGATCGTCCCGCCCGGCGAGCTGCCGGTCCGCTAGCCCGCCACCGCCCCAAGAAAGAGGGATCCCCGATGACCATCGCCGCGGTCGACAGCCCGCTCCTGCGGATGACGCTCGAGACCCCCACCGGCTACTGGAACGACTCGTGCGCCGTCGAGGAGCTGGCGTACGCGGTGGAGCGCGGCGCGACGGGCGCGACCTCCAACCCGAGCATCGTCGCCGAGGTCATGAAGAAGGAGGGCGCCCACTGGGTGCCGCGCGTCCGGGAGCTCGCCGCCGCGAACCCCACGTGGAGCGAGGTCGAGCTGACGTGGGCGATCATCGAGGAGATGGCCGCGCGCGGGGCCGCCGTCCTCGAGCCCGTCTTCGTCGCGAACGGCGGGCGGCGGGGCCGCCTCTCGCTCCAGACGAACCCGGCCAACCACCGGGACCCGGCGCGGATGGTGGAGCAGGCCGTCCGCTTCCACGGCCTCGCCCCGAACATGCAGGTGAAGTTCCCCGCCACCGCCGCCGGCATCGTGGCGATCGAGGAGGCGACCGCCCGCGGGGTGAACATCAATGCGACCGTGAGCTTCACGGTGCCCCAGGCGATCGCCGCCGCCGAGGCCGTCGAGCGCGGCCTCGCGCGGCGCGAGGCGACCGGTGAGGACGTGGCGACGATGTCCCCGATCGTCACGATCATGATCGGCAGGCTCGACGACTGGATGAAGATCCTGGTGGAGCGGGACGACCTCTCGGTCCACCCGGACGCCACGAACTGGGCCGGTGTCGCGGCGTTCAAGCGCGCCTATGGCATCTTCCGCGAGCGGGGCTACCGGTCGCGGCTCCTCGGCGCGGCCATCCGTCACCGGCTGCACTGGACGGAGCTCGTCGGCGGCGAGGTCTCCATGACCCTCCCGTACCCGTGGCAGGTGCGCTTCAACAAGAGCGGCATCGCGCCGGTCCCGCGGATCCACGTCCCGGTGGACCCGGCCCTCATCGACGACATGCTCGAGCGGATCCCCGACTTCCGGCGCGCGTACGAGCCGGACGGCATGACGCCGGACGAGTTCGAGGGCTTCGGCGCGTCGGCGCGGACGCTCCGCACCTTCATCAAGTCGTATCACGACCTCCAGGGCGCGATCCGCGACATCACGCTGCCCGACCCGGACGTCAAGCCGCGCTGAGCGGCGCCAGTTCCACGGCCGCGCCGCGTGCGCACGAGGTGACGAGATGATCAAGCGCGTGTCGCGCGAGGAATCGACGGTCGTGCCCCTGCCCGGCCGCGACTGGCACACGTACATCGGCCCGGACAACACGCCGACCGAGCGCGTCTCGCTGGGCGTTTCCGTGTTCCCGCCGGGGTCGCGCCCGCCCGGGCACGTGCACGACCTGCAGGAGGAGACCATCTACTGCACGTCGGGCCGGGGGCGCATCGTCACCTCCGAGGGGGTGGCCGAGATCGAGAAGGGCGTCCTGGTGTGGGTCCCGCCGGGGGTCTTCCACGCCACGGAGTCCGACGGACCCGAGGAGATGGAGCTCGTCTGCTTCTTCTCGCCCCCCGTCGTTCCGGGCTCGTACGAGAAGAGGGACCCGTCGTGAGCGAGATCGCGGCGCCGGCGGCGCTCGATCCCCGGGAGCTGGCCCGCCTCACGGAGGTCGCACGCCGCATCCGCGTGGAGATCGTCCGCACGGTCGCGCACGCCAAGGCCGGCCATCTCGGCGGGCCGCTGTCCGCCGCAGACATGCTCGCGGTCCTCTACTTCCACACGCTGCGCATCCGCCCGGACATCCCCGACTGGCCCGAGCGCGACCGGCTCATCCTGTCCAAGGGGCACTCGTCGGTCGCGCTGTACGCGGCGATGGCCCTGCGCGGCTACTTCCCGCTCGAGGAGATGGCCACGTTCGACGCGGTCGGGTCCCGGCTGCAGGGTCATCCGGACATGCTGCGGCTGCCCGGCCTGGACATGTCCACCGGGTCGCTCGGCATGGGTATCTCCGCCGGGGCGGGGATGGCGCTCGGCGCCCGGCTCTCCGGCCTGGACGCCCGGACGTACGTCATCCTCGGGGACGGCGAGTGCCAGGAGGGCGAGGTCTGGGAGGCCGCGATGGTCGGCGCCCGTCACCGGCTCGACAACCTCGTCGCGATCGTGGACCACAACCGGCTCCAGCAGTTCGGATGGGTCGCCTCGGCAGCCCCGGAGCGCACGCCGCACCCGCCGCACTGGGGCGGCGAGCTCGTCGCGAAGTGGGAGGCGTTCGGCTGGCGCGTGATCGAGGTGGACGGGCATGACATCCCCGCCTTCGTCGGCGCGTTCGACGCCGCGGCCCGCCCGGACGGCCGGCCCGTCGCGGTCATCGCCCACACCGTGAAGGGCAAGGGCGTCTCGTTCATGGAGGACCGCTACTACTGGCACACCCGGCCGATCACGCCCGAGGAGCTGGCGATCGCCATGCAGGACCTCGGCGAGCCGCCCGGACCCCAGGCCGCGGAGACGGCGGGAGGCGCCCGATGAGCCTGCCGATGGGGCGCGCCCAGCGCGAGATCTTCGGCGAGACCGTGACGGAGCTCGCGAACGACGACCCGCGGATCGTCGTCCTCGACGCCGACCTCGGCAGCTCGACGAAGGGCGACATCTTCGAGAAGGCCCACCCGGAGCGATACCTGCAGATGGGGATCGCCGAGCAGAACATGCTCGGCGTCGCCGCGGGCATCGCGATGATGGGGTACATCCCGTACATCAGCACGTTCGTGTCGTTCGCGGTCGTGCGCCCGCTCGACCAGGTCCGCGTGCTGATCGCCCAGACGCGGGCGAACGTGAAGATCACCGGGGCGTACGCGGGGCTGTTCACCGGCCAGGCCGGCAAGACGCACCAGATCGTGGACGACGTCTCGATCATGCGGGCGATGCCCAACATGGTCGTCCTGTCGCCGTGCGACGACACCGAGGCGCGCGAGGTCCTGCGGTGGTCGGCCGCGTACGACGGCCCCGTGTACATCCGGCTCATGCGCGACGCGACGCAGCGCCTGTTCGAGGACGGCCACGCCTTCCGGTTCGGCGAGGCGGTGACGGTGCGGGAGGGCCGCGACGTCACGCTCGTGAGCACCGGCGCGCAGACCTCGCGCGTCGTGGAGGCGGCGGACCTGCTGGCTGCCGACGGGATCGACGCGCACGTCGTCCACGTCCCCACGATCAAGCCGTTCCCCGCGGCCGCCATCGTGGAGGCGGCCGCGAAGACCGGGCGCGTCATCACGATCGAGGAGCACTCGGTGATCGGCGGGCTCGGCGGGGCGGTGGCGGAGACCCTCTCCGAGCTGCGGCCCACGCGGGTCCAGCGCATCGGCCTCTACGACATCTTCACGGAGAGCGGCACGAACGCCGACCTCCTCGAGCTGTACGGGCTGTCCGCGCCGAAGGTGGCGGCGCAGGTGGGGGCGCTCCTCCGCGAAGGCTGAGGGGGCGTCGGGGGCGGGCCCGCCGCAGGGTGGAGGGCCGTCACGGGCCGCCGGTCGGTCGCTCCGCCGGGATCGGCGATGCGATCGAGGCTCGGCTCGAGCGGCCCGTCTACCGGCCGCCGTCCACCTCGTCCACCCACGACTGCTCGAGTCGCGTGCTCGCCTCGACGAAGTGGCGGCGGAGGGCGGCGACGACCAGCTCCGGGTCGCGTCGCTTCAGCGCCTCGAGGATCGGCGCATGGAGGCCCGCGGTCCAGGCCGCGTCGGCCCCCGGGACCACCAGGGTGATGTAGGTCCGCGAGAAGGGCTCGAGGGAGCGCCACACCTCCGCCAGCGTCCGGTTCCCGGAGATCTCGACGATCCGGCCGTGGAACGTGGCGTCGGCGATGGCGACCGCGTGGCGATCCTCCAGGCGTGCGGCCGACTGCATCTGCGCGCCGAGGTCGAGCAGCTCCTCGAGCAGATCGTCCGTCAGGCGCGGCACCGCCAGGCGTGCCCCCAGCGATTCCAGCTCCGTGCGGACCTCGTAGGCCTCCAGCAGCTCGTGAGCGGTCGGCCGGCGGACCCGCGCGCCGCGGAACGGGGTGATCTCGACGACCCCGAGCGCCTCCAGGCCACGGAGGGCCTCGCGGACCGGCGCCTGGCTGGTCCCGAGCTCGCGGGCGACGCGCGTCTCGACGATCCGGGAGTGCGGCGGGTAGACGCCCCCCAGGATGTCCTGGAGCAGACGGTCCTTCACCTGGTCGGCGAGGACGCTGCGCGCGACGCCCGAGTCCTCCGTCATCACCCTCCCCCGGGGCCGGGCCCCCTTCGGCCGCGCCCAGTCTAGCCCGCGGCGAGGATGTCGCGGACGGCCGCCTCCCACGCCTCCTCGTCGGCGAGCGGCGCAGCCGCGCGGATCGCGGTCTCCACCTGGCGCATGCACGCCCCCTGCCAAGCCCCGCTGCGGATGTACGCGACGTGGCCGCCGGGGGCGCGGAGATCGATGCCGATGAGGTCCCGGCAGCCGACCGCACCGTGCTCCACGAGGAAGCCGTCCATGAGGCGCATCGTCAGCTCGCGGGCGACCCGCTTGGCCGTCCGGTGGTCCTCGATCCGCCGTCCCGCGAGGAGCCCGATCGCGAGGGCCGCTCCCGTGATCGCACCGCACGGGCCCCCGCTGTACGCGACGCCCCCGTTGAGCGCCATCGCGGGCGACGAGTCCGCGGGGTCGCCGACGCCGAACGCCTCGCACAGCACGAGGTACGTGGTCTCCGCGCAGCCGTGCGTGAGGCTCCGGTCGAGGAAGAGCACCCGGGCGCGTTCGAGGAGGAGGTCGACGTCATCCGGCATGGCGCAAGTCTGGCCCGTCCTCCGGCGCGCGTGTCGTCGCGCGCGCATCCGCGCGCCTCGCGCGTGGCGGCGCCGCACCCGTGCCCCGCTCACATGAGCGGTTGCCGCTCGAATGGGCACCTGATAGAGTCGTCCGCGACGGCGTCACGCGGCCGCCCGCACGCCCCCGCGCCCGACGCCGACCACCCGCATCGGAGCCGTCGTGATCGATCCCCGGAAGGGAGCGCCGCGCGCGGACCGCGCCATCACAGTGATGGCCGCGCGCCGGTACTTCCTCGACGGCGCGACGAAGAGCGAGATCGCGGCCGAGCTCGGCGTCTCGCGGTTCCGCGTCGCCCGCCTCCTCGAGGGAGCGCGCCGTCGGGGCATCGTGCGCATCCAGATCGACCCGGCCCCCGGGGTGGACGCGGTCATCTCCGGGGAGCTCGCCGCCGCGTTCGGGATCCGGAGCGCGATCGTCGTCCAGGCCGTCGCCGGCCCGCCGGATTTCGCCCGGGCGCAGCTCGGCGCCGCGGCGGCGGATCTCGTCGCCGAGACGGTTGAGGCGTCGGACGTCATCGGGATCTCGTGGGGGCGCACGCTCCGGGCGATGGTGGAGCAGCTGCCCCGACTGCCGGGCTGCACCGTCGTGCAGCTCGTCGGGAGCGTCCCGTCGATGGACCTGGACATGAACGCGCTGGAGCTCGTCCGGCGCATGACGATCCTCGGCGCGGGGATGGTCCACCCGTTGCACGTCCCGCTCATCGTGGACACGGCGCGGACCGCCGGCCGGCTCCGCGAGGACCCGCACGCCGCGCAGACGTTCGCGACGTTCCCGCGCATCACGCGCGCGATCGTGGGGGTCGGGGCATGGACGGCGGGCGAGTCCACCCTGCGCGCGGCGGTGGCGGCCGCCGATGCGGACGAGATCGACCGGGCCGGCGCGGTGGCGGACGTGTGCTCGATCCTGCTGGATGCGGACGGCCGCGAGGTCCGCGGCGCCGGCCTCCCCGGCCGATGCCTCGCGATCCGCAGCGACGAGCTGCGCCGCGTTCCGGACGTGATGGCGGTGGCGGACGGCGCCGCGAAGGCGCCCGCCATCCGCGCCGCCCTGCGGAGCGGCCTCGTGCACAGACTCGTGACGACCGAGGAGACCGCCCGCCTGCTGCTCGACGACGACCGGGCCGGAGGCCCGCGCCCATGACCCACCACCCGGCGGTCCCGACCGGCCGCCCGCCGCTCGAGGTGACCCCGTGACCACGCAGACCGACGCCCCGACGTACCGCAGCGACGCGCGACCGGAGATGGAGCCGTTCGTCGAGCCGCTCGGGTCGATCACGGGGTTCGCGTACGGCGGCGACGTCGCGTCGGAGATCGCAGCCGGCACCCTGACGGGCGACGAGGCGCTCGGCCTGCTCGACGACATGCTCGCGATCCGCGAGCTGGAGGAGATGATCGTCCGCCTCCGCTCCGGCGGGTACGACGCGCTCCCGGGCTACGACTACCGCGGTCCCACCCACGTCTCGATCGGCCAGGAGGGGACCGCGGTCGGGGCGTATGCCCGACGACGAGCTCCGCGGCCGCGCCCCCGAGGCGGCGGCGACGACGCGCGCACAGCGGCTGGAGGCCGCGCTCGAGGAGCACCTCTTCCGGATCGTGGCGGAGCTGTTCGGGAAGGAGGAGGGGTACAGCCACGGCCGCGG
>JALOOH010000039.1 GCA_025454515.1 Chloroflexota bacterium
CAGCGTGAGGTCGGGCAGCAGGCCGCCGGTCGCGAGATCCTGGAGGGCGCGCATCGCGGCCACGTCCAGGCCGCTCCCGTACCCCTGGTAGCAGATCGTGGAGTCGCGGTGCCGGTCGCAGACGACGAGCCGACCGGCCGCGAGCGCCGGCCGGATCACCTCTGCGACGTGCTGGGCGCGCTGGGCCGAGAAGAGGAGGGCGTCGGCCATCGGGTCCAGCCCCCGCCCGGCGCCGAGGACGATCTCGCGCACCTGCTCGCCCGTCCGCGTCCCGCCCGGCTCGCGCGTGACCATCACGTCACGCCCCGCCGCCTGCAGCCGGTCCCCGAGGAGGCGGGCCTGCAGCGACTTGCCCGAGCCGTCCGGGCCCTCGAGCGTGATGAAGCGGACGGGCTGGACGGTCTCGGTCACGGCCCGAGTGTAGAGGCGCGCGATCGGCGGCGGATCGCCGAGCCGTCGGGCGGCCCCTCCGCCTAGCAGATCCGGGGCAGCTGCTCCCCGATGAGCATGTCCACGATGCGCTCCGAGCCCACGAGCGTGCGGATCGTCACCATGCCGGGGTGGTCGGCGACGACACGGCCGATGAGGGCAGCCTCCGTGCCGGCGGCCACGGAGCGCATCGCGGCGAGCGCGGCCTCCTCCGATCCGGCGGGGACGACCGCGACGCACACGCCCTCGTTCGCGACGTGGAACGGGTCGAAGCCGAGCATCTCGCATGCGGCGCGCACGGGCCCCGGGATGGGGATGGCCGGCTCGTCGAGGACCATGCCGACGCCCGACGACGCCGCGATCTCGTTGAGCGCCGAGGCGAGGCCGCCCCGCGTCGGGTCCCGGAGCACGTGCACGTCCGGGACCGCGGCGACGAGCGCGACGACGAGCGCGTTGAGCGGCCGCGTGTCCGACGCGATCTCGACCTCGAACTCGAGGCCCTCGCGGACGCTCATGATCGCGACCCCGTGGAGCCCGATCGGCCCGGACAGCAGCACCGCGTCGCCGACGGCCGCACGGTCCGCGGACGGGCCCACCCGGTCGGGCACGATCCCGACGCCCGCCGTGTTGACGAACAGGCGGTCTGCCGCGCCGCGGCCGACGACCTTGGTGTCCCCGGTGACGATGGGGACGCCGGCCGCCAGCGCGGCCCGGGCCGCCGATGCCGTGATCCGCCGCAGCTCCTCGAGGCCGAGCCCCTCCTCGACCACGTACGCGAGCGAGATCGCGACAGGTGCCGCACCCATCATCGCGAGGTCGTTCACGGTCCCGTTCACCGCCAGCTCGCCGATATCCCCGCCCGGGAACTCGATCGGGCTGACGACGTACGAGTCGGTCGTGAACGCGAGCCGGGCGCCCGCGACGTCGAGCACGGCAGCGTCGTTGAGGACGCCGCCCGGGCTCGCGGCCCCGAGCGCGGGCACGACGACGTCGCGGAGGAGGTTGGCGGAGAGCCGGCCTCCAGAGCCGTGACCCAGGATGACCCGCTCGGTCTCCGGGATCGGAGCCGCGCACGAGGGGTCGAAGGGGTCCATCGCGACCGGGCCCGCCGAGGCGGCGGCGCCCGGGTCGCCGACGGGCGCGATCGGGGTCACGAGCCGGTCGTCGGTCATCGGAGCGCCTCCGGCGCGACCATCGGGAGAGGTCTCGCCTCCACGCCGAGGCCGCGCCCCGCGGAGTAGAAGGCCGCGCATGTCCCCTCGGAGCTGACCATCGGGGCTCCCAGCGGCTTCTGCGGGGTGCACAGGTGGCCGTACGCGGTGCATTCGACCGGCGTCTTCTCGCCGGTGAGGATGGCCCCCGCGATGCACGCCGGGTGCTCGCGCGTGTGGATCCCCTGCACGTCGAACTTCAGCTCCGCGTCGTAGCGGGCGAACGCGGGCCTGAGGTGGTACCCGGACTCCGGGATCTCGCCGACGCCGCGCCAGGTCCGCTCGCCGATGTCGAAGACCCGGAAGATCTGCTCCTGGGCGAGCGCATTGCCCTCGCGCCGGACCGCCCGCGCGTACTGGTTCTCGACCTCGGCGCGGCCCTGCTCCAGCTGCTCGATGGCCATGAGGATCCCCTCGAGGAGGTCGAGCGGCTCGAAGCCGGTGACGACGATCGGGACGTGGTACTTCGCCGCGATCGGCTCGTACTCGGTCCAGCCCATGACGGCGCAGACGTGGCCGGCGGCGAGGAACGCCTGGACCTGGTTCTTCGGCGACGAGAGGAGCGCCTCCATCGCCGGCGGCACGAGGACGTGGCTCACGAGGACGCTGAAGTTGTCGATCCCGAGCTGGGACGCCTGCCAGACCGCCATCGCGTTCGCCGGGGCGGTCGTCTCGAACCCGACCGCGAAGAACACGACCTGCCGGTCCGGGTGGGCGATCGCGACCTTCAGCGCGTCGAGCGGGGAGTAGACGATGCGGACGTCGGCGCCGCGCGCCTTCAGGCTCAGGAGGTCCGTCGTGGAGCCCGGGACCCGGAGCATGTCGCCGTAGCTCGTGAAGATGACGTCCGGGCGGGCAGCGATCGCGAGCGCCTTGTCGACCTGCTCGAGCGGCGTCACGCAGACCGGGCAGCCCGGCCCGTGGATCATCCGGACGCCGGGCGGGAGCGACTCGTCGATCCCCTGCTTCACGATCGTGTGCGTCTGGCCGCCGCAGACCTCCATGAGGGTCCACGGCTTCGTCGTGACGCGGGCGATCTCCGCGACGAGCTTCCGCGCGAGGACGGGATCGCGGTACTCGTCGAGGTACTTCATGAGGCCGGGCCCCCGGGATCGGATGCGCCGTCGGCCGCGCCGCCGCGCTCGCGTGCCGGGGCGGAGACCTGTCGCAGCGCCGCGATGAGCCCCGCCGACGCGTCGTCCTGGACGGCCGGGGCGTCCATCCCCGGGCCCATCGTGGCGAGCTCCTGCTCCATCATGTCGCCCATCGACGCGAGGATCTCGAGGGTCTTCATCGCCTCCTCCTCGTCGACCCGGCTGATGGCGAAGCCGACGTGGACGATGACGTAGTCGCCGAGCTCCACCTCCGGGGTGTACGCGAGGCAGGCCTCCTTGCGGACGCCGCCGAAGTCCACCTTGCCCATGCGCAGGCCGGCGACGTCGTGGACCTCGATGACCTTGCCGGGGATCCCCAGGCACATGGCTCGTTCCTCCTACGCTGGCGCGGACCGGGTGACGCACCCGTCGCGGACCCGGCCGGTCACCCGGCCCCCGCGGCGAGGCGGGCCGCCGCCACCGCCGACTGACCATAGCTGATGCCCCCGTCGTTCGCCGGCACGCGCTCGTTGAACAGGACCTCGAGCCCCGCCCGGCGGAGCGACGCCGCGAGGGCGCCGGCGATCCGCTGGTTCTGGAAGACGCCGCCCGACAGGGCGACCGTCCGGATCCCCGTCTCCCGGACGGCCGCATCGACGAGCTCCTCCGTGACGGCGACGATCGTCGCGTGGAACGCGGCCGCGATCACGCCCGGAGGCTCCCCCGCAGCGTGTCGCTCGAGCACCGCCGCGAGCGTGGGCCGCGGGTCGTACACGAGGATCCCGTCCGTCCGGACGAGACGCGACGGGAGCGGCGCGGCCTCGATGTCCGCGGCAGCGGTCTCCAGGTCCACGGCGGCCTGCGCCTCGTACTCGGCCACGTCGCGCAGCCCGAGGAGGCTGCTCACCGCGTCGAACAGGCGCCCGGCGGACGATGCGACCGGGGCGTTGAGCCCGCGCGCGATCTGGACGCGGACCACCTCGACCTCCCGGGGGTCGAGCCGCGCGACGAACGGGGTCGCGAGATCTGGATCGATGGAGAGGCGCGCGCCCGCGTCGCCCGCACCCTCCGTCGCAGGGCCGCCGGCCACCTCCTCCGCCCCGAGCAGGTACCCGAGCGCCATCCGGTACGGCCGCTTCACGGCGAGCGCACCGCCGGGCATGGGCGCGAGTCCGAACCGTCCGACGCGCCGGTACCCGGCGAGGTCGGCGACGAGGATCTCGCCGCCCCAGAACGTGCCGTCGTCGCCCATCCCCAGGCCGTCGTACGCCACGCCGATGAACCGCCCTCCGTGGCCGTTCTCCGCCGCAGCCGAGGCCACGTGGGCGTGGTGGTGCTGGACGGCGACCCGCCGCTCCGCCGCGAACCGTGCGACGGCGTACTGCGTGGAGAGGTACGCCGGGTGGAGGTCGTGGACCACGAGGTCGGGCGCGAGGTCGAGCAGTCTCGCGAGATGGGCGAGGTTCTCCTCGAAGGCGCGGTGGACGAGCAGGTCCTCCAGGTCGCCGGTGTGCGGGGCGACGTGCGCGCGTGACCCGCGCGCGAGCGTGAACGTGTGCTTCAGCTCGGCGCCGACGGCGAGGAGCGGGACGGGCGTGGCGACCGGGATGTCCAGCGGATCGGGCGCGTAGCCGCGGCCGCGCCGGATGATCGAGGCCCGCGCGGCCGCGCCCTCACCCACCGCCCGCGTCACCGAGTCGTCGTAGCGGGCGCGGATCTCGCGGTCGTGCTGGAGGAAGGCGTCGGCGACCGGAGCCAGCCGCTCGAGCGCCTCCGCGTCGTGCATCACGATCGGCTCATCGGAGAGGTTGCCGCTCGTGAGGACGATCGGCCTGCCGACGGCCGCCATGAGCAGGTGGTGGAGCGGCGCGTACGGCAGGAAGAGGCCCACGTGCCGGTTCCCGTTCGTCACGCCGGGATCGAGCGACGCGTCCACACGCAACGGAACGAGCACGATCGGCCGTGCCGGCGAGGCGAGGAGCTCCGTCTCGGCCTCGTCCACGCGCGCGACGGCCCGGGCTCCGTCAAGGTCGCGCACCATCACCGCGAACGGCTTCGCCCAGCGGCGCTTCCGGTCGCGGAGCCGCGCCACGGCCGCCGCATCCGTCGCGTCGCATGCGAGGTGGTAGCCGCCGAGCCCCTTGATCGCGACGATCCGGCCGGCGAGCAGGTCCGCGACCGTCGCCGCGAGGGCGTCCTCCGCACGAGCCGTCGGCGCGGGCGCACCCGACGGCCGGTACGCCAGGGATGGACCGCACGCCGGGCATGCCACCGGCTCCGCGTGGAAGCGGCGGTCGGCGGGGTCGCGGTACTCGCGCTCGCAGTCGGCGCAGAGCGGGAACGCCCGCATGGAGGTCCGCGCGCGGTCGTACGGGAGGTCGTCGATGATCGTCGCGCGCGGGCCGCAGTTCGTGCAGTTGATGAACGGGTAGCGGTACCGGCGGTCCGCGGGGTCCCACAACTCGCGCACGCAGTCGTCGCACGTCGCGATGTCCGGGGGGAAGAGGCGCTCCGCCGACGCGGCGGCGACCGACTCGTCGATGACGAACCCGCTGCCGGGCGCGGTCGCCGGCGCCGCCCCGTCGGCCTCCAGGACGGTCACCCGCTCCACTCGGGCGCGCGGCGGGGCGTCCGTGGCGATCCGGGCGGCGAACGCCTCGACGGCGTCGGGTTCCCCGGCCACGACCGCCTCCACCCGGCCGGCGAGGTTCAGGACGCTCCCGTCGAGCCCAAGCTCGGTCGCGAGCCGCCAGACGAACGGGCGGAACCCGACGCCCTGGACGACGCCCTCCACGACGACGCGCCGCGCGACGCGCGCCGGAGCGGCACTCGGCGTGCGGTCGGCGGGGGACGCCATGGGGTCGGGTCGGGCGGACTCCTCAGCCGTCCGACCCGTCCTCCAGCTGCCATGCGCGCAGGTGCCCCACGACCGACCGGACGAGGGCGGGGACGGCCGCGCCCACCGCGGGCGTCAGCTCGGTCCCGAGGTGGATGCTCATCGGCTGGATCCCCACCACGCGGACGCGCTGCGGCATGGAGCCCATGAGCTGGAGCGTCGCGAGGAGCTCGGTGGCTCCGAGGTCGTGCACGCCCATCACGATATCGCGTCGGAGCAGGAGCATCCCGTCGAGGTCCTGCAGCGTCCCAGGCTCCTCTCGCCCGTCGATGAGATCGACGACGACCAGGCCGTCGAGGTCCTCGATGAGCGGGAGCAGCGCGAGCCCCACGGTGCCGCCGTCGATCGCCTCGACGGCCCCGGGATCCGGCAGGGCGGCGAGCGGGCCGTCCGGTCGGTCGAGCATCTCGACGACGAGGGCGCCCAGCGCCTCGTCGCCCTGGATCCGATTGCCGAGCCCGAGCACGACGTAGCGGCGGACGGCGGCCCCGGGTTCCGGGGGGCGATCCGCTGCGGCGGGCGGGGGGTCCGTCATCGCGATCGCCATCTCACCACTCGAGGCTGATCTCCACGCCCGGACCGTCCACCTTCGGCAGCGGCCAGCCGCAGGCGACGCAGAACGGGTACGCGGGCTCGGGCACGGACGCGACGCCGCACGCCACGCACGTGACGGGGCGCACGGTGGTCGCGATCGGGATGTCGCCGAGCCCGTGCTCGGCGAGGTGGACCTGGAGGTGCAGCTCCGCGGCCGGGGCGGCGATGTGCGCAGGGTCCGTCACCACGATCGTCGCCGCCCGCGGCGCCTCCGCCCCGGGAGGTCCGGCGCGGAGGGCGGCGTCGAGCGCGCGTCCCACCGCGCCGGCCTCGTGCATCGGCAGCTCAGGCCTTCGGCGCGTCCGCGCCGCCCGCCGTGGGCTCGATGCCCTGCGGCGGGTTGCAGAGGCCCAGGTCGTCCGCCGTGCTGTCGGCCCGGATGTTCTTGAACCCGGTGAAGATGCTCGTCATCACGCCGTTGCGCTCCTCGATGTCCACGAGGATCGCGCTGTAGACGTGATGGATCATGAAGGCGATGAACAGGAACGTGGCGAGATAGTGGAGCATCCGGACGGTCTGGATGTTCCCCGGGATCCACGCGACGATCGTCGTCAGCCAGGCGGCCGGCCCGACGTTGATGATCCAGCCGAACAGGATCATCCCGGTCGCGACCTGGAAGAACAGGATGAGCGAGACGACGGTGTACGCGAGGCCGGCGAGGAGGTTGTGCCCGGTCATCGGGACGGGTACCCGACGCAGGAAGACGTAGTACCTGCCCATCTCGGCCAGGCAGCGGAGCTGGGCCCGGTTGTGGGGGATGATCGCCCGCCAGTTCGCGTACCTGTTGCCGACGAATCCCCAGTAGAACCGCAGCCCGATGGCGACCGTGAAGACGATCGCCGACAGCTCGTGGATGAACCGGATCGACGCCATCTGCGTGGAGGCCTCGATCGGCGACGACGGGACGAGGAACGGGCCGTGGATGTATGCGCCCGTCACCGCGAGGATGACGATGGTGATGACGATCGCCCAGTGCGTGATCCGGACGGGCAGCTCCCAGACGTAGACGGCGCCGGGGCCGATGCCGCCCTCCGCCTCCTCCGACGATTCGAGGACGTCGAGGCGGCGCCTGAGCCAGTCGGGTCGCTTGGCCGGCGCGGCGGCACCGTCGTCGGCGGGGATGGTGGTGCCGGCCATCAGAGCACCTCCACCTTGACCTTCTCCTCGCCCTTCGCATCCACCACGTGGACGGCGCAGGCGAGGCACGGGTCGAACGAGTGGACCGTCCGGAGGATCTCGACCGGCTGGTCCTCCACGGCGACCGGGGTGCCGATGAGGGACGCCTCGTACGGCCCCGTCTGGCCCTTCTCGTCGCGCGGGCCCGCGTTCCACGTGCTCGGCACGACGGCCTGGTAGTTCGCGATCTTCTGGTCCTTGATCTTCACCCAGTGTCCGAGGGCGCCGCGCGGCGCCTCGTGAGGCCCGAAGCCCTGCGCCTCGGACGGCCACGTGGACGGATCCCACTTGGACGTGTCGGCGATGCGGAGGTCGCCGCTGTTCATGTTCTTGTTGAGCTGATCCAGCCAGGTGTCCATCCAGTCGAGGAGGTACGCGGCCTCGAGCGCGCGTGCGGCGACCCGGCCGAGCGTGGAGAACAGCGCCGTCGGCGGCGCGTTGAGCGCCTCGAGGGCACCGTTCACGAGCTCCTGGACCTTCTGGTTCCCGGCACCGTACGCGACGAGCATCCGCGCGAGCGGGCCCACCTCCATGACCTTGCCGTCGTAGCGCGGCGCCTTCAGCCACGAGTACTGGCCGGCCGTGTCCAGCTCCTCGTACGGTGGCGTGGGGCCCGTGTACTTCGGGTCGGTGACGCCGTCGAACGGGTGGAGCGCGGAGTCCTGGCCGCCCGGGTACTGGTAGTAGCTGTGGGCGATCGCCTCGGTGATCTTCGCCGGGTCCACCGGGTGGACCGTGGTGAGGTCGCCGTCGAGGATGATCCCTCGCGGGAACGTGTACAGGGCCTCGTCGTCGAGGGCGCCGTTGGGAAGCCCGCCGTACGACATGTAGTTCCTGTGGCCCGCGCCGTACCCGAACCACTCGGGGTAGAACGCCGCGACCGCCTTCACGTCGGGGAGGTAGACCTCCTCGACGAACCGCCGCATGGTCGGCAGGAGGCTCGCCATGAGGTTCATCCGCTCGGGATTGATGACGTTCGGCGAGTTGGGGTCCACCGGGGCCGCGATCCCGCCGACGAGGAAGGTCTGCGGATGGGGGTTCTTCCCGCCGAGGACGGCATGCATGCGGATGACGTCGCGCTGCCAGGAGAGCGCCTCGATGTAGTGCGCCACCGCCATGAGGTCCGCCTCGGGCGGGAGCTTGTACGCCGGATGGCCCCAGTAGCCGTTCGTGAAGATGCTCAGCTGGCCGGAATCGACGAGCGCCTTCACCCGGGCCTGGACCTCGGTGAAGTACGCCTTCGACGAGAGCGGCCACGGCGAGATCGACTGGGCGAGGTCGGCGGTCTTCGCCGGATCCGCGACGAGCGCGCCGGTGACGTCCACCCAGTCGAGCGCGTGCAGGTGGTAGAAGTGGATGACGTGGTCCTGGATGTACTGCGCGCCCGAGATGAGGTTGCGCATGAGGAGGGCGTTGGGCGGCGGCGAGATCCCGAGGGCGTTCTCGACCGCCTGGACCGATGCGACCGCGTGCACCGTGGTGCAGACGCCGCAGATCCGCTGCGTCCAGATCCACGCCTCGCGCGGGTCGCGGCCCTGGACGATGATCTCCATCCCGCGGAACATCGTCCCGCTGGACCACGCGTCCGTGACCTGGCCGCCGTCCACCTGCGCCTCGATGCGCAGGTGTCCCTCGATCCGGGTGACGGGATCGACGACGATCTTGGCCATCAGTTGGTCCCTCCGGCGGCGGCGCCGCCAGGCGTCCCGGCGCCCGCGTCAGGCCCCGGCGGCGGCTCCAGGACCACCGTCCCGTCCGCGGCGACCTTCGCGCGGCGCCTGTTGCGCTGCATCCGTGCGATCACGCCGACGCCGTGGACGGCCGTCAACGCCGCCACGCCGCCGATCGCGACGAGGCCGATCGTCTGCGCGGTGGTGTCCACGCCGATCATCTGGACGTTGGGAAGCCGACTGTAGAACGGGCTCATCTGGGCCCAGAAGGCGGGGGCGGCGCAGCCGATGCAGCCGTGCCCGGCGCCGATGGGCCAGTTGGTCTCGTCGTTCCAGCGGGCGATCGAGCAGTTGTAGTTGGTGGCCGGGCCCTTGCAGCCCATCTTGTACAGGCACCAGCCGTTGCGGGCGCCCTCGTCGCCCCACTGCTCCACGAAGCGACCGGCATCGAAGTGCGACCGGCGCTCGCACTGGTCGTGGATGAGGTGGCCGTACGCGAAGAGCGGCCGCCCGAACTGGTCGAGCGCCGGGGCGGACTTGAACGTGAGGTAGTGGACGATGACGGCCGCGAGGTTGACCGAGTTGTGCGGGCAGCCGCCCATGTTGATGGGGCTCACGCCCGACACGACCTGCCCCACGCCCTTGCCCTGCGTGGGCCCGAGGCTCACGAACCCGCCGTCCCACGCGCAGTCGCCCACGGCGATCGTGACAGCCGCGCTCTTCGTCACGCGGTTGACGATGTCCAGGGCGGTGCGACCGGCGATCGTGCAGTAGACGCCGTTCTCCGCGGTGGGGATGCTCCCCTCCACGATCGCGACGTACTGTCCCGGGAGCGTGGTCACGACGTCGTCGAGGTTCTGCTCGGCCTGCTTCCCGGCCGCGGCCATGATCGTCTCGTGGTAGTTGAGCGACAGGATCTCGATGACCAGCTGGGCGACGTCCGGGTGCGAGCTGCGGAGCAGGGACTCGGTGTTGCCCGCGCAGTCCTGGAACTCCAGCCAGACGACGGTGGGCCTGGTCTGCTGTGAGAGCGCGGCGACGATGCGCGGGGTGTAGCTCTTGGGGAGCGCCAGCGCGGCGGTCATCGCCGAGCAGAACTGGAGGAAGCGTCGTCGCGAGACTCCCCGCGCGGCGAGCGCCTCGACCAGCGTCCCGGCACCACCCGGGAAGCCGGTGCCGTCCACCATCCGTCTCCTCCCTGCCGGAGCGGACGCACATCCCTCGTCCGCCCGGTCGCTGCGGCGGCTCGCCCGCGCGGGACGCATGGACGTATGCGCAGCAGTCGACGTGCGCGGGTTCGATGGGGGAAGGGTCGTGACGGATGGCGGCTGGCCGTAGGGCCGTCCGGCCCCTCCGACGTGCCGTTCGGCATGTGCTGACGGGCCGTTCGTCGCGGGGCGCGCATGCCTGCCCGCCCGGGGCCTCGAGGCCGGATGGCCGGGTGGGCCGGGACGCGGTCCGGACCGGCGGCGGCCCGCGGGACCGGCTACGATCGGGCCGATGCGAGATCTGCTCGAGCGGGCGATCGAGACCGCCCGCGTCCGTGGTGCGTCGTACGCCGACGTCCGCCACGTCCGCCGACGCGAAGAGGGCCTGACCGTCCGCACCGGACGCGTCGAGGCCGCCGCGGCATCCGAGAGCGAGGGCCTGGGGATCCGCGTGCTCGTGGACGGCGCGTGGGGGTTCGCCTCCACCTCGTTCATCGACGCGGCCGAGGTGGACCGCACCGCCGACCTCGCCGTCCGGATCGCGCGCGCGTCGGCGACGGCGCTCCGACGCCCGGTGATCCTCGACGAGCGGCCCGCCGTCACGGGTCGCTACGCGACGGCCCTGCGCGAGGATCCGTTCGCGGTCCCCGTCGAGACCAAGCTCGCCGACCTCCTCGCGGCGGACGAGGCGATGCGACGCGTGCGCGGCGTGGCGTTCACCGAATCGCTCTTCCAGGCCCAGCGCGAGGAGAAGACGTTCCTGTCGACCGAAGGTGCTTTCACGGAGCAGTCCGTCACGCACGTGGGCGCGGGGATCGAGGCGAACGCGATCGAGGGCGATGAGCACCAGCGCCGGAGCTACCCGGACGCGGGGGGCGGCTTCCAGGCGGCCGGCTACGAGTGGATCCGCGACCTCGACCTCGCAGGGCATGCCGGGCCCCTCGCGGAGGAGTCGGTCGAGCTCCTGTCTGCACCGCAGCTGCCGGCGGGGCGCCGGACGATCGTCCTCGACCCGTCGCAGCTCTACCTCCAGATCCACGAGAGCTGCGGCCACCCCACCGAGCTGGACCGGGTCTTCGGGACCGAGGCGAGCTACGCGGGGACGAGCTTCCTCACCCCCGACCTGCTCGAGGGCGGGTTCCGGTACGGGTCCGAGCTGGTGGACATCGTCGCCGACGCCACCGCGCCGGGCGGGCTCGGGACATTCGGGTGGGACGACGAAGGCGTCCCCGCGCAGGCGGTCCCCCTCGTGCGCGAAGGGATCTTCGTCGGCTACCTCTCGTCGAGGGAGACGGCCCCGCGGATCGGCCGGACGAGCGGGGGCGCGATGCGCGCCGACGGCTGGAACCGGATCCCGCTCATCCGGATGACGAACGTCAACCTGCTGCCGAAGCCGGGCATGAGCCTGGAGCAGATCGTCGCCGACACGGACGACGGCCTGTACCTCGCCTCGAATCGGAGCTGGAGCATCGACGACCGGCGCCTGAACTTCCAGTTCGCCACCGAGGTCGCGTACGAGATCCGCGGCGGGAAGCTGGGCCGGCTCTACCGCAACCCCACCTACACCGGCATCACGCCCGAGTTCTGGGGCGCGTGCGACGCGGTGGGCGACGCGAGCAGCTGGGTCATGCTCGGCACGCCGAACTGCGGCAAGGGCGAGCCGGGGCAGACGGGCCACGTGGGCCACGGTGTCTCCGGCGCCCGGTTCCGCGACGTCCAGGTGGGCGTGGGGAAGTGGTGAGCACGGAGGGACGGCCGTGACGAGGCCGGCGAGCACCGACGCGCAGGCGCTGCTCGAGGTCGGGGAGCGGCTGCTCGCGTTCGCCGAGGCCGAGGGCGCCACGGGCGCAGAGGTGGTCGCGATCCGGTCGGACGCGGCCCTCACGCGGTTCGCCAACTCCGAGATCCACCAGAACGTCGCCGAGGCTGGCGTCCACGTGAGCCTGCGGTTCGTCCTCGGCTCGCGGCAGGGCGTTGCCTCCTCCGACCGCCTGGACGACGCGGCGCTCCACCGGCTCGCGGCGTCCGCCGCCGCCATCGCGCGCGTCTCGGCCGAGCGCGAGGACGGCGTCGCGCTACCGGAGCCGGCACAGATCGCGCCGGTCGGCGGGGCCCTCGCCGAGGCCACCGCGGACGCCACGCCGGAGCTGCGCGCGGAAGGCGCGCGGGCGGTCATCGCGGCGGCGGACGCCGCGGGTGTCACGGCGTACGGGTCGTTCCGCACCGAGGTGGAGACGCTCGCCGTGGCCAACTCGCGCGGGGTGCGCGCGGCGGGGTCGCGCTCGGAGACGCACCTGCTCACCGTGATGATGGGCCCGGGAGGCGGCACGGGGTACGCGGAGCAGGCCGCCGTGGACGTGGCCGCGATCGACGCGTCGGCGATCGGCCACGAGGCCGCGGAGCGGGCGCGCCTGACCCGCGACGCGATCGAGGTCCCCGCCGGCGACTACCCGGTCGTCCTCGAGAGCTACGCCGTCGGCGACATCACGGACATGCTCGGGTACCTCGGCTTCTCCGCGCTCGCGGTGGACGAGGGCCGGTCGTTCGCGGAGCCGGGGCGTCGGATCGGCTCCGACCTGGTGTCCATCTGGGACGACGGGGCGGACCCCGCCGGCCTGCCCCTGCCCTTCGACTACGAGGGGGTCCCCAAGCAGCGGGTGAGCCTCGTCGACGCGGGCATCTGCCGCGACGTCGTGTACGACGCGCAGACGGCGGCGCGCGCGGGGCGGCGGTCCACCGGCCACGGCCTCCCCGCACCGAACACGTGGGGCCCCTTCCCGATCAACATGTTCATGGCCGCGGGGGCGTCCACCCGCGACGACCTGATCGCCGGGATGGACCGCGGCCTCGTGGTCACGAGGTTCCACTACACGAACCCGGTCCACCCCAAGCTCGCGATCGTGACCGGGATGACCCGCGACGGCACCTTCCTGGTGGAGGGCGGCCGCATCGTCGCCCCCGTCCGGAACCTCCGGTACACCCAGAGCTACCTCGAGGCGCTCGCCGGCGTCGAGGCGGTCTCGGCCGAGCGGCGCCTCGTGAAGGGGATGCTCGGCGGGGCGCTCGTGCCCGCGGTCCGGATCGCCAGCTGGACGTTCACCGGCACCACGCGCCACTGACCCGGCGACCGCCCGCATCCCATGCCGGTCCCGGCCTTCATCCTCGGGCTGACCCTCGCGTTCGCCCTCGCGCTCCCCCCGAGCGTCATCCTCACGGAGACCATCCGGCGCGGCGCCCGCGGCGGCTTCTGGCCTGGCGTCGCCGTCCAGTACGGCTCCATCGTGGCCGACTGCGCCTACGCGTTCCTCGGGCTCGCCGGGGCGGCCGTCCTGGTGACGGAGCCGGTCGTGCAGGTCCTCCTCGGCGCGTTCGGTGTCGCGCTGATGCTGTGGCTTGGGCTCACGGGGATGCGGGCGGCCCTGCGCGCCGACGAAGGGAGCGGGGCGGGAGCCGCGGATGCAGGTGCGTCGAGGCAGGAGACGGACGCCGGGGCCGGAGCGGCAGGCGCGTCCACGGCCGCTGCGGGCGGACCCACGGCCGCAGCAGGCGCGTCTACGGCCGCGGCGGGCTTCGGCCTCGCGGCGGCAGGCGTCGGCCTCCCCGGAGAGCAGCCCGCCCCTGGCGGTCGTCTCGGCGCGGCTCTCGCGACGCGCGGACCCTTCCTCGCCGGCCTGGCCCTCGGCCTGGCGAATCCCTGGGCCATCGCGTTCTGGCTCGGGATCGGCGGGACCTTCGCGGCTGCCGGCCTCGCCGATGCCGACGCGGCTGACTACGCGGCCTTCTTCGTCGCGTACGTGACCGGGCTGTCGATCTACTCGATCAGCGTCGCGGCCCTGGTCGGCGTCGGCCACCGCCGGCTGGAGCGCCGATGGCTCCGGGTGGCGGAGGGGCTCGCGTCAGCGGCGCTCCTCCTCTTCGCGGCGATCTTCGGCGTGCAGGTTGCCGACCTCGCGATCGCCCTCGTCACCTGAGCGCCCTGGCGGATGGCCAGCGGCCGGACCATCGCTCTCACCGGGTGGCCCGGCAGCCAGGGCGGAGCCGCTGTCTGCCCGGGCATCGCGGGCGGCCGCGCCGGCCCGGGCATCGCGGGCGGCCGCGGCGGCCCGGCGCGTTCTTCACCCGGTGAAAGCAAGCGAGCCTTCAGCGCCCGAGGGCACCGCTCGCTGCCGGATCTGTGCACCGGGTGAAGAGGAAGGTTGATCGGACCGGCAGCCTGGGGCGCCGCAGGCGCCTCAAGATGCGGGACAGCCGTTGTGCACGCGGAACCGCCGTCGAGGCTGGAGCGGCCCACCGCGCGAAGGGGCCCGTCCTGCCCGTTCCTTTCACCCGGTGACGACGCCGGCCCGTCGTGTGCATGGGGTGAAGATCTCGTGCATCCGGGGGCGGGGCCGCCCCCGAGGAGCCAAGGCGGCCCCCGGCCGGCCCCGAGGGCCGCGGAGGGCGAGGTCCGGCCGGGCCTGGGGCGACGCCGGGGGCGCCGGACGGCGCGCCGAGGCCCGCCGGCCAGCTACATCGGGCGCTCGGCGCCGAGGAACCGCTCGACGACCCGGAACTTCCAGACCGGGAGGATGAGCGCGAGCCAGACGAGGAGCGCGAGCGCGACGACGAGCCACTCGATCTCGCGGAGCGGCTGCAGCGCGAAGAAGCTCCGGAGGACGGGGATGCTGTTCGTCACGACGAATCCGGCCGCAAGCACGAGCGCCAGGTACGTGGGGCGACGGTCGGGCGTGAGCGGCCGGACGACGGCGAGGCTCGCGATCGGCGGCTGGATGAAGACGACGAGGGCGAGGCCGGTGAAGACCAGCAGCGCCGTCACGGCCGACTGCGCCGCGGGCGTCGCGGCGGCGAGGATCGCGTCCACCTCGGCCTGCGACATCGATGGTTCGTAGACCTCGACGAGTCGCAGGAGGATCGTCCCGTACAGAAGGATGAGCCCGACGAGGCTCGTGACGGCGGCGGCCGGGACCACGAACCGGACGAGCGTCCGCGCGAGCCCTTCGCGCGGCAGGGCGCCCGGGCGCGCCCAGAACGCGAGGAGCACCGACGGGACCCCGACGGTGAAGAACGTGATGGCCGACGCGTTGCGCAGGGCGACCGGGAAGACGCCGATGATGAGCGCCGAGACGATGAGCGCGCCGAGGGTCGCGATGCGCGTGAGGAAGAGCGCGAGGATCCCCTGCATGCCGTTGACGATCCGCTGACCCTCCTCGACCGCGGGGGCGAGCGAGGAGAACGCGTCGTTCATCAGCACGATGTCCGCGACGCCGCGCGTCGCCTGGCTGCCGCTCTGCATCGCCACCGCGACGTTCGCGCGCTTGAGCGAGAGCACGTCGTTCACGCCGTCCCCGATCATCGCGACGTACCCGCCACTCCG
>JALOOH010000174.1 GCA_025454515.1 Chloroflexota bacterium
CGGTCGGGGACCGGGAGGCTCACCCCTTCGGCCTCGAGGCGCATCGCTCCGTCGCCGCCCGTCGTGGTCATGTCGACGAAGTTCATCGCCGGGCTGCCGATGAAGCCGCCGACGAAGCGGTTCACCGGGTGGTCGTACAGCTCCTGGGGGGGCCCGACCTGCTGGAGCTTCCCGTCGTTCATCACGGCGATCCGCGTCCCCATCGTCATCGCCTCGGTCTGGTCGTGGGTGACGTAGACCATCGTGGTCTCGAGGCGCTGGTGGAGCCGGAGGATCTCGGCGCGCGTCTGGACGCGCAGCTTCGCGTCGAGGTTGGAGAGCGGCTCGTCCATGAGGAAGACCGCGGGCTCCCGGACGATCGCCCGGCCGAGCGCGACGCGCTGGCGCTGGCCGCCCGACAGCTCCTTGGGCTTCCGGTCGAGGTACTTGCCGAGGTCGAGGATGCCGGCGGCCTCCTGGACGCGCTTCTCGATCTCGGCCTTGTCCACCTTGCGCAGCTTCAGACCGAACGCGAGGTTGTCGCGGACGGTCATGTGCGGGTAGAGCGCGTAGCTCTGGAAGACCATCGCGATGTCGCGATCCTTCGGCGCGACGTCGTTCACGACCCGGTCGCCGATGCGGAGGGTGCCGGCGGTGATGTCCTCCAGCCCGGCGATCATCCGGAGGCTGGTCGTCTTCCCGCAGCCGGACGGCCCGACGAACACCATGAACTCGCCGTCCACGATGTCCAGCGAGAGGTCGTCGACCGCGGTGACCTCCCCGTACTTCTTCGTGACGTGATCGAAGCTGACCGTCGCCATGCGCGTGACTCCCGTCGCGTGCCCGCTCCACGCCGTCGCGGACCCATGCATCCGGCGACGAGGCGACTCGGACGGGTCCCGTACGCGGCGTGGTCGCGTCACCGGCATCGTATCGCCCGCGCGGGCGCCCGTGCACCCGCCTATGCTCCGCCGCATGTCCATCCCCGCGGAGGGCCCCGCGCTCGACCGCCTCCGCCGCCGCTCGATCGGCACGCTCGTCGGGGGCGTCGCCCTCGGCAGCACCGGCCACATCGCCGCCGTGACCGTCGCGACGCTCGCGGCGCAGGATCTCGCGGGCTCGTCGGCATGGGCGGGCATCCCGGGCGCGGCGGTCGTCCTCGGGGCCGCCGTGGGCGCGCCGGTCCTCTCGGCGGTCATGGTCCGGACCGGCCGCCGGACCGGGCTCGTCACCGGGTACGTCGTCGGCATCGGCGGGGCGCTCCTCGCTGTCCTCGCGCTCGTGACCCGGTCATTCCCGCTGCTTCTCGCCGGCACGGTGCTCATCGGCGTCGCGAACAGCGCGAACAACCTCTCGCGATACGCAGCCGCCGATCTCGTGCCGCTCGCGCGCCGGGCGTCGGCGCTGAGCCTCGTCGTGTGGGGGGCGACCGTCGGCGCCGTCGTCGGCCCGAATCTCGTCCCGATCGCCGGCGACGCGGCGGCGGCGATCGGGCTCCCGCGGCTCGCCGGCGCGTACCTGCTGCCGGCCTTCTTCGTCGCGGCGGCGGCGCTCCTGTCGTTCGCCCTGCTCCGCCCGGACCCGTATCTGCTCGCCGACGCGTCCGAGCGGCGGGACGAGGACGATCGAGCGGGCGACCCGATCCGGGCGCTCATCCGGCGACCGTCCGTCTGGGTCGCGCTCGTCGCGCTCGTCACGGTCCAGGTCGTCATGGTGCTCGTCATGACGATGACGCCGCTCCACATGACCGAACACGGCCACGACCTCGCGTCCGTCGGCCTCGTGATCTCCGCGCACACGTTCGGGATGTTCGCCCTGTCGCCGGTCTCCGGCCGGCTCACCGACCGGTTCGGGAGTGCGCCGGTCATCGTCGCCGGCCTGATCACGTGCGGCGTCGCAGCCGGCCTCTCCGCCATCGCCCCGCCCGACGGCGGCCTGCTCCTCGCGTTCGCGCTCTTCCTGCTCGGGTTCGGGTGGAGCCTCGGCTACGTCGCCGGGAGCGCCGCGGTGACGGGCGGGCTGACGCTCGGCGAGCGCACGCGGCTCCAGGGATGGACGGACTCGCTCATCTGGAGCTCGGCGGCGCTCGCGAGCCTGGGGTCTGGGTTCGTCGTTGCCGGCGCCGGGTTCGCCACGCTCGGCCTTCTCGGCGCGGCGCTCGTCATCGTCCCCGCCTGGATCGTCGCCGCGCGGCGCGGCCACCTCGTCGGCATCGGCGCGCCGGAGACCCCGCTCGTCGCGGACTGAGCCTCGGCGTCAGCGCGTCGGCCACGGGACGACCGCCTCGCCGATCCACGCCCCGCCGGCCCCCCTGGCGAGGAGCCCTCCCGGCAGCAACACGGTCTCGTCCACCGCGCCGGGCGCTGGACGATCGCCCGAGGTCCGCAGGGCCCGCCAGTCGGCGGCATCGGACGACGACCAGGCGACCCCGCTCCCGCCGGCGGCGAGGGCCACGATCCGCCTGCCGTCGCCCGCGAGCGTGCCGCCGCCCTCCCCGGGACCGCCGCCATCGGGCGTTGCCGGCGCGCCGCCCGCCGTCAGCGGACCGACGTCGGGCAGCAGGACGAGGGCCTCCGCGTCCTCGCCGGACCACCACGCATCCTGGCGATCCCATCCGGCGCCCGTCGCGTCCACCCTGCCGACGAGCAGGAGCCCGCGATCGGTCGCGAAGACCGCGTCCACGACCGACGCCCCCGATGCGGCCGCCCCGGCCGTGGGGACGGTGAGCGGCCACGCGGTCCAGCGCTCCCCGTCCGCCGAGCTCGCCGTCGCCGCCACCCGCCGCCCGTCCGACCAGAGCCATCCCGCCGCGACGTAGCCGTCCCGGGTCGCCGCGAGGCCCGTCGCAGCGAATCCCCACGGGAGCGCATCGCGGACCGTCCGCCACGCGCCGCCGGTCGCGGAGAGCGACACCGTCCGCGACCCTCCGGCGCCGCTGACCGCGACGAGCCCGGCCGGGCCGCCCGCGAGCAGTGGCGGTGCGGCGCCGTCGGCGAGGGCGAGACCCGTGCCTTCCTGCGGCGCCCACGTCAGGCCGTCGGCCGAGACCCACGCGACGGCGGAGGTCGCGCCCGGCTCGCACGTCGCGGCCGCGACGCACGCGACCGCCCCGGCCGGGACGGTGAGCACGACGACGCCGCCCGGGACCGCGACGGCTGCCACGATCGCCTGGTCGGGCCACAGCGACCCGCGGGTCCCGCGCGGCAGCGGCGTCCACGAGGCGCCGTCCGGCGACGCCCATGCCGGTCCCGCGGAATCGTCGGGCTCCACGACGGGCCCGAGGGCCAGGTAGCCGCCGTCGAACAGGACGACGTCGCGCACCAGCGCGGCCGGGTCGTCCGGGGCGAGACGACGCCAGCGGATCCCGCTCCAGTCCGCCGCGGTGCGCGGCGCCGGCGGCGTGGTGAACGGCGCGCGGCTCCTCTGGTCCGGCGCGGGCGGCGTCGAGGGCGCTTCGGTCTGGCGCGAGGGTGCCTCGGTCTGGCGCGAGGGCGCCAGGGCGGCCGGCGAGGCCACCGGGGTCGCGATCGGCGACGGCGAGGGCACCGGCGCGGACGCGTCCTGCCACGGCTTCCACACCGCGACCCCGACGAGCGCGACGACGACGGCGAGGACGATGCCCGCACGGCGGCCGCCCGAGCCGCCCGCGACGGGCGTCGGGTCGAGCCGGATCTCGGTCACGGCCGCCGTCCCGCGTGCGCGCGGCGGCCAGCATCCCCGGGGCGCATCGGCAGAGGGTACGGCGAGAGCGCCGGACGCGCTTCCCGGCGCGCTACGATGGGCCGCAGCGCCGCGCCGATCGCGGCCGAGCGAGGAGTGCGAAGGGGACGTGGCGCAGCGGGTCGCGACGACGGACGCACAGGAACGCGCCGCCGCGGCGTGGCGGGCGCTCGGCGGGCGGCTCCGCACGGTGACGCCCTCCGGCATCGGGCGGATGGTCGTCGTCATCGCGACGATCGTCGGCGCGGTGTGGCTCCTCGGCGTCACGTGGCCGGCGATCGTGCCGTTCCTCGCGGGGGGCGTCCTCGCCTACGCCGTGCTTCCCGTCGTCGACCGCCTCGACCGCTTCATGCCCCGGGTCCTCGCGGGGCTCCTCGCGGTCGCCGGCGTGGTGGCGGCCGTCATCGCGTTCCTCGCGATCGTCGGGCCGCCCGTCGTGGCCCAGCTCGTGAAGATCTTCCTCGAGCTCCCGACCGGCGAGCGCCTCGCGGACGTCGGGCTGCGCGTCCGGGAGTGGCTCGCCACGCTCCCCGAGGGATCGCAGGCGATCGCCACGGAGGTGATCGACCGGGTCGTCGCGATCCTCCGCGCGGACATCTCCGGCGCTCTCGACGGGCTCGCCGCCTTCATCGCCGACTCGATCGTCCATGCCTTCGACGCGGCGAGCGTCCTGCTCGGCCTCCTCGTCATCCCCACGTGGATCCTCGCGGTCACGAACGACAGCCCGGACGCTCGCCGCCGTCTCGCGCGGCACGTCGCGCCGTGGCTCCGGCCCGATCTCCTCGCGCTGGCGCGCCTCACCGACGCCGTCGCCAGCGCGTTCCTGCGGGTCCAGATCCTCGCCTCGGCCGGGACCGGGTTCGGCGTCTGGCTCGCGCTGTACGCCCTCGGGCGCGCGGGCGTGGTCCCGGAGGCTCCGTACATCGCCGTCGCGGCCATCGCCGGCGCGGC
>JALOOH010000040.1 GCA_025454515.1 Chloroflexota bacterium
GGTCTCGCTCGCGGACGCGAAGGTCGTCGTCTCCGGCGGCCGTGGGGCAGGGTCGGCCGAGGGCTTCGTACCGATCGCGGATCTCGCCGAGCTGCTCGGCGCCGCCGTCGGGTGCAGCCGCGCGGTCACGATCGCGGGCTGGCGGCCGCATACCGAGCAGGTCGGCCAGACCGGCACGAAGATCGCCCCGGACCTGTACATCGCGTGCGGGATCAGCGGCGCCACCCAGCACCTCGCCGGGTGCAAGGGCGCGAAGCGGATCCTCGCGATCAACAAGGACCCCGAGGCCACGATCATGTCGGCCGCCGACTACGCCGTGATCGGCGATCTCCACGAGGTGGTGCCGGCGATCAGCGCGGAGATCAGGAGGATCCGGGGGGCGTAGCGGGGGCCGGGCGGGGAGATGGCGGCACCGCCGTCCTTCCGCGCGGAGCCCGGCGGCGGCGCCGCGCGGTCTCCCCTCAGCCCCCCGGGTGCCGGTAGAACTCGACCGGCTCGGGCGCCAGGGGCGTGTTCCCCAGGATGAGGTCGGAGGCCTTCTCCGCGAGCATCATCACCGGCGCGTAGATGTTGCCGTTCGTCACGTAGGGCATCGCCGAGGCGTCCACGACCTTGAGCCCAGCGATCCCGTGGACGCCCATCGTCAGCGGATCCACCACGGACTCGCCGTCGATGCCCATCCGCGCCGTGCACGACGGGTGGAGCGCCGTCTCGCCGTCCCGGGCGACCCAGTCGAGGATCTCCGCGTCGGTCGACACGGACGGGCCGGGAGACGCCTCGCCGTCGTTGAACGGCTCGAAGGCCGGCTGGTTGAGGATGCCGCGGGCGACATGGACGGCCTCGACCCATTCACGCCGGTCCTGGTCGGTCGAGAGGTAGTTGAAGCGGAGCGCGGGATGGACGGCCGGGTCCGTGCTCGTGATCTTCACGGAGCCGCGAGCGTCGGAGTACATGGGCCCGACGTGGACCTGGTACCCGTGTCCGCCCGAAGGTGCGGAGCCGTCGTACCGGATGGCGAGCGGCAGGAAGTGGAACATGAGGTTGGGGTACGCGACGTCCTCGTTGCTGCGGACGAACCCGCCGCCCTCGAAGTGGTTCGTCGCGCCGGGGCCGCTGCGCAGGAAGAGCCACTGGGCGCCGATGAACGGCCGGCGCCACTGCTGGAGGGCGGGCTGCATCGAGACCGGCAGCCGGCTGCCGTACTGGATGTAGACCTCCAGGTGGTCCTGCATGTGCTCGCCGACGCCGGGCAGGTCGTGGACCGGTGCCACCCCGGCCGCCTGAAGCTCTGCCGCGTTCCCGATCCCCGACAGCTGCAGCAGCTGCGGCGTGTTGAACGCGCCGCCCGCGAGGATCACCGTGCCGGCGAACGCCCGCTGCGGCGCGCCTCGGCTCGTCGCGTACTCGACGCCGATCGCCCGGCCGTCCCGCAGGAGCACGCGGGTCGCGAGCGCCCGCGTCCGGACGGCGAGGTTCTTCCGGTCGATCACCGGGTGGATGTAGGCGCGGGAGGAGGAGAGCCGCCGGCCGTTCTGGACGTTGCGGTCGAACGGCGCGAAGCCCTCCTGGCGGTAGCCGTTCACGTCGTCGGTCAGGCGGTAGCCTGCCTGCTGGACCGCCTGGAAGAACGCGCCGAACAGCGGGTTCGTGGCTGGTCCGCGCTCGAGGACGAGCGGCCCGGAGTGGCCGCGGAAGGGGTCGTCGAGCGACGCCGCGAGGCAGTTCTCCATCCGCTTGAAGTACGGCAGGCAGTGGGCGTGGTCCCAGGTCTCCATGCCGGGGTCGCTCGCCCACCGCTCGTAGTCGAGCGGGTTCCCGCGCTGGAAGATCATCCCGTTGATGCTCCCGGAGCCGCCGAGGATCTTCCCGCGCGCGTGGTAGATGCGACGCCCGTCCATGAACGGCTCGGGCTCCGACTCGTACTTCCAGTCGTAGAACCTGCTGCCGATGGGGAACGTGAGGGCGGCCGGCATCTGGACGAACGTGTCCCAGCGGTAGTCCGTGCGGCCCGCCTCCAGGACGAGGACGCGGTTGGAGGGGGAGGCGCTGAGCCGGTTGGCGAGGACGCTGCCCGCCGAGCCACCGCCGACGATGATGAAGTCGTATCGAGGCGTGACCATGCCGCCGATGCTAGCGCGCGGCGACCACGGGCGAAGGACGGCCTGCCACGGTGCCGGCCGCGAGGGACGCTAGTCGCGGCGTGCCACCAGCTGCACCGCCTCCGCGGTGGTCGCGACACCCAGCACCGACCGTGCATGCGCCAGGCGGCGGTCAGCGGTCCGCGGCGAGAGGTGCAGGCGGACCGCAGCCTCGCGGAGCGAGAGGCCCGTCGAGAGCAGCCCGAGCAACGCCCGCTCGTCCCCGGCGAGACCGTCCGGCCCCGGGCCCCGCGCGTCGAGCTCCGAGCGCACCACGACGGGTCCCAGCCGGCGAAGGTCGTCGTAGAGTCGGTCGAGGACCGGCCTCGACGCCGTCGCGTGGATCACCTGCGCCTCGCCGCGCAAGGCCGCCCAGAGCGCCCTCGCGGCACCCGCCTCGTCCGAGACCGTGACCGCGTCCGGGGCGTCGGCGCCCAGCCCGGCGAGGACGACGCCGAGCCATTCACGCGAGCCCTCGACCACGATCGTCGTCACCGGGCTTCGCCGCGCCCAGCACGGACGGCTCGATCGTCGGCCGGACCGCCGCGTCGAGACGTCGATGCGACGGCGGCGAGGGCCTCCATCCGCGATGCCGCACCGAGCTTCGCGGCCGCTGATTCGGCCGCCCGGATGACGGCCCACCGGCTGACCCCCAGGCGCGTGGCGATCTCGGCGTCCCGCATCCCCTTCCCGGACATCGACAGGATCTCCGACTCCCGCGCGGTGAGCGGGGAGCCCGGGACCGAGCGGCGCCCTGCGGCCCGACGGATGCCGAGGAGCCGGAGCGACCGCCGCGTCCGGACGAGGAAGGGGACATGCCCGAGCGACTCCAGACGCGACTCCAGGTCGAGCAGCGCGGCGCGCGCGGCGAGGAGGTCGCCCGCGCGACGGAGGCACTCCGCCGAGGCCCAGCGGCAGCGGAGCTCGCCGCGGGCGTGGCGCCCGGCCCAGGCGTCCGCCGCGGTGGTGAACCCCTCCGCCGCCTCACCCGGGCGCCCCGCGGCGAGCTCGAGGAGCGCCTCGAGCTCGATCGGTCCGCCGTCCGCCATCGGAAGGACGTCCCAGCGCGACGGCCACGCCGGAGCTCGCCCCAGCTCGACCGTCGCCCACGCCCCGGCGACCTCGACGAAGATCCGGTGGCGGGCCCGCGGGATCTCGCGCGCGTGAGCGTCCGCCGCGGCGACGGCGTCCGCCCAGCGCCCCGCGAGGCACGCCACGTCCGCGACCGCCCAGAGGGCCTCGCCGAGGTCGTACTCGCCAGCATGGGCGCCGGGCACGGATCGCTCGGCCCGGATCCGCGCCTCGTCCAGGCGTCCGAGGTCCGCCAGGACCTGGATGAGGTACCAGTCCACGAGCCCGTCCGTCCCAAGGTCGTCGGACGCGAGCCCGCGCGCCATCGCGAGGGCGTCCTCGAAGTCGCCGGCGTGCCACGCGCAGCCGAGGGCCCAGCCCGCCAGGTGCCGCTCCTGGCCGGCGAGCCTTGCGGACGCGGCGAGTGCACGGAGCCGCTCGGCGAGTGCGCGCCCCTCACCCGCGTGCCCGTGCTTGAGGAGGGCGAAGATCAGTCCGCCCCCGATCGACATGCCGAGGGCGAGGTCGCCCTCGGAGATGGCGGTCTCCATCCCCGCCCGCATGTCGTCGAGGCCGCCGGGGTCGCCGGCCAGGTCGCGGGCCGTGCCGAGGACGGATCGGGCTGCCGCGATCCCGACGCCGTGCTCGACCGCGAGCCGGTGCGCGACGCGCGCGGATGCCACCACGTCGGCGTCCTCCTCGTTCGCGGAGAGCGCGATGCGTGCCCGCTCGACCCGAAGGGCGACCTCGGTCGCAGCGTCCGGGGAGGCCGCCGGCTCGAGGGCCGCCAGTCCCCGCGCGATGGCGGCCCGCGCGGCGTCGGGCTCGCTCCGGAGACGATGGGCGTGCGCTTCGGCGAGCGCCACCGAAGGGATCGGGGCGCCGCGCGCGTCGCCGAGCACCGTGAGCGCGCGGTCGGGATCGAGGTCGGCCGACAGGGCCCGCGACGCGCGGACGCGCAGGTCCAGCGCGGCGTCGCCGTCCGCCGTCTCGGCCGCGAGCGCGAGGTGTGAGCCCCGCTCACCCGGCGTCGAGGCGAGGCGCACAGCCTCGAGGGCGAGCGCGTGGGCCCGCGCGCGCTCTCCCGCGGCCGCGAGATGGCGCGCGGCCTCGCCGGGCTCCGCGAGGGTCCCGGCGAGGCGGAGGTGCATCGTCCGGCGCTCAGCGTCGGGACACGCGGCGACGGCGGCCTCGGCGAGGAGGTCGTGACGCGCTCGAAGACGGCCGTCGCCCTCCACGACGGCCAGCCCGGAGGCGGCGACGACGCCCGCGCCGGACCCCAGGTCCGCCGGTGCCATCGGGCGGCCCGCGAGGGCCAGGAGCGTGAAGGCGTCGCGGCCCTCCGGCGAGAGGCCATCGAGCCGGATCCGCACGGCCGCTGCCAGGGTCGGCGCACCCTCGCCGCCCTCCGCGAGCTCGCCGATGAGGAGGGGGTTGCCGCCGGCGCGCCGCGCGATCCGCCGCGCGGCCTCGCCGTCCAGGCCCGGCCGGAGCGCCCGGGCGACCTCCGTCGCCGCGACCTCGTCGAGAGGCAGGAGGTCGTGGCGGCGGACGGACGACGGCATCCCCGCGAGGACGACGTCCGTCGCCGGGTCGCCTCGGCGGACGGCCACGACGAGCGGCAGCCGTCCGACGAGCTGGACCAGGACGGCCCGGCTCGCCGGATCGACCCACTGGAGGTCGTCGATGAACAGGATCCCGTCCCCGACCGCCGTGGTGACCGCGCGGACCGCACGGAGCTCGTCCGCGTCGACAAGACGGCGGCCGATCGCGCGTTCGAGGGCGAGGAAGGGTGCCCACGACAGGGTCCCGAAGCCGCCGCCGGCGCGCCACCGCCGCCCGGATGCGGCGAGGGCCGCCTGGACGAGCGTGGTCTTCCCCACCCCAGCCTCGCCCACGATCGCGATCGAGGCGTCCGCGTCGATGGCGGCCCGGACCACGGCCAGGTCGGCCGCCCGGCCGGGGAGGTCACGCTCGGCGGCCGCGAGGCCGCCCGCTCCGCGAGCGCTCATGACGCGCGAGTATACGGACCCCCGGTCCCGCGCCCACCTCCGGGCTCCGGCGTCACGTTGGCGCGACTGTGCAGTGTCGCGCGACGGGCAGCCCCTCACGATCGCCGGCAGCGGCCTGGAACGCGCCGAGCGACCTGGAGGACCCAGCGATGACCACCACGACGACGGGCGTGCTCGGGGCGAACGCGGCCGCGCTGCGCGCGTACCTCGACGATCACGACCCGGACGCGCTCGCGCCGGACGCCACGTTCATCGACACCACGACGGGGATGACGTGGACGGGCCCCGAGGCAATCGGCGGGATGCTCGCGTGGTTCTACCACGGCGTCTTCGAGGCGCGGCTCGAGGGTTCGCGCGTGATCGTCGACGCCGACGGCACCGCGGCCGCTTTGGAGGCGACCTTCGTCGGCATCCACAAGGGCGAGTTCGCCGGGGTCCCGGCCACGGGCCGCGAGGTCCGGGTGCCGCTCGTCGTGGTCTACGACCTGGCCGACGAACGGGTCGTCGGCGGACGGATCCACTTCGACGCCGCGGCCTTCGTGGCCCAGGCGACCCGCTGACCCCCGGGAGGCGTGCGATGTCGACCGACCGGAGCGCCACGCTGACGGGCGCCATTCGACGAGCGGGCCTCGCCGTCGTCCTGCTGGGCGTCCTCGTGGCATCGCAGGCCTTCGCGGCCGCCCCGGCCCGCGCCAGCCACCAGTTCATCCTGTTCGCCGAGAGCGGCGACTCGCAGGCGACGTTCGGCCCGAACCAGGCGATCGTCATCGACGGCGCCGTCGAGTACATCAGCGACTGCGGCGGCTCGGGGGTGGACGACGGGTTCTTCGCGATCGCCGACGTCTACGTCGTGGCGCCCGGTACGACCGGCGTCGGAGGCGGCCTCGCGGACCTCACTGGATCCGCGAACACGGTCATGGGTAGCCTGGGCGGCGCGTTCGTCAGCCAGCTCCTCGGCTTCACGCAGCCGAACGGATCGCTCGGCGCCGGCGTGTACGACGTGGTGTACGACGAGTGCCAGGACGGCGTGTACGACGCGGTGGACGCGATCTTCGCGAGCGCCATCACGGTGGACATGGGGGTGGACGCCCCGCAGCTGCCCGCAGCGACGATCGCCGGGATCAAGGTGCGTGCGCTGGCCGCACAGGCGAACTGGGAGGCAGCGCACCTCGCCTACGAGTGGCTCTTCAAGCTCGCGAGCGAGCTCTCCGGCGACAAGACCGCGATCGCCGACAAGGTCAACGAGGTGTTCGCCGACGTCTTCGGCGCCTTGTTCAACGTCGGGGACGTCTACGAGTCCGCGCTCGTGGCGATCGCCGCGGTCGCGACCCACCACGCCGCGATCGCGGCGGATCCGCCGGACCCGGGCTTCCGCGCGGTGGCGAGGCTCGGCGGGCGCACGGCGGGCGGGCGGGCGATCGACCCGGTCGTCTCGGCCGGGCTCGCCCTCGGCCGCGAGGCGAGCACCGAGGCGGTGCTCGCCGAGGCGCTGCTCCGGTCGCTCGAGCGGTACCAGGGCGCGGACGTGGCCGGCGATGGCGAGTGGGCGCTCTACCAGGCGCGCGCGATCGAGGCGTACGCGACCCTCCTGGCCGACCAGATGCCCGCCTCCGGGGCGGCCTACACGGCGGCCGCAGGCGCCGTCGCCGCGTCCACGCGCGATCACGACGCCGAGACCGCGTCGTGGGAGGCGTTCCGGTCGGGCGTGGCCACGACCGGCCTCTCCGACGTCGACGTGCGCGAACTCCGCCACCTCGGCCTCACACCCGCGCAGGTGCAGGCGTTCGAAGACGCGATCGTCGGCCTGAGCTTCCCCGGGTTGAGCGAGGCGTCCGTCGCCGCGCAGCTCGGGGCGGCGGCCGGAGAGACCGCGGGCTACCGGACGGCGCTCCAGCAGCTCGCGGGAGACGCGGCCGTGCTCGCCGCGACGCTCGAGGCGAACCCGCTCGTCGTCGACCGCAGCCCGGCGGCGCGGCCTGGAGGGCCGTACGCGGCCGTCGAGGGGACGCCCGTCGTCCTCGATGGGAGCGCCTCGACGAGCCCGACGCAGATCGTCTCCTTCGCGTGGGACCTCGACGAGGACGGTGCGTTCGACGACGCGTCGGGACCGACGCCGGCGCTCACGCCGACGACGTCCGGCCATCGCCTGGTGGGCCTCCTCGTGACGAACGCCGCGGGGATGCACGGCGTCGCGTACGCGCCGATGGACGTCGCGCCCGCCAATGAGCCGCCGGCGATCGTCGGGTCGACCCCCGACGCGCGGGTCCTCGCGATCGAGATCGGTGCGTCCGCCGCCATGTCCGTCACGACCGGCGACCCCGACGGGGATCCCGTCGCGGTGTCCTGGCAGGTGGACGGCGTGCCGGTCGCAGGCGGGTCGGACTTCAGCTTCCTCGCCACGGCCGCGGACGTCGGCCTCCACGACGTGCGCGCGATCGCGTCGGACGGTCAGCCCTACGGCGGCAGCGACCTCCGGCAGTGGATCGTGGGCGTGCTCGGGGTCGATGCCGACGGCGACCTCTGGCGGGTGCCCGTGGACTGCGACGACGCTGATGCCGCGGTGAGCCCCGGAGCTGCGGAGCTCCTGCTCAACGGTCTGGACGACGACTGCGATGCGGGCACGCCGGATGGCGGGACCGCCCCGGTCGCGGCCTTCGAGCCGCGGCCGGCGAACGGCGGGCGGAACGTCGCCCTCGCCGACGGCGGGGCATCGATCGTGTCCGCGACCGGTGGGTCGGCGTCGAACCCTGCCTCCGCGCTCCTCGACCTGAGCGCGTCCACCCGCTGGCAGGCGACGCTCGGCAGCGGGCAGTCCGCCGTCATCGACGTCGCCGGCGACATCGCGCGCATCGACCGGATCTCGGTCGACCCGGGCCCGGCGGGCAACGCACGCGTCCGCGACTTCGAGGTCTGGGCCTCGGTCACGACGACGGCACCCGGCGCGTTCACGCGGATCCTCTCGGGCACGGCGGCGAACCCCGCGACGGGCGATGCTCTCACCGAGTTCGTCCTGGCCTCGCCGGTGGACGCCCGGTACCTGGAGTACCGCGCCCTCACGACCCGCGGATCCTCTGTCGTCTACACGTCGCGCCTGAAGGCCTGGTCGGGCGCGGAAGGCGGGCCCACGGTGACGTTCGCCGACGTCTCGACCGACGTGGAAGGCGACATCGTCGAGCGGCGGTGGGACTTCGGCGACGGGAGCGCCGAGGTCGTGTCAGTCGCCGCGATGGACCCGACGCACACGTTCGCCGGGACGGGGACGTATGTCGTGCGCCTCACGCTGACCGACGCGGGCGGTGGCACGTCCACTGCGACGCGCAGCCAGGTCGTCGGCGCGGCGCCCTCCGGGACGTTCGCGATCGACCCGGCCGCGCCCACCGAGGCCGACTCGATCAGGTTCTCGCCCGCGGGAGTGGCGGTGGAGGCGGGCCAGGTGCTCGCGGGATTCGACTGGCGATTCGGCGACGGCGTCGCGGCCCAGACCATCCCGGTCATCCCGTCGCCCTCCCATCGGTACGCGGACCAGGGGACCTACACGGCCTCCCTGGACATCGTGGACGGGCGCGAGTTCCGGACGACGATCTCCCTGCCGGTCGACGTGGTCAACGCTCCCCCGACGATCTTCTTCCCCTCCTCCGCCGCTGCCGGCATCGTCCAGGGCGGCGTCCTGGAGCTGCAGCCGATCGTCGGCGACCCAGGTGCGGCGGACACGACCCGCTGCACGGCGGACTTCGGAGACGGGTCGCCGCAGCACGGGCCGGTCGACTGCAACGCGACGTACTTCACCGTCACCCATGCGTGGGCCGCGCCCGGCAGCTACACCGTGACGGCGACCGCCACGGATGACGACGGGGCATCCGCTTCCGCGTCGCACGTCGTGACGGTCTCCGCGGCGCCCACGCTGACCACGGGCCCCGGCGATGGCGGGCTGTCGGTCCAGGTCGGCGCCTTCGGCGACTTCGGCTACCGGACGTGGAGCCAGGCCGTCGGCGGCACGGGCGATGCGAGATACGACCCCGCCGGCTCCACGGGACCGGGCAGCACGACCTGGAACTCCATGCTCCAGCTCCGTCGCACCGGCGGGTACCGGGGCTTCCTGTCCACCGGCGTCGTCGACGCCAATGGATCGATCCCCGGGCGGCTGCCCGACCCGGGCATGACCGCCACCACGCCGACCTCGGCGTCGAGCACCTTCACCGTGGACGGCCTGCGCTTCGACCTCGAGCAGGCAGTGGCGTCGACCTTCACGGGAGCGACCCGGACCGGCAGCCTCCTCACCCAGACGTACCGGATCACGAACGTCGGGTCATCTGCGGCCGACTTCGAGCTGATCCGCTACTACGAGGGCGACCTTCGGCTCACGAGCAACACCATCCCCGACGGCGGTGGGCGGCTGGTCCGCGACGGCGTCGAGGTCCTCTTCGAGACGGACATGGCCGGCGACCCGGCGACCGCCGTGGACTTCGTCGGCATCACCGCCGAGGGCGGCGACACGGCGGGGCCGGGCCGCTTCGAGGTGGACCAGTGGTCGGGCTTCCCGCGACGGATCCGGGATGGGGCGGCATTGGACGACGGCGTCTTCCGCGACGGGTCCGACGCGGACCAGTTCGTGGACGCCGGACTGAGCTACGACCTGGGCCTCGCGTTCTCGAACCGCTTCTCGCTCGCACCCGGGGCCGCGACGACCTACGTGACGCGGACCATCTTCGGCTCCGGCCGTCCCGATCAGGCCGTCGTCACGCCGGTGCCGGCCGCCCGGCCGCCCGTCCTCGACCCGATCGGCGACCGCTCCATCGACGAGCTGACCACGCTGTCCTTCACCGCGTCCGCGAACGACCCGGACGTGCCCGTCCAGCCGCTCACGTTCTCGCTCGACGGTGCGCCGAGCGGCGCGCTCGTCGACCCGGCGACGGGCGCCTTCTCGTGGATCCCGGTCGAGGCCGAAGGCCCAGGGTCGTTCACCTTCGATGTCGTCGTCAGCGACGGCGCCCTCACCGACCGGGAGACGATCCACGTCTCCGTCGCCGAGGTGGACGCCGCTCCGGCCCTCGACGCCGTCGCGGGCACCACGACGCAGTGGGGCTCGCCCGTGACGTTCACCGCCACCGCACACGACCCGGACCTGCCGGTCGAGACGCTCATCTTCTCCCTGGCCGGCGCGCCGCAGGGCGCCACGATCGATGGAGCGACGGGCCTCTTCACCTGGACGCCGGAGGTCGACCAGGTCGGGAGCCACACATTCACCGTCCGCGTCGCGGACGCGGCGCCCGCGCTGGCGGACGAGACGGACGTGACGATCGTGGTCGAGCGACGGCCCGCGACGCTCGCGTTCGGCGACCCCACGGCAGGGCAGTACTCCGATCCGAGCGGGCTCTCGGCGCTGCTCACGGACGGGGCGACGGGCGGACCGGTCGCGGGCATGACGATCACGTTCTCCCTCGACGGCGCGGCGACGGGCGCCGGCACGACGGGGCCGGACGGCCGCGCGGCCCTCGTCCCGGACGTCCTCCTCGACCGCGCGCCGGCGACGATCGCGGTCGCGGCCGCGTTCACGGGCTCGGCCGGCTACCTTCCGGCCGACGTCGCGGGGACCTACCAGGTGCGGCCGGAGGACGCGCGCGCGACGTACGGCGGCGCGCTGTTCGTCGCGACGAGCTCGGTGAGCAGCGGGGCCGCATCGGTGACACTGTCGACCGTCGTCCGCGACATCTCGGCCGTCACTGGCGACCCGGCCTCGGACGGATCCCCCGGCGACATCCGGCGGGCGACCGTGACCTTCGTCGACCGCTCCTCGGGCGGCCCGCCGCTCTGCCAGGCGCCCGTCGCGCTCGTCTCGCCGGGGGACCTCACGACCGGCACCGCGACGTGCACGTGGAACGCCGACATCGGCTCGGCCGACAGCCTGACCTTCAGGGTCGGCATCGTCGTCGGCGGCGACTACGTCCGGGATGCCGCGACCGAGGACACGACCGTCACGATCTCGCGCCCCGTCGCGACGATGTTCATCACCGGCGGTGGGTACATCGTCAACGTGGGGTCGGCGGGCCTGTTCCCGGGCGATCCCGGCGCACGGACCAACGCAGGGTTCAACGTGCGGTACAACAAGTCCGCCACGAACCTGAAGGGGCATGTGACGGTCATCGTCCGGAGCGGCGGTCGCACCTACCAGGTGCGCGGGAACGCTCTCACGTCGCTCGCGACACAGGCGTGCAGGTCGGGCCCCGCCTCGGCCGGGTGTCCCTCGTCCGCGACGCTCCTGAGCAGGGCGAACATCCAGGACGTCTCCGATCCGGCCGCCGCGGTCGCGCTCGACGGCAACGCGACCGTCCAGCTCACGGTCACCGACCGCGGCGAGCCGGGCTCGGCCGACTCGATCGCGATCGTCGTCCGGGACAAGGACGGACGGCTGTGGTCCGCGAGCGCGTGGACCGGATCGGCCGCGATCGAGCGGCCGCTGGCGGGAGGGAATCTCGTGGCGCACTGAGCCCTCGCGACGCTGATGCCACGGGAGCCCGCAGGCTCGCCTCGCGCCGTGGCGTCAGCGCGCGGACGCCACGGCCGCCGCGGATCTACGGCCTCGCGAGTGCCTGCGCGATCGCCGCGAGGTGTGCCGGACTGCTCCCGCAGCACCCGCCGAGGAAGGTCGCGCCGGCGTCGCGCAGGAGCAGCGCGTCGGCGGCCATCGCCCCTGGCGTCGCGCGGTAGACGACCCGGTCGCCCTCGACGACCGGCACCCCCGCGTTGGGCTTGGCGACGAGCACGGCCCCGGGGGCGGCGTCCCGCATCGCGGCGATCACCGGGATCAGCTCGTCCGGGCCGTTGCCGCAGTTGCCGCCCACGGCGTCGGCGCCCCACGCCGTCAGGGCCGCGACCGCCTGCGCCGGCGTCACGCCCATCATCGTGTTCCCGCGGGTGTCGAACGTCATCGTCGCGATCAGCGGGATGCCCGGCGCGACGCGGCGCACCGCCTCGACGGCTGCCCGCACCTCGGCCAGGTCGGACATCGTCTCGATCCAGACCACGTCCACGCCCCCGGCGACAAGGGCGGCGGCCTGCTCGGCGAAGACCTCCACGGCCTCGTCGTGGCCCAGCGCCCCGAGGGGCGCCATGATCCCCCCGCTCGGGCCGATGTCGCCCGCCACGAGCGCCGTCCCGCCGGCCGCGTCCACCTCCGCGCGCAGGAGCTCGGCGCCGGCCCGGTCCAGCTCGGTCACTCGCTCCGCCAGGCCGTGCATGCCCAGCCGCAGCCGGTTCCCGCCGAACGTGTTCGTGAGGACGATCCGCGACCCGGCGTCGAGGTACGCACGGTGGATCGCCCGGACGGCGTCGGGCCGCTCCACGTTCCATGCCTCGGGCGGGTCGCCGGACTCCAGGCCGGCCGCGAAGAGCATCGTGCCCATCGCGCCATCCGCGAGGACCGGCGCTCCTCCGGCCGCGAGGCCTTCAGCCAGGAGCGCCTCCCAGCGCTCCCGTGCCACGCCCCCCAGCGCGCGGCGCGCGGCGAGGTCCGGGAACCGGGCAGGATCGACCGGCTCCGTCGTCCCGGCTGCGGCGCGGCGATCCGGACGGGGTCCGCGCCGGCCGGCCGGTCGGGTGCGCTCCTGCTCGTCGGTCATCGTCTCCCCCGGTCGGCTCGTCCCGCCCCCGCGGCCGGTGCCATCATCGCCCGCCCCGTCTTCGGCGGTCGAGCCGGTAGCCGGCCCAGGACTGGCTCACGGGCATGATCTCCAGGGTGTCCACGTTCACGTGCGGCGGCAGGCCCGCCACCCAGGCGATGGCCTCGGCGACGTCCTCCGGCCGGAGCGGGTCCGTCCCGCCGTAGTAGGCGTCGTGGCCCGCCTGGTCTGCGCCCGAGCGGACGCGGAAGAAGTCGGTCTCCACGAGGCCCGGCTCGATCGACGTCACCCGGACCCCCGTCCCGTGGAGGTCCACGCGCAGGTCGAGCGAGAACTGCCGGACGAACGCCTTGGTACCGCCGTAGACGCCGTTCGCCGGCGCCGGCCACGACGCGTGGACCGAGGACAGGTTGACGATCGCCCCGCGCCGTTCGATCAGCCCGGGCAGGAGCTCCCGGGTGATCGCGAGCAGGCCCATGACGTTCGTCTCGACCATCACGCGCCAGTCGTCCAGCGACCCCTCCTGCGCCGGCTCCGTCCCCCGCCCCAGGCCAGCGCCGTTCACGAGCAGGTCGATCGCCGCAAGGTCCGCCGGAAGCGACACGAGCGCAGCGCGCATCGCCGGCTCGTCGGCGATGTCGAAGGCGAGGCCGCGGAAGGACCCGCCCAGGTCCCGTTCCATCGCCGCCAGCCTGTCGGCTCGCCGCCCGGTCCCCACGACGCGCCAGCCGCGCGCGACGAGCAGCTCGGCCGTGGCCCGGCCGATGCCGGAGGTGGCGCCGGTGACGAGCGCGACGCGCGGGGCGGCCGCCGGCCCGGTCACCGGGCGCCGCCCTGGATCGCCGCGGCGGGGCGCGGGCGCGGCGAGCCCTTCCGGGCGAGGTGCGCGTCGAGGAGGCAGACGAGCTCCTCGAACCACACGTACTTCTGCGGCGTGCCGGTCCGCTCCCGCTCCCCGACGACGATCGGCCCGCACTTCTCCCAGGCCTCGAAGATCGAGCTGGTGAGGAGCTCATCGAGCAGGCCCAGGCTCGCGACGCCACGGTGATGGAGGACGCCCATCGTCTCGTAGTACGTCGCCACCTGGTCGAATGCGACGCGGTCCTCCGGCGTGGCATCGGCGAGGAAGCTCGCGTGGTCGGGGAAGGACCACGTCTGCACGCGCCAGTACGCGCGGGCGAGCGGCTCCGACAGGAGCGGCTCGTACACCCGGAGGACGATGTCCTCGCGGCGCTGGACGTACGCGAGGCGGAGCTGGATGACGGCGAGGACGATCCAGCCGATCAGGGCGAGACTGCCCAGGCTCGAGAGGATCGCGGCGAGCTGATCCGGGTCCATCGACGATCTCCGACGACGGCCGGTCGGGGCGGGTCGGGTCCCGGGGGACCCGGCCGGGGATGTCGCGCGGGATGACGGCGCGCGGCGGCGACCGGGCCGGGCCGCGCGGGCCGGTCACCCGGACATGATGGGGCGTGGAGGGCCGCGCCGACCGGGCGGCATGCCGCGGCTGGTCGGGCCGCCGCGGCCGTACCCGACCGCGAGCCGTCCTACTTCATCGGATGCGAGATCTGGTCGATGACGACGGCGACCGCGAGGACGATCGCCTCCTCGTTGCCCGGCTCGATCGAGACCCCGTACGTGTCGCGGATGTGGAACCACTTCTTCCCGACGCGGGCGACCGTGCCGGCGGGCCCTTCGATCTCGTACTCGTGGTCGACGATGTTCCCCTTCGCGTGCCACTCCCGTCCGCCGCGGAGCTCGATGTCGTATCGCTCGTGGAGCGGCGTGAACAGCGCCTTCTTCACCGTCGCCACGTCGCCGGCGGCGTCCTCGATCGTCCACGTGTCCTTGATCGTGACGATCTTGTGCTGGATCTTGTACAGCTCCCGCCCGGACGGGTCCTCGAGGACGAGCGTCTTGTGGAGCCGCAGCGCCTTCCCGTCCACCTTGAAGGCGCGCTGGCCGGCACCGTTCTCGATCCAGTAGTCGTCCCCGATGGACATCATCTGCTGATGCATCTGGAAGACGTTCCGCCCGGGGCCATCCCCGCCGCGATCCTTGCGTCCGAACATGGCGATCCTCCGTGGATGGAACTCGGGGCCGGCGCGCCGACCGGCACGCGAGGGCCCGCGGATGTGGTCGATCCCGTGAGGAGTCTACGAGGGCGGCACGCCATCCACCTGCCACGCCTCGTCCGACCGCCAGCGGTGGCCGCAGAACCCGCACCACTCCTTGTCGGGCGCCTGCGGCAACCCGCACGAGGCGCAGGCGCGCCAGCCGTCGAGGGGTTCGGGGAGGCACCGGCACGGGGCGGAGGACGTCGTCCCGGGGGCGGACGTGCCGGAGGCGGCAAGCCCGGCGCCGGCCGCGCCCGTGGCGAGCGCCGCGTCCGTCGCGTCCGTCCGGGCGGCGCACGGAGCGTCCCCGTGCGAAGCCTCCCCGCAGGCGGGGCATCGCTCTGTCCCGATCGTCACCTGCAGCCTCCCCGGCGACCACGCGCACCGCCGCGCGCCCCGCGCGTCACCGCCTCGGATCGACGGCGGCGGACACGACCCCTGACCAGCCGCCTCCCTCCACGTCGATGAGGCGCTCCAGCTCGCCCTTGTCGAGGAAGATCCCGCGGCAGTCCTCGCACAGCTCGAGGATCAGCCCGCCCCGCTCGTACGTCCGCATCACGCCGTGGCACTTCGGGCACGTGAGCCCGGGAGCGCCGGACGCGCCGGACGCGCGCCCGGACGTCGGGGCGGCCTGTGTCGATGGTAGCGGGGACGCGAGATCGAGCCCGCGTCGCACGATGGGCCCCCGACGCCCGCGGGGCCCGCGCCGTCCGGCGTCGCCTACTTCCACACCTGGCTCGCCACGCGCAGCATGTTCTCGCCGAGGACACCGCGCACCTCGACCTCCGAGAAGCCGCGCTGCAGCATGACCGCCGTGATCTCCGGCAGGCTGCCCGGCGGCATGAAGTCGTGTGGCCCGCCTGATCCAGCCGGGTACTCGCTCGGCGGCCAGTACTCCGGGTGGGCCGACAGCAGGTCCTCGATGCCGCCCACCTCGAACGCGTAGTCGAGCGAGATGCCGACGTGGGCGGGTCCCACGAGGTCCGCGATGTAGGCGACGTGGTCCACGAACGTGGCGGTCCCGGCGTCGCCGCCGAGGAACCGGCCGATGCCGGTCACGCAGACGACGCCGCCCGTCGCCGCGCAGCCGCGGATCTGGTCGTCGCGGATGTTGCGCCCGTGCGGCGCGAGGGCCCATGCGTTCGAGTGCGAGAAGATCACCGGGTCCCCGGACGACTCCATCGCCTCCATGGTCGTGCGGTGGCCCGAGTGGGAGCAGTCCACGACCATGCCGACGCGGTTCATCGCTCGGACGACATCGCGGCCGAAGGGTGTCAGCCCGGTGTCTTCGTCGTGACAGCCGGCGCCCGCGAGGTTGGTCCTGTTGTACGCGAACAGCATCTGCCGCACGCCGAGGTCGTAGAGCACCTCGACCATGTCCACGTTCCCGTCGAGCGCATTCATGCCCTCGAGGTCGAAGGTGACCGCGAGCCTGCCTTCCCGCTTGGCGCGCCAGGCGTCAGCGGCGCGATCGATCAGCACGTACCCATCGGGATGCGCCCTGAGCCACGCGCGGTAGGCCGCGAGCGAGCGGAGCGTCATCGCCGGGTCCATGACGTCATAGCCGACGTTGATGGACAGGTAGTCGACGCCGGCGTCCCGCCAGACCCGCAGGTTCTCGAGGTCAGCGTGGGGTCGCGGGTCGAAGCCCGAGTGGTTGTCCCATACGAGCGCGTCGGCGTAGATCCCCGCGGCGTCGGCGGGCGATCCGCCCGGACTCCTTCTCGTCACGTCGATCCCCCATCTGCCACGCGGTTCGACAGGCCGGCCGCGCACGCCTCGCGTGCACGGACCACTGGTCGTGGTGGTTCGTAGATTTGTTACGATACGACGACGAGGTGTCGCGTGACACGTCAGGCGTGGGAGGGATCCTGATGGTCAGTGCCCCCGATCTCCGTCCGCGGTCGCCACGATACGATCGCCTGACGCCCGCGGGCTGTGCACGCATCCACGAGTCGAGCCTGTCGATCCTCGAGCGGACCGGGGTGCGGATGCTCGACGACGAGGCGGTGGCCCGGCTCCGGGACGCCGGGGCGAAGGTGGGTGACGACGGCCGGGTGTTCGTGCCCGCGTCCCTCGTCGAATGGGCGCTGTCGGTCGCGCCACGCTCGATCACGCTCCACGACCGCATGGGGCGGCCGGCGCTGCCGCTGGCGGGGGACAACTACTTCTTCGGGACCGGCTCGGACTGTCTGTACATCCTCGACCACCGATCGGGCGAACGGCGCTCTCCGACACTCGATGACGTGCGCGCCGGGATCACGCTGGTGGACGCGCTCCCCAACATCGGCTTCGCGATGTCGATGTTCCTGCCCGTCGACGTGGACCCGGCGATGACCGACCGGCGGCAGATGAAGGTGATGCTCGAGTGCACGACGAAGCCGCTCGTGGTCGTCACCTACGACGCGGACGCCCTGCTCGATGCGATCGCCATGGCCGAGGCCGTGGCCGGCGGCCCCGACGCGCTCCGCGAGCGGCCGACGTTCGCCGTGTACGTCAACGTCACGCGAGGCCTCGTCCAGAACGGGGACTCGCTCCGCAAGCTGCAGATCCTGGCAGCGAAGGGCCTCCCCGCGATCTGGCTGCCGCTCACCTCCGGCGGCACGACCGGGCCGATCACGACCGCCGGAAACATGGCCCTCAACCACGCGGGCGTCCTGGCGGGGATCGTCCTCGCACAGCTCGTCCGCGAGGGAGCGCCCATCATCGTGCCCGGCTTCGGCGGGCAGGCGCTCGACATGCGGACGATGGTGCTCGCATACGCCGACCCCGACCAGCGCGAGGTCGCACCTGCGCTCGGCCATCACTACGGGCTGCCCATGTTCGGCCTCGGGGGCTGCAGCGACGCCAAGGTCCCGGATCAGCAGGCGGCCGCCGAGGCCGCCCTCACGATGTTCGGCGACGCTCTCGCGGGCGCGCATCTCATCCACGACGCGGGATACCTCGAGTCCGGCATGACCGGCTCGCTCGTCCAGCTCGCGATCTGCGACGAGATCGCCGCCTGGATCAGACAGGCCGTCGCACCTGTCGAGATCGACGACGAGACGCTGGCCCTGGATGTCATCGACGCACTCGGGCCGGACGGCTCGTTCCTCGAGACGGACCACACGATCGCTCACTTCCGCGAGCGCTGGTACCCCACCCTGTTCGACCGGGCCACCTACCCCGCGTGGGTGGCGAAGGGTGGGCTGACCCTCACCCAGCGAGCGGCGGCGCGCGTCGACGAGCTGCTGGCGACGCACAAGGCGCCTCCGCTGCCCGAGGACGTGACGGCAGCCATCGACGAGATCCTGGCTCGGGCCGTCGTCACTGCTCGCACGTCGGCACCCGTGGCATGACGTCCGACCCGGGGGCGAGGGGAGATGCCGTGAGGTCGGGGGACGAGGTCGGCGGTGTCCGGTTCGACGACCCGGATCGATGGCTGGCGCAGGACACGCCGGAGACCCGGGCGTGGGTGGCGGCACGGGCCGCGACCCTCCGCGCGTACCTCGAGGGCACGGACCTCCCCTCGCTGCAGGAGGATGTCGCGGCGGAGCTCGCCCTCGTGGCGCAGGCGAAGGCTCCCGTGCCGGCCGGCGACATGTGGTTCTTCCACGACATCAGCCCGACCGACGGGTCGAGCGTGATCCGCTGCGGTCCCGCACCCGACGCGCTCGACCGCATCCTCGCCGACACCGCGGCGCTGCCCGGCCGGCGGCCCGTCATCGACTGGGCGGCGCCCTCCCCCCGGGGCCGGTACGTGGCCTTCAGCGTGTCCGATGCCGGCGACGAGGACGGC
>JALOOH010000175.1 GCA_025454515.1 Chloroflexota bacterium
ATCGGCTCGCGGTGCGGACCGGCGCCGGCCCCCCCGGGGTCGTCAGGCGATCCCCCGGAATCGATCGCAGGCCTCCACGAGCAGGCTCCGCGTCCCGGGCTCCATCGCGGCGTGGCCCGCGTCCGGGACGATGTGGAAGTCGGCCTCCGGCCACCGGCGGTGCAGCTCCCACGCGGTGGTCACCGGGCACGGCATGTCGTACCGCCCCTGGACGATCACCGCGGGGATGTGCCGGACCCGGTCCACCTCGTCGAGCAGCTGGTCGGGGTGATCGAAGAAGCCGCCGTTCACGAAGTAGTGGTTCTCGATCCGCGCGAACGCGTCCGCGAACGCGTCCTCCTCGAATGACGAGACATGCTCCTCGCTCGGCAGAAGGAAGCTCGTCGACGCCTCCCAGACGCTCCATGCCTTCGCCGCCGCCCGTCGAGACGCCGGGTCGTCGCCCATGAGCCGTCGATGGAACGCGCCCACGAGGTCGTCCCGCTCGTCCTCCGGGATCGGCGCGACGAACGACTCCCATGCGTCGGGGTACACGAAGCTCGCACCCTCCTGGTAGTACCAGCGCAGCTCCTTCGGGCGAAGCAGGAAGATCCCGCGCAGGACGAGCGCGCGCACGCGGTCCGGGTGCGTCTCCGCGTACGCGAGCGCGAGCGTGCTCCCCCACGAGCCGCCGAAGACGACCCACCGGTCGATGCCGAGGTGCTCCCTGATCCTCTCCATGTCGGCGACGAGGTCCCAGGTCGTGTTCTCCTCGAGGCACGACGCCGGCGTGCTCTTCCCGCATCCCCGCTGGTCGAACAGGACGATCCGATAGGCGGCGGGATCGAAGAACCGGCGCTGGTCGGGCGAGGTCCCGCCGCCGGGCCCCCCGTGGACGAAGACGACCGGGGTGCCGTCGGGCGACCCGGACTCCTCCCAGTAGACCTCGTGGATGTCGGAGACACGGAGCATGCCGGTGCGATACGGCTCGATCGGCGGGTAGGTGTCGGTCACGCGGAAGTGCGCGATCGGGCGGATGTGGCTCGGCTCGCCCGCGTAGATGGTCCGGATCGGCACCCACGCGATCGGCCAGCCCTCGCGGACGCAGGTGGTGATCATCTCCACCTCGAACGCGAAGCCCTGCTCGTCGCTGTCCGCCAGCGCGCGCATGAGCCGCGCGCCCACGAGACGGTAGCCCGACTGGTTGTCCGGGATCCGGCGGCCGACCGACCAGGAGAACGCGCGCCCGCCGATCTCGTTCGACAGACGGCGGACCGGCGGCATGTGCCGGAAGTCGCGCCGCCCGACGACGAGGTCGGGACGGCGCGGCGTGGCCTCGGCGGGCACGGTGGCGCCGTCACCGTCCGTGGCCGCCGCCGGCGCGGGCGCCGTGGCGTCGCCCCAGTCCGTGGCCGTCGTGGGCGCCGTGGCGCCGTGCCCGAACGCCCCCACGAACCGTGGGATCTCGGCGGGGTCGTGCTGCCCGTCCGCGTCGAGGGTGACGACCCCGTCGCATCCGTCGGCGAGCGCGGCAGCGAACCCCGTGCGCAGCGCCGCGCCCTTGCCGCGGTTGGGGCGCTGCACGATGACGCGCGCGCCGGCCGCCTCCGCGACGCCGGCCGTGTCGTCGGTCGAGCCATCGTCGACCACGAGGACGGGCAGGTGGCGGAGCGCCTCCGCGATCACCGGCCCGATGCGCGGGGCCTCGTCGTGCGCGGGGATGAGCGCGAGCAGGCGCGGGCCCGGGCGCTGGGGCGCGGGCCCGGCGGCGACGTCGCGCGCGCGATCCGTCGGCGCGGCACCCGGGTCGGAGTCGTGGTCCACCACCGGACGATACGACGCGGCCGGGGGCCCGTGCGCTCCCGGCCGCGCGGCGCAGCCGGCCCGTCGCCGCCCCTTCGACGCGGCGCGGGCGGGCGAGCCCCCGCGTCAGGGAGCTGCGACGAACCAGACCCCGCCGACGCCCTGGCCGGTGACGTCGCCCGCGTTCCTGTCGGCGACGTAGTAGTAGAGCGGCAGGTCCCTGTACGTCACCTGCGTCGACCCGTCGCTGCGCGTGATCGTCCCGAACGCCCCGGAGATGCCCGCGGCCGCCGTGACCGTCTCGCCGGCCTCGAGCGTGAAGGGCGGCCAGTTCACCGCGCACTGGTCGTAGCAGACCGTCTTCCCGGGGCCGTCCTTCGTGAAGATGTACAGCGTCATCCCGTTCTCGCCGGTGAGGAAGGGTCCTGCCGACGCGTCGGTGGCGAGCCCCACCGCGCCGCCGGCGCCGCCCCCGGCCTCCGCGGTCGCGGCCGGCGCCGCCGTCGCGTCGGTGCGGCTGTATTCGTAGCCGCCGCCACCTGCGTCTGTCGCCGCGGCCGGGGCCGCGGTGGCCGTCCCGCCACCCGCCGGGGCCGTCGTCGCCCCACCACCCGCCGCGCTGCTCGACGCGCTGCAGCCGGCGACGAGGAAGGCGGCCGCGGCGGCGACGGCCACCAGCGCGCCCGCGCGCGGCGTGGCGGCTCGTGCGTGACCCGATCCCGCCTCGGTGCCTCGGCCCCGGTCGCGCGTCCGGTCGATCGTCTCGCTGGTCCGCATCGTGTTCCCCTCCATGGCCGGTCGTCCGACCGGCCGATGGGCTGCGATACGTCGCCCGGAGCTCGCCGGTTCTCCGGGCGTGCCGCGGCGCCGAGGGTCGGCTCGTGGCGGACGTGCCGCCCGGACGCCCTGCCCGCCTCCCCCTGGCCCCGCCCGGGCGCCCCCGACCGACCTGTGCCTGGCAGGCATCGCTCCCCGCACATCCACGTCCCGTGTGTGCCCGCGGGGCATCACGACGACCGCCGAGGCCCCCGTCAGGGCCCCGGATCGGTCGGTAACGTGCCCCGGGGGCATCACGGCGACAGGGGTGCTCATGGTCTGATGCCTGCCAGGCACAGGGGGCCCGGGCTGCGACACACCCCAGCCCCGGATGACGCGGGCGGGCCGCGGATGACGCGCGCGGGCCCCGGGCGGCCTGCTCGGGACCGGGCGCCGGCAGGGCAGTGCTCGGGACCTGGCCGCCGGCAGGGCAGGGCGTGCCGCGGCGCCGCCGAGCCGCGCCCCGCCGGCCTCCACCCGCCACCTATCCTTGGCGCGATGTCGCACGCCCCCGCCAGCCGCGCCCGCCGATTGCGCGGCCTCCTGGTGGATCTCGAGCCGCTGCGGCGCGACCGCGACTACCGGCTGCTGTGGTCCGGCCAGCTCGTCTCCGGGGTCGGTCGGGCGGTCACGGTCGTCGCCCTGCCGTACCAGCTGTACGTGCTGACCGGATCGCCGCTCTCCGTGGGCATCCTCGCGCTCGTCCAGCTGGTCCCGATCCTGATCTTCGCCCTCGGCGGGGGAGCGGTGGCCGATGCGGTGGACCGGCGTCGGCTCCTCCTCCTCACGCAGGCCGGGCTCACCGCCTGCAGTGCCGCCCTTGCCGCCCTGGCATTCCTCCCGGCCCCGCCCGTCCTCGGGTTCTACATCGTCGCCTTCGTCGCCGCTGGCCTGGGGGCGATCGACCAGCCAGCCCGGTCGGCGTCGATCCCGCGCCTCGTCCCGCCCGAGCGCCTCAACGCCGCCATCGCCCTCAACCAGCTCAGCTTCAACGTCGTGGGCGTGGCGGGTCCGGCTCTCGGCGGCATCCTCATCGCCGTGGTGGGCGTCGCGGCCGCGTTCGCCCTCGACGCCGTGACCTTCCTCGCCGCCATCGTCGCGCTCGTCTTCATGGCGCCGATCCCGCCCCGGCCCGGCGCCGCCCGACCCAGCGTGGCCGCCGTCAAGGAGGGGCTCCGGTTCGCCCGGAGCAAGCGGGTCGTCCTCTCGACCTTCGTCATCGACCTCAACGCGATGGTCTTCGGCATGCCGAGCTCGCTCTTCCCCGCGCTCGCGATCGACGTGTTCGGCGTGGGGGCGGCGGGTCTCGGCTTCCTCACCGCCGCGCCCGCCGCGGGCGCGCTCGTGGGCGCCGTGCTCACGGGGTGGGTCTCGCGGGTCCGACTGCCCGGGCGCGCGGTCGTGTGGGCGGTCGCAGGCTGGGGTCTCGCGATCACGGCGTTCGGCCTGGCGACCTTCAGCTTCCCGCTTGCGCTCTTCTTCCTGGCGCTCGCCGGCGCTGCCGACGTGATCAGCGCGGTCTTCCGGAGCGGCATCCTCCAGTTCGAGACCCCCGACGAGCTGCGCGGCCGACTGTCCTCGATCCACATCCTGGTGGTGACGAGCGGGCCCCGACTCGGCGACGCGGAGGCCGCGCTCGTGGCCGCGCTCGCGGGGCCGCAGTTCTCCGTCGTCTCCGGCGGGCTGCTGTGCCTCGGCGGCCTGGGCCTGGTGGTGCGGCGCTTCCCGGAGCTGATGCGGTACCGATCGCCGGTGGTGGGAGCGGGGGTTTCCGAACCTCGGCCCGCGGCCGCCACGGCGTCCGTGCTCGCGGCGGCCCGCGGGCCGGAGCAGGGCACGACGCCCGAGATCGTCCGCCTCCCCTTCGAGCTCGACTCGATGGAGACGGAGATCGACCCGCCGACGCCGGAGGACGCGCCCAGGGGGTGAACAGCGATCGACCCCGCACCGGGCGGTGCGGGGTCGATCGTCATGACGCCGGCGCCGCCGCGCCCGGCGCCGCCCCCTCAGAGTCCGGACGAGAACGTGATGAGCAGGTCCGCCTTGTCGGCGTCGATCGCCTTGCCGGACTGCGCCTTCACCGCGGCGCGGTAGTCCTTGAGCTTGCTCGCCTCGGCGGTGGACTGGCCGCGCTGCTCGGCCGCGTAGGCGGAGTCGAGGATGTTCACGAGGTCCTTCGCGACCGAGGCCTTCTTCGTCCAGGTTCTTCGTCCAGGTCGATGTGAGGCTTCTGACCGAGGGGTAGGTCGCGACGACGTCGAACGTCGCGGTGGCTGTCGCGGCGTTGCCTGATGCGTCGGTGGCGACGACCGCGAATGTGTACGTCCCGAGTGCGCTCAAGCTCCAGGCGTCAGCCGAGTAGATGCAGGGGACGGTCGTCGCTCCGCTCGGGCCCGCGAGCGTGCAGGCCACCGTAGGCGCGGGATCCACGAGGTCGGTCGCGGTGCCAGTGATCGCGATCTGGGTGTCGACCGGATAGGAGGCGGCCGCGCCGGCGATCGACACGACCGGCGGGGTCGTGTCGGGCGTAGGCGTGAACGCGAAGTCGATGTTCCGGACCCACCCGAACGCCAGCCAGTCGGCCACCTGGACGTAGTACGTCGCTCCCTCGATAGCGTCGAACGTGAGTGGTCCTGGGTAGTCGGCGCAGCCGAGGTACGCGAGGTCGCCGATGCCCTCGACTTCTGCGCGATAAGCGGCCAGGGTCGTCATCGGGTAGATCGTGTCGCTGATGCCGACCGAGACGGTCCCTCTTTCGGGCGCCGTGAGCCGGTACCACACCGTCCGGAGTGGTACGTAGTCGCCGCACGGCGCGACGGGCTCGCCCGCCTCGTTCGTCGCGATCGCGACATCGACACGATCGGTGAAGGGGAAGCCGTCGATGACCCTCGCGTCGGCGAAGGCGTCGTTCGGGACGGTCGCTGCTTCCGAGAGCCTGATGCGGAGCGTGCCGCCCCCGGACCCGCCATCGGCGGCCTGGATGTAGTACGTCCATCCGGCGCGCGCGCCGAACGTGAAGCTTCCACCGTACGAGCCACACCCGACGAACCAGTTGCTCCCGGGTCCGGTCGTGAAGACGTTCAGGACCCCGTCGGTGAAGTCGGAGCCGGCGCTCTCCACGGTCACCGCCCCGGTCGACGACGGGGTGTACTGGTACCAGACCGTCCGGGTGGATGCGCCACACGACCCGGATTCCGGCCACGGCGCTGTCGCGCTGGTGATGTCGACCGCATCACTGAACGGGAGGGACGGCACGCTCGTGGCGTAGTCACGATCGTCGTTCGGCGGCGGCGGAGGCGCGAACGTGAAACTGAGGTTCAGCCTTCCACCGCCCGTGAATCGGTCGGACGCCTGGATGAAGTATGTCGACCCTGGATACACCATCACCCGGAGTGCTCCGCCGTACGAGGAACAGGCGGCGAAGCCGAGCCCCGAGAACCCCTGGCTCCATGCGAAGTACGCCGTGAGGGTGGCGTCGTTGAAGCTCGAGCCGGCGGGATCGACCGTGAGGTAGCCGGGTCGATCCGGGGTGTACGCGTACCAGATGGTGCGGGTCGAGCCCCCGCAGGGGTTCGGCTCGCCGAAGTTCGTCTGCATGGTCGCGCGCCTGATGTCGACCGAGTCGCTGAACGGGAGCGACGGGACGGTCGTCGCGGCCTCGAAGTCGTCGTTCGCCGGCCGGACCGCGGCGCCGAACCGGAAGTCGATCGTGGCCGACCCCCACCCTCCCGATGCGTTCGACACCTGGACGTAGTACGCGTGGCCGGCCTGGACGGAGACGGTGGTCGCCGACGCGACGCCACATGTTGGTGACCCGAGGTAGCTGAGCGACGGCCCCGACTGCAGGTAGACGGTCGGCGGGGCAGCCTCCCAGCCATCGCCGGTCACGGTCACAGTCACATCGCCATCACCCGGGGCGACGAACCTGTACCAGACGGTCCGCGCGGCCGTCGCGTCCCCGAGCCCGCAGGGGGTGGGTTCACCGGTCTCGACGGTCGCCGCCCACAGCTCGAGGGGATGGGTCGCGGGGAGGGTCGTCACCACGGTGGCGTCGGCGAACATGTCGTTGCCGGGCGTCGGGTAGAACCGGAACGTCATGTCCACCGGACCGCCACCGCTGCCATTGTCCGAGATCTGGATGTAGTAGGTCAGCCCGGCCGAGATCCTGGCGCTCGACGTGATCGCGGTCAGATCGGCCATGCCGAACCTGCAGGCGATCCGCGTGAGGCCGGCGAATCCGGCTCCATCCGACCTGTAGCTGACCACGCGAAGGTCCGTGAAGGCGTAGCCCGATGCGCCCGTGACGACCACTCCGGTGCCCGGCGCAACGAACCGGTACCAGACCGACTTCGTGCGGCTCGGGCTGCAGTACGACACAGGCGTCACTCCGGGCGCCGTGACCCCTGTCGGCTCCCCGGTCTCAACGCTCGCGGCGCTGATGTCCACCGTGATGGGCGTCGTCAGGTCCGGCGGGTACGGGAACGACGTGATCTCCTGCGCGCTCTCGAACATGTCGTTCGGCGGGGGGACGGCCGCCCACACCGTGGCCGGGGCGAGCAGGGTGAGGACGAATGCGGCGCTCAGGGCCGCGGCCGCCAGGCGGCGCATGCGGATCCTCCCTGGGACGCATCGCGGTGGGTCGGGCCCGCCAGTGGCTCGACGCGGCCCCGGCGGCCGGGGCATGGGCCGCGTGTCGTCGCCTCCCGCCGTGTGACGCGACTGTGGGCGATGGGGCGTTCCGCGAGCGTTCCGGGCCTGCGCGAGGGCGGGCTGCCGGCCGCGGCCTTCGGAGACTGCCGGTGCACCGCCTCGTCACGCTCCCCGGCGCGCCACCTCGGCGATATGCGTGCGCGATCCTCGCGGCTCGATCCCGAGGCTGCTGAATCCCTCTACCCCCGCGACCGTGTCCTCGAGGTCCCCGGCGAGTGCCATCCCCATGACCGACGCCATCGCCGGCTTCACCGGCCGGAGGACCGTCCGCCCCACGCGCATCATCAGCCGGGGGACGTGACTGACCTTCAGGGGGCGCCCCAGCGCTTCGGAGAAGGCCGCGACGGCGTCCTCCGCCGAGAGTGGGTCCGGCCCGGCCAGGTCGAGCGCCCGCGGCGGGTCGTCCGCGAGGGCGAGGCGGACCACCACATCGGCGACGTCGCCGATCGCCACATGGCGGTGCCGCGCCCGACCCTTGCCGAAGATCCGCACCTTCCCGCCGGCCAGGTCGAACCCTCCTGCAGGACCCAGCCAGATCTCCTGGAACATGTCGGGCCGCACGATGACCTCTCGGATCCGCGAGGACCGCAGCCGGCCTTCGGTCGCGAGCTTGGCGTCGGTGAACGGCGCGTGCGCCTTTCCGAAGTCGCCGAGCATCGAGACGAAGACGAAACGCTCGACCCCCGCCGCCTGCGCGGCCCCGATGAGGTTCGCGTTCCCGCGGTCATCGACATCGCGGATCGTGAGGTCGCCGTCGCCGCCCAGGATCCGTCCGATCGCGTTGGCGGTCGTCACGACGACCCGGATCCCGTCGAGGGCCGGGGTCAGGCTCGCCGCGTCGCGGAGATCGCCCCGGGCGACCTCGGCGCCGAGCGCCTCCAGCGCCCCGGCGTCGCTGGCCGGTCGGACGAGAGCCCGGAACGGCACGCCGCGCGCGTGGAGGTGGCGTGCGACGGAGCCCCCCAGCGCACCGGTGCCGCCGCACAGGAGGATGGTCGGCCGATCCATGCGAACCTCCGGATCCGGGACGCATCGGCAACATCGAGGCTGTCCTGCTGCCACCGTCGCGCATGGTGCGTTCCCGCGCCGTTCCGTGACCCGCGGCCACTCCGCCGGTCCGCGGCCGCTCCGCCGACGCGATCGTGCCGTTCGGCAGATGCCATCCCTGTCAGCGCACCTTACCGTCCCGGCCATGTCCGAGGGGGTCGGATCCGTGCGCCCCTCGCCGCCTGACCGATCCGGTGATGTCGCCGCCCGCGTCCTCGGGGGGTTCGAGATCGTCGCCGGCGGCCGCGTCGTCTCGCGCACCGACTGGCAGCGGATCTCCGCGGAGCGCCTGGTCAAGCTCCTGCTGGTCACCCGCGACCATCGGCTGACTCGGGAGGTCGCCGCCGAGACGCTCTGGCCGGACGCCGAGCCGCAGGCGAGCCGCGCGAACCTCCGCAAGGCGCTCCACTTCGCGACACACGCCCTGGACGGGACGGCCGTCATCGTGGCCGACGATGGGAGCATCGCGCTCGCCTCGGACAGGCTCGACCTCGACCTCGACAGGCTCCGCCGGGCGCTGGATGTCCTGGCGTCTCCCGTGCCGCTCGGGTCGGATCGACCGGACAGTGCACGACCCGGGGGCGCGCGGGACGGCATCGCATCGGCCCCTGACGCACTCGCCGCCGCGACCGACGCGGTCATCGAGCTCGGCGCCGAGGAGCTGCTCCCGGACGACCTGTACGAGGATTGGCTGGTCGGACCGCGCGAGCGGCTGCGGGCACGATGGCTGCAGATCGCACTCGAGGCCGCTCGGCGCGAGGCGACCGAGGGCCGCCGGGCGCGGGCGCACGAGATCGTCGGGCGCGTCCTCGAGCGGGATCCGACCGACGAGGCCGCACACCGGCTCGCCATCGAGCTGTACGCGGCCGACGGCCGCCATCACGCAGCGCGCCGCCAGTACGCGATGTGCCGCCAGGCGCTCCGCTCCGGGCTCGACGTCGACCCGTCGCCCGAGACAGAGGAGGCGTTCGCGCGCGC
>JALOOH010000041.1 GCA_025454515.1 Chloroflexota bacterium
CGCTCCGCGGCGTCGATCGACGCCTCCGTGGATCCCCGGTCCGTCTCCGCGGCGACCATCGCGAGCGCCACGTCGACCTCGACCAGGAGGGCGGTCCGCATGAGGAACGACTGGAGGGGCCGGTCGAGGTCGCCGACGACCTCCTCGGCGAGGTAGTCGTACAGCGGTCCCTCCGCGGCCGACAGCTCGCGGATGAACCTCCGGGCCTCCGTGTCCGACCGGTCGCGGATCGCCGCACGCACGAGGTTGAGCGACGCGGCCCATCCGTCCGTGCGCCGCTCCAGCGCGGCGAGCGAATCGCGGTCCAGCGGCCGGTGGTACGTGTCGCGGAAGAGGGCCTCCGTCTCGTCGTGGTCGAAGCGGAGGTCGTCCGCGGACAGCTCGGCGACCTCACCGTGGGTCCGGAGTCGCGCGAGGCCGACGGACGGCCGGCGGCGCCCGGAGAGGACGACCGTGGTCCGGTCGGGCGCACGAGCCACGATCTCCCGGAGCGCGCGCTGGACCTCCGGGGCCCGCTCGAGGGCCTGGACGTCGTCGAAGACGAGGATCGTGGGCTGGTCCGAGAGGCCCGCCAGCTCGCGGACGAACGTGTCCACGAGCACGTCCGCCGGCGTGGCGAGCGTGCCGATGTCCCGCAGGAGGCCCGCCGTGGTCTCGCCGACCTCCGGGACGACGCGGCGGCACGCGGCGAGCTGGTAGCGGATGAACGTGACGATGTCCCGGTCGTCGTCGTCGAGCTGGTGCCAGATCACGCGGATCCGCGTCCGTCGCGCGAAGTCCGCCAGGAGGGTCGTCTTGCCGTAGCCGGCCTCGGCGACGACGGTGACGACGCGCCGGTGGATCTTGGCATCCAGCCAGTCCAGCAGCCGGGCGCGGGAGAGCACCTCCGCGCGGAGCGTGGGCGGCTGGATCTTGCCGACCCGCATCGGTGGCTCCGTCACCGGGCGGAATGTCTGCCGGCCCGACGGTGCCGGCGCCGCCCCACCAGGTCCGACCGGAACGCGCGGGCCATGTTCGCCGGGTCCAGGCACGGCATGGTCAGACGATACAGGCGCGTCCGCTCGACGGATGGCTCCGTCCGCCGGCGTGGTCCCGGACCGGTCCCCGACGCCGTGCGTCGCGGCAGTTCGCACGGTCTCTGAAGAGGGGGCGGGGCCGTGGTCGAGGGGTGTCATGGCCGGGCGATGATGCCCGCGCCGGATCACCCGCGGATCACCTCGCCCGTGCCGAGCGCTCTACGCGCTCGCGACCGGCCGGGGTCCGCGCCGCGGCGGCGGGTCAGCCGCCGGCGTTCGACTCGTACTCGAACGAGATCTTCATCTCCACGAGGTACTCGACGATCTCGCCATCCTCGACGCGCGCGGTGGACTTCACGACCTCCACGTTCCGGATGTTCCGGACGGTCCTCGACGCGCGCTGCACCGCCTGCTTCGCCGCGTCGCTCCATGACGTGGGGCTGGTCCCGACCATCTCGCGGATGATGAGCACTCCCATCGGTCCCTCCGTGCCGCACGCCCGGGGCGGGCGCCCGCGACCAGTCTAGGCTTCCCGACCCTGGGCCTCCGACCCTAGGCTGCCCCGACCGCCGTCCGGTCCCCCGTGTAGCCGACGAACCGGGTCTGGCGCTTGCGGAACCACAGCTGCAGCTCCCCGGTGGGCCCGTTGCGGTGCTTGGCGAGACGGACGTTCACCACCTCGCCGTCGGCGTCCTGGTCGTCCGCCTTCTCCTTGTCGCGCCACAGGAACACCACGAGGTCGGCGTCCTGCTCGATCGCGCCCGACTCGCGCAGGTCGGACAGCCTGGGCTCGCGCGACTCGCGCATCTCGGCCTGACGCGAGAGCTGCGAGAGCGCGACGACGGGGATGCTGAGCTCCCGGGCGAGCGCCTTGAGGCCGCGGGAGATCTCGGAGACCTCCTGGACGCGGTTCGCGTCGCGGCTCTGGATCGTGGACTGCATGAGCTGGAGATAGTCCACGACGATGAGGTCGAGGCCCGATTCGGCCTGGAGTCGCCGCGCCTTGGTGCGCAGCTCCATCGTGCTGATGTTGGGCGTGTCGTCGATGTAGATCGGGGCCTCGGAGAGCGCGTTCATCGCGGGGGCGATGCGCGCGAAGTCCATCTCCTCGAGGAAGCCGCTGCGCAGGCGCTGCGAATCGATGTTGGCGACGCTGGAGAGGAGGCGCAGGACGAGCTGCTCCTTGCTCATCTCCAGGCTGAAGATGCCGACCGACTTGCCATCGCGCACGGCTGCGTGCTCGGCGATGTTCAGGGCGAAGCTCGTCTTGCCGACGCTGGGCCGCGCCGCGAGGACGACGAGGTCGCTCTTCTGGAGCCCGGTCGTGAGGGCGTCCAGGTCTGCGAAGCCGGTGCGGATCCCGCTGATCTCCCCACGGTGGGCGTGGAGGTAGTCGAGCCGGTCGTACGCGTCGTGGAGCAGCAGCTTCAGCGGCGCGAAGCCGAGGTCCACCCGCCGCTGACTGACGGAGAAGAGCTCCTGCTCGGCCCGGTCGATCGCGGCCTGGATGTCCGCTCCGTCCTCGTAGCCGATCGCCGCGACCTTCCCGGCCGCCGCGATGAGGTTCCGCAGCACGGCCTTGCGCTCGACGATGCGGGCGTAGTGCATCGCGTGGACCGCGGTGGGCGTCCGGTTGGAGAGGGAGGAGAGGTACGCCCTGCCGCCGACCGCGTCGAGCTGTCCGGCCCGCTCGAGCACCTCGGCGACCGTCACGATGTCCACCGGCTCACGGCGCTCGAAGAGCTCGAACATCGCGCCGTAGACGACGCCGTTGGCCTGGCGGTAGAAGTCGTCCGAGCGCAGGAACTCGGCGATCTCGACGATCGCGTCGCGGTCGATGAGGATGGCGCCGAGGACGGATTCCTCAGCCTCGACGCTCTGGGGCGGCAGACGATCGATCACGCTGGACTCCGGGCTCGGATGCGACGGCTCCGATGGTCGCCTGATGAGTGCCGGGTGACCATCAGGTTACCCACGAACGCGTCCACGAAGATCGGTCGCGCCCGGGCGGACGGTGGGCGCGCTGTGCACAGCCTGTGGACGGTGCCCCGTGCCGGCCATGGCGCCCCGTCAGTCGAGCCGGCGGATCACCCCGATGAGCTTCCCCTGGATCCGCACCTCGTCGTAGAACTGCGGCGGGTAGTCCGGGTTAGCGGGCTGGAGGCGGACCCGGCCCTGCTCGCGGAAGAACCGCTTGAGCGTGACCGCGTTCTCCTCGACCTGCGCCACGACGATGTCCCCGTTGCGCGCCGTCTGCTGCGGCCGGATGACGACGTAGTCGCCATCCGTGATGTGGGCGTCGATCATCGAATCGCCGCGGACGCGGAGGAGGTATGCGTCGCCGTCCGGGGAGAGGAGCCCCGGCACCGGCAGGGTCTCGGAGACCTCCTGGTACGCCTCGATCGGACCGCCGGCCGCGATCTCCCCGATGACCGGGAGGACGTACGCGTCACGCGCCGCCGACGACGGGACCGCGTCCACCGCGAGCCCGAGCATGATCGTGGCGGCGGGGGTCAGCCGCAGCGCGCGGGGCTGCGCGGCCCGGTGGGCCGCGTCCGGCCCGTCCAGGTACACGCGCTCGAGGTACCCGTCACGCTCGAGCGCCTGGAGGTGGTGGTGGACGGCGGACGTGGACGCCAGGTCCACGGCGCGCGCGATGTCCCGGATGGACGGCGGGAACCCGGTCTCGCGGGTGGTGGCCGCGATGAACTCGAGGATCCGCCTCTTGCGCTCGGCGTCGTGCTTGGTCACCGGGACCTCCTTCGGACGTCAGGCTACCGAACGGGTGTTCGATTGTCAAGGGCCGGCTCCCGCCCGGCACGGGCGCCCACGCCGCCGACTGGTACACTTCCGGTCCCCGGGATGCGCCGGACGCATGCGCGCGCCCGCGGGGACGACAGCATGGAGGTTCCTCTCGCGTGAAGGTCATCCTGACCGCCGACGTGGCGAAGCTCGGCAAGTCGGGCGAGATGAAGGACGTGGCCGACGGCTACGCCCGCAACTTCCTCATCGCCCGGAAGCTCGCCGTGCCCGCGTCGGGCGGCGCGTATCGCGCCTGGCAGCACGACATCGCCAGCCGCGAGGAGAAGCGCAAGCGCGAGCGCGAGGAGGCCGAGATCGCGGCGAACCGGATCTCGAGCACGACGCTCACGATGGGCGTGAAGGTTGGCGAGGGCGGCAAGCTCTACGGCTCCATCACGGCGCAGGACATCGCGGACGCCCTCGGCCGCCGCGGGATCACGGTCGACCGACACAAGATCGACCTCGAGGCTCCGCTCAAGGCGCTGGGCACGTACAAGGTCCCGGTGAAGGTCCATGCCGGCATGACGCCCGAGGTGACCGTCGTCGTCGAGCCGAAGGGCTGACGCGCGGGCCCGTGGGCCCCGCCGCATGACCGGAGCGCCGGCCGCATGACCGGAGCGACGGATCGCGCGCCGCGCACGTGAGAGCCCGGCCGCCGACCGTCGTCCGCGACTGGCTCGCGGGCGAGGAGGCGCGCGATGCGGCCCTCCCCGCGGTCGCGTTCGTCGTCGCGCTGCACCTGCTCGCCGTCGTGTCGACGGCCGTCGCGGGCACGGCCGGGTCCGTCGCCGGCGGGGCGGCGCCGGGCGTGGACCTCGTCGCCGCATGGACGCACTGGGACGTCGGGCACTACCTGGGCATCGCCGCCGACGGCTACAGCGCCACGCAGCTCCCCGAGAGGATCGTCTTCTTCCCGCTCTACCCCGCGCTCATCCGGATCGGTGCGCTCGTCGCGCCCCCGCTCGCCGTCGCGAGCGCGGTCTCGGCCGTCGCGACCGTCGTCGGGGTGGTGGGCGTGTACCGGCTCGCGCGCCTCGACGGATCCCGGACGGTCGCGCGCTGGTCGGTCGTCTTCCTCCTGGCGTACCCGGCCTCGTTCGGGCTCGTGGCGCCGTACACGGAGGGGCTCTTCCTCGCGGCGACCGCCTGGACGCTCCTCCTCGCCCGGCGCGCCCTGCCCGGCCCCGCGGCCCTCGCCGGCCTCCTCGCCGCTCTCGCCCGTCTCCAGGGCGTCTTCCTCGTGCCCGCGCTGCTCCTCGAGGCCCTTCGCGCGCCGCGGGGACGGGCGGCCGCGGTCCTCGCGGCGCTCCTGCCGCTCGTCGCCTTCGCCATCTACCTCGCCCTCAACGTCGCCGTCTTCGGCGACCCCCTCGCGTTCCTCGAGATGCAGCGGACGTACTGGTTCCACGAGAACGCCTCGCCGCTCACCGTCATCGGCGGCCTCGTGGAGGGCGTGATCGCGGGCCCATCGAACGGAGACTGGGCCACGGTCGTCCTCGCCCCGCTGCTCGCTTTCGGGCTGCTCGCCGTCACGTCGGCCTGGGCCCTCGTCTCGCCGCGCTCGCGGCCGTCGTATGCCGCGTACGCGATCGTCACCTCCATCGCGCTCGCGACGCTCACGTGGCCGATCAGCGTGCCGCGCTACGTCCTCGGCGTCGTGCCGGTCTTCCTCATGCTCGGCGGCCTCGGCCGATGGCCGGCCGCCGCGGCCGCCGCGGCCGTGGTCTCGGGCACGTGCATGATCGTGCTCGCGGTCGTCTGGTTCACCGGCGGCTGGGCCTTCTGAGGCCGGGCAGCGCGTCCGGCCGTGCGGGCGCGGACGCCCGACGCTGGACCCGCACGTGCACCCGTCGCGGCGCCCGTGACCGGGCCGGACGGATCAGAACGACACGTATCCCGCCCCGATCGCCCACACGCCGTACGTGCTGAAGGCGATCGACAGCAGCGCGGCGGCCACGGCCAGCCTGGACATCCCTCGCTCGAAGACCGTCGCGAGGACGACGAAGAGCAGCGGCTGCACGTCGAGGCTGAACCGGTAGCCGAACTGGGTGAACCCCACGTTGCCGTGCGTCACGAGCGGGACGAGCGCCACCGCCACCGCCACCGCGGCGTACAGGACGCGCGGATCGCGGATCCGCGCCTTGACCAGCCAGAGGAAGAGGGGAGTGGTCAGGAGGATCGCCAGGCCCCACCACGATGGCGTGGCCCACGGGAAGGCGTCCGACCAGTTCCACGAGCGGAAGAAGAGCGCATACACGTGCCGCGGGATGTACGAGACCGAGAAGATCCCCTCCTGGTAGTAGGGCTCGTCGAGGACGCCGGGGATGAGCGCGTACCCGAGCTCGAACGGGCTGTCGAAGCGGGCGACGTTGTACGCGGCGAGGAGGGCGAGGGGGATGGCCAGGCCTGCCCCGAAGAGGGCGATCGACCCCAGGGCGCCCCGCCGGTCCAGCGGCATCCGGATCGGCCACCCCAGCCCCACGAGCATCGCCGCGTAGAACGGCGCGGTCAGCACGACCGGCAGGCGCGAGAGCACCGCGAGGCCCAGGAGCAGCCCCACGACGAGCGGCCACCGGCGGTGCAGGGCGAGCAGGATCGCGGCGGTCGCGAAGAGGACCGCGACGACGTGGCTCAGGTACCAGGTGTTGCCGGTCTCCGCGACGTAGAAGAAGCACGTCCCGAAGGCGAACACGAGGGCCAGGAGGAGCCGGACGCGCTCGGCGAGCTCGAACCGGCACAGGACCAGGTACGTCAGCCCGACCGCCACGCCCCCGAACAGCGCGCTGGCGACCTGCTGGTGGAGGTCGGTCCCCAGCAGGACCACGAACGGGACGAGCATCACCGCCGGCATCGGCGGGTAGGCGACGTACCAGACGCCGTCGCGGGGGATCAGCTCCGTGAGCCACGACGGCGCCTCCGTGAGGTGGACGCGGCCGTCGAGGAAGGCGGCGGCGAGGCGGACGAAGTAGTCGAGGTTCTCTCGGTCGCGCGACGACGTGAAGAGGTAGACGGAGGCCGCCAGGGTGCCGATCGCGAGCGCGATCCACGTGTCCCGGGAGATGCGTATCCGCCTCGCCCCCGCCGTGGCGCGACCGAGCGGCGTCAGGGCCAGCGGCGAGTCGGTGGTGCCGCTCCCGGGCGCCGTCGACGCCGCGGCGCCGGTGCCGCGCCCGGGCGTCGCCGTCGAGGGGGCGCCGGCGCCGCCACCCCCGGCCCGGCGCCCGCCACGGATCGCCCGCCTGCGCGTCGTCATCCCGTCCGCCTCCGCCTCGCTCCGGCCCGTCGCCGCCCGACGATACACTCGCCGCGGAGATGCCGGACGGTCCGCGGGTCCCGGGGAGCGATGGCGCACGGCCCACGCCGGGCGCTCCGTCGGCACGCGCCCTCCTCGCGAGGATCCCCCGGGACTGGAGCGAGGCGGCGTGGGTCACGGCGATCGTCCGCCTCGGCCTGCTGGCGCTCGGCGTGGTCGTCCTTCTCCAGGGGTCGGTGCCGGGTCCCTGCCACTTCGAGGTGGCGCGGAACGGATGGGCGACGATCCCGCCGCTCGCGTCGGGCGGTCTCGACCTGTCCCTCGTCGGCATCTGGCAGCGGTGGGACGCGTGCTGGTACGGCAAGATCGCGGCCTTCGGCTACGAGGCCGGCACGGACGCGACCGCGTTCTTCCCGGCGTACCCGCTCCTCGTCCGCGCCGCGGCGCTCCCGCTCGGCGGCCACGTGGCGCTCGCGGGCATGCTCGCGAACCTCGCGCTCACGGTGGTGGCGCTCGCCGGGCTCCACCGGCTCGTGTCCCGCGACCTCGGCGCGCGGGTGGCGGACCGGACGATCCTCTACCTGTCGATCTTCCCGGCGGCGATCTTCCTGCACGCTCCGTTCACCGAGGCGCTGTTCCTCGCCGCGGTCGCGTGGGCGTTCGTCGGCGCGCGGGAGGGGCGCTGGTGGCTCGCGGCCGGGGCGGCGCTCGTCGCGGGGCTCACGCGCGCGCAGGGCATCCTGCTCGTCCTGCCCCTCGCCTGGGAGGCGATGGCCGCCTGGCGGGCGAGCCGCGTGGGGTCGCGCCCGTCCGGCCTTCCGTGGTCGGTGGTCACGCGCGCTGCCAGGGGCGCCCGCCCGAGCTCCCTCGTCGCCCCGGCGATCGCCGTGGCGGCTCCCGTCGCCGGGTTCGCCGCGTTCGCCTGGTACACGTCGGCGGTCGTCGGCCTGCCGCTGTTCGACGCGCAGGACGCCTGGGGTGGACGCGAGTTCCACCCGCCGTGGGAGACCGTGGCGGCGGCGCTCGACTGGGTCGTGTCGGGCAGCCAGTCCAACGGCGTCGAGCTGCTCAACGTCGCATCGCTCCTGCTCTTCGCAGGCATCACGCTCCTCGCGATCCGACGGCTGCCGGCGTCGTACTCGCTCTACGCGGCCGCGTCGATCCTCCTCATCGCCATCCGGATCCAGCCGATCCCGCTGACCTCCACCACGCGCCTGCTGCTCGTGGTCTTCCCGGTCTTCGCGGCCCTCGGGATCGCCGGCCGGCACCGCCGGTTCGACCTCGCGTGGACCGTCGGCTCCGTCCTGCTGCTCGGCTTCGTCGCGGTGACGTTCGTGCGGGGGGACTTCGTCGCGTGACCGGCGGCAGCGACGCGGCCGGTGGCCGGCCCGGGTCGGGCGCCGGCGACGGCGTCGGGGCCCGGGGCCGCGCACCGGCGCGCGCCACGATCCTGCACGTGGACCTCGACGCGTTCTTCGCGGCGGTTGAGCAGCGCGACCGGCCGGAGCTCCGCGGGAAGCCCGTCATCGTCGGCGGCGGCGGCCCGGACGACCGCGGCGTCGTGAGCACCGCGAGCTACGAGGCGCGGCGGTACGGGGTCCGCTCGGCGATGCCGCTCCGGACCGCGGGCAGGCTCTGCCCAGAGGGGGTCTTCCTGCCGGTGGACGGCGCGAAGTACCAGGCCGAGAGCCGGCGTGTCATGACCATCCTCCGGCGGTTCACGTCGCGGGTGGAACAGGTCTCGATCGACGAGGCCTTCCTCGACGTCGCCGGGTCGGAGGCGCTGTTCGGCCCGCCCGAGGAGATCGCACGCCGCATCAAGTCGTCGATCCACGACGAGACCGGCCTCACGGCGAGCGTCGGCGTCGCGACCTCCAAGCTCGTCGCGAAGATCGGCTCCGACCTGCGCAAGCCGGACGGGCTCGTGGTCGTGCCCGCAGGGGAAGAGGCGGCGTTCCTCGCGCCGCTCCCGGTCTCGCGCCTGTGGGGCGTGGGCCCGGCCACGGCGACGGCGCTGGCGGAGCTGGGGGTCCGGACGATCGGCGACCTCGCCCGCACGCCGCCCGACGCGCTGGAGCGCCGTCTCGGGAAGCATGGCGTCGAGCTCATCGACCGCGCCCACGGGATCGACCGGGACCCGGTCCACGAGCCCGATGCCCTGAAGTCGGTGGGGCACGAGCACACGTTCGACCGGGACACGAGCGACCAGGAGGAGATCGAACGGACGCTCCTGGGCCTCGCCGACGGCGTCGCGTGGCGCCTCCGCGGGATGGGCCGGCGGGCGGGCACCGTGGTGGTGAAGGTCCGCGACTCGGCCTTCCGGACGGTGACGCGGCAGGCGCCGCTGCCGGAGCCGACCGACCTCGCGGAGCCCATCTTCCAGGCGGCGCTCCGCCTGGCGCGTCCCGAGATGCGCGGGAAGCGGATCCGCCTCCTCGGGGTCACGGGCACGCACCTGGACGAGCCGGACCAGCTCGGCATGTTCTCGGTCGAGGACGACCGGCGCCACCGGGCGATGGAGGCCGCCGACGCGCTGCGGCGCCGGTACGGGGACCGGACGATCGTCCGCGCGCGCCTCCTCGATCGCGGGCTCCCCGCTCCGTTCGAGCGCGATCCATCGTCGCCTCTCGCCCGACGGGGGGTGGACGAGTCGTCGGACGAGCCGGAGCGCGTGACGTTCGAGCGCGACCCGGACGCGGACCCCGGGGGCGACGACGATCGCTGACCCGGGCGCGGCGACGCGGACCTCTTGACATAGAACATCCGTTCGTTCTATCGTCGTCGTAATCGAACAGTTGTTCAGTCGCTCGAGTGCCCCGCGCGACGCTGCAGTGCCCCGAAAGGAGCCCGAGCCATGGCGATGGTCCGCGTGCAGCCGATCCGTGTGGATGTGCGCACAGACTGGTTCACCGGGACGCCGCGCGAGATCGTCGTCGACGGCCTCCGCGTCCCGGTCATGAAGATCGCGGCGATCCGACGCGAGGTGTCCGCGTTCCCGGTCACGACCGGGCCGCGCACCGTGTTCGAGGTCGTCACGCGCGAGGCGCGCGTCGCGCTCTCGTTCCGTCACCGGTCCCGGAAGTGGGAGATCGAAGCGTACGAGCGCGCGGAGGACGCGCGCGCCGCCTGATCGCGGCGTCGGCTCGCTCCCGCCCCGGCCACCACCTCCGCGGCGTCCCGGCGACGTCGCCCCATGATCCCGGGAGGACGCCCTCCGGTACGCGCCCTCCCGGGATCGCCACGCCGGGCGCTCCGACCCACCTCGCGGCCTCGCGGCCGCCCGCGCCCATTCCGCTGCGCGGCCGCCCGCGCCCACCCCGCGCCCCGGCCGCTTTCGGGCCGAACCGTCCCCCCGGCGCGGTCCGTCGGCCGTGTCGTGCGCCTCGCCGGTCGCTACGATCGGCGCATGTCCGATCCGCGCCGCGCGTTCGGCGACGAGACGCTCACCGAGTTCGTCGCGCACCTCTCCTCGGCCGAGCCCATCCCCGGAGGCGGCAGCGCCGCCGCGGTGGGGGCGTCGCTCGCGGCCGCGCTCGTCGCGATGGTCGCCTCGCTCTCGCGTGACAGGCCGACGTACGCGCCATACCTCGCGTCGATCGACCGGTGCGAGGCGGAGGGAAGGCGCCTTGCGGCCCGGTGCCTCGCGCTCGCGGACGATGACGCCGCGGCCTACGGGACGTTCGCCGCCGTCATGAAGATGCCGCGCGAGACGGACGAGGAGAAGGAGGCGCGAAGGATCGCGCTCGGCGAGGCCGCCACGGTCGCCGCGCAGGTCCCGCTCCAGGTCGTGCTCGCGTGTCGCGAGATCGCTGCGGCCGCGGAGGAGCTGGCGGGCCGCAGCAACCGCAACGCGGCGAGCGACCTGGGCGTCTCGGCGCACTTCTCCGTGGCGGCCGCGCACTCCGCCGCGGAGAACGTCCGCGTGAACCTGCCGTCCGTCCCGGATCGTGCCCTCGCCGACGACCTCGCGTTCCGCACCGAGGAGGCGCTCGCCGACGTCGAGCGGATCGCGCGTGCCGTCCGTGCCGTCGTCGCCGCCGGGAGCCTCCGCGAGCCCGTCGCCGGATGAGCCCTCGCGGAGGCCCGCGCCTGCTCACGGGAGCGCCCATCGCGGCGGAGATCCGGGCGGGCGTGAAGGACCGGGTCGCCGCCTACCAGCGGCAGCAGGGCTACCGGCCGTGCCTCGCCGTCGTGCTCGTCGGCAAGGACGCGCCGTCGTTCGTCTACCTGCAGCAGATCCTCCGGAGCTGCCGGAACGTCGGCGCGAGCGGCCGGCTCGTCGAGGTGTCCGGCCGGTCGTCGAACGCCCACCTGCGCGCCGTGCTGTCCGAGCTCAACCAGGACCCGCTCATCCACGGGATCATCGTCCAGATGCCGCTGCCGAAGCACCTCGACCTCGAGACGGTCGTCGAGACGCTCGATCCGGCGAAGGACGTGGACGGCATCACCCCGCTGAACGCGGGGCTGCTCTCGCTCGGCAAGGACGCCTTCCAGCCCGCCACCGCCCGCGCCGCGGTCGAGATCCTCGTCCGCTCCGGCGTCGAGCTCAAGGGGAAGCGAGCGGTGGTGGTCGGCCGCTCCAACGTCGTGGGGAAGCCCGCGGCGCTGCTCCTGCTCCGCGAGCATGCGACGGTCACGGTGGCGCACTCGCGGACCGCGGACCTCCGGGGCCTGCTGCGCACGGCCGACGTCGTCGTGGCCGCGATCGGGCGGCCGAACTTCGTCACGGGCTCGATGCTCAGGCGCGGTGCCGTCGTCGTCGATGTGGGCATCAACGTCGTCGACGGGAGCCTCGTCGGCGACGTCGACCAGGCGTCCGCCCGCGAGGTCGTGTCCGCGATCACTCCCGTCCCCGGCGGCGTGGGACCCGTCACGAACGCGATCCTCCTGAGCCAGCTGATCACCGCCGCAGAGCGACAGGCGGCGGCCGAGCCCCGCGGCCGGCGTGCTCGCCGCACCGGCGCGGCCCACGCCCTGCACTGACGTCCCTCACCGGGCCGGTGGGGCCGCGGGCGCGGCCGTCCGGCCCGCACCCATGCGCCCGGCGCGGGCCGGTCGCCGATCCACCTGGAGGCATCCGATGAGCTTCCCGTCCGATCTCGAGATCGCGCGCTCGGTCACGCCGCGCCCCATCGTCGACGTGGCCCACGACCTGGGTCTCCGGGACGACGAGATCGAGCTGTACGGCTCGATGAAGGCGAAGGTGACCCTCGAGGGGCTCCGCCGCGTCGAGTCCGAGGGCCGGCGCGGCAAGTACGTCCTCGTCACCGCGATCACGCCGACACCGCTCGGCGAGGGCAAGACCACGACGACGGTGGGGCTCGCGCAGGGGCTGAACCGGATCGGCAGGCAGGCGGCCGTCGCGATCCGCCAGCCGTCGCTCGGGCCGGTCTTCGGGATCAAGGGCGGCGCCGCGGGCGGCGGCTACAGCCAGATCATCCCGATGGAGGACTTCAACCTCCACCTCACCGGCGACGTCCACGCGATCAGCGCCGCCCATAACCTCGCCGCCGCCTTCATCGACAACAGCCTCCACCACGGGAACCCGCACGACATCGGCGTCCACGACATCCTGTGGCCACATGTCGTGGACATCAGCGACCGGGCCCTGCGTCATGCGGTCATCGGCCTGGGCGGCAAGGAGGACGGGGTCCCGCGCGAGACGGAGTGGTTCATCACGGTCGCCTCCGAGGTCATGGCGATCCTCGCGCTCGCGAGCGACCTGGCCGACCTCAGGGCGCGCCTCTCGCGCGTCGTCCTCGCGCGGAACCGGCAGGGCGCGCCCGTGACCGCCGAGGACCTGAAGGTCGCAGGAGCGATGACCGTCCTCCTGAAGGACGCGATCAAGCCGAACCTCCTCCAGACGCTCGAGGGCGGCCCGGCGTTCGTCCACTGCGGCCCGTTCGCGAACATCGCGCACGGCAACAACAGCATCCTCGCCGACCGCGTCGCGCTCGCCACGAGCGAGATCGTGTGCACCGAGGCGGGGTTCGGCGCCGACATGGGCGCGGAGAAGTTCTTCGACATCAAGTGCCGTGCGTCGGGCCTGCGCCCGGACGCCGCGGTCATCGTGGCGACGGTCCGCGCCCTCAAGATGCACGGCGGCGTGGGCCGGATCGTGGCCGGCAAGCCGCTCGACCCCGCCCTCACCGAGGAGAACGTGGAGGCGGTCCGCAAGGGCGCGGAGAACCTCGCCGCGCACATCGGCATCGTGCGGAAGTACAACGTGCCCGTCGTCGTCGCCATGAACGCCTTCCCGACGGACACCGAGGCCGAGTACGCGGCGATCCGCGAGGTGTCGCTCGCCGCCGGCGCGCGCGACGCGGTGGTGACGCGCAACTTCGCCGACGGCGGTGCGGGCGCGGAGGACCTTGCGCATGCCGTCTGGGAGGCGGCGGAGGAGGGGGCGCCCGACTTCCGGCTCCTCTACCCGGACGAGATGCCCCTCCGCGAGAAGGTGGAGACCGTCGCGAGGGAGATCTACGGCGCGTCCGGCGTGGACTTCCACCCCGGAGCCGCGAAGAGGCTCGCCGACTACCAGGCGCTCGGGTACGGATCGCTGCCCATCTGCATGGCGAAGACGCACCTGTCGCTGTCGCACGAGGCATCGCTCAAGGGCCGTCCGACCGGGTTCCGCTTCCCCATCCGTGACGTGCGCCTGTCAGCCGGCGCGGGCTTCATCTACCCGCTCGCGGGAGACATGCGGACGATGCCCGGCCTTCCCTCGAAGCCGGCCGGCAACGACATCGACATCGACGAGCACGGGGAGATCGTCGGGCTGTTCTAGCGACCCCGGGCCGGCGACGCGCTCGCGGCCCCGGCCCCGGGTGCCCCGGCAGCGCCTAGAGTCGCGCCCCGCTCGGGTCGTCCGGGTCGGCCGCCGCCCCCTCGGCGAGCGCGTCGAGGTCGGGCTCGTCCTCGTCGCCCGCCTCGAGCTCGTCCCAGGCGGCGGTGAGCACGGCCGCGTCCGCATCGTCCGCGACGCCGCGCCCGACGAACGCGAGGGCCGCGTCCATCACGACCGGCACCGCGTCGAGCCGCTGGTCGAGCCGTCGCAGCCCGTCCGTCCCGCCGAGGAACCCGGAGACCTCGCCTCCGCCGACCTTCTCCGCCCAGCGAGCCACCCGGTCGCGGGCCCTCTGGAGCTCGCCTGTGCGCCCCGCCTCCGCGATCGCTGCCTCCGCGCGGCCGCGAGCTGCCTCGATCGCGGCAGCGTCCTCTCCGGCGCGGAAGCCGGCGAGGGCCATGATGTCGCCGTCCGTCAGCAGCGGCAGCTGCTCGAGCAGGTCGTCGAGCGATGCCGCGCCCGTCGGGGGCTCGTCGGCGGAGGGCTGGCCCGGCGCCGACGTCACAGGACCACGTACCCGGTGGTCACCGCGAGCACGGCGGCCACCACCAGGCCGAGGGCTGCGCCGAGGAAGCCCGCGCCATACGCGCGCCAGTCGATCGGTCCGAGCGCGACCCCTCCGTGCCCGCCATGCGCGGCGTCGTGCCCGTCGTCGGCGTGCGGGAGGCCTTCCACGTCCGGGCCCGGACCGGCGTCCTGGTCGTGGTCCGCGATCGCTTCCGCGTGGGCGGTCGCCTCGGCTGAGTGTGCGTCCGGGGTGGGAGTGCCGGCCGCCGGCTCGTCGGACATCTGTCGCCTCCACGTGCTCGTCGAGGCATTCTCGCACGCTAGACTCCACCTCGTGCTCACCCTCGTCGTCACCCGCCATGGCCTGACCACCCGGTCGGTCCCCGAGCAGCACATCGGGCAGCGGGTGGACGTGCCGCTCTCCACGCAGGGCCTCCGGCAGGCACACGCGCTCGCACGCCGGCTCGACGGGGTCGCCTTCGACCGGATCTTCACGAGCCCGATGACCCGCGCCCGCGAGACCGCCGAGATCGTGGCGGCCGGGCGGACGGCCGTCGGGGACGCGCGCCTCACGGAGATGGACTACGGAGAGTGGGAGGGCCACACGTACGAGGAGGTCCGCGCGCTCCACCCGGGGTTCCGCACGAAGTGGGAGAACGACCCAGGGTCGCTGCGGTGCCCGGGCGGCGAGTCCGGCGAGGACGTGGCGCGGCGGCTCCGACCGTTCCTGCGCGACGTGCTGGACCCGGGATCGCAGCTGGGCCGGCCGCAGCAGGCGTCGGGCCCGGTGGGCGGCGACGACGGCCGGCGCGTCCTGCTCGTGGCCCACAGCTCCGTCGCGCGCATCCTCTGCGCGGTCGCGCTCGGCGAGCCGGTCCGCGAGTTCCGGCGACGGTTCCGGATCGACCCGTGCAGCCTGACGGTCCTGCGCTGGCCGGACGGCGCCGACCCGGACGGCGCCGAGCTGCTCCTCCTCAACGAGACGGCCCACCTCCGCCGGCGCGGCGAGGTGCCCTGGGGGTAGGTCCCGGGCCGCGGGAGCCGCGCTGGGTCAGCCCCAGAGGTCGATGCGCGGCAGGCCGGACCGCGCGAACGGATGATCCAGCCTCGGGTGTGTGCGCGGTCGTCGCCCCACTCCGGGTGGCGGACCTCCTCGACGAGCATGTCGGGCGTCCAGCGGTCCAGGCACGCCTCCACGATGCGGAAGGTCGAGTCCAGCGCCTCCACGAGCCGCGGTGCGTCGAGGACGTTCTCGAGGTCGTCGTCGCCCGGGCAGTCGTACGACGCGTTCGTGAACGGCGTCGTCTCGGCGCCCGGTTCGCCCGCGACGTCGCAGAGCCAGAAGACCCGCTGACACGCGAGGTGGCCGACGGTCGCCCAGACCGGCCACCGATCAGGGGTCGGGCGGATCGCCAGCTGCTCGTCGGTGAGCGACGCCACGACCTCGCGGAGGCGGCGCTGATACGCGGGCCAGGCCTCGTACGCTGGCCGGATCGTCACGGCGCCCGGCCGTCGTCGTCGGCCGTCTCGGGGTCGACCGGGACCACGCCGGCATCGGGCGAGCCCTTCCGGAGCCGGCCGAACCCCGGCCAGCCGAGGCGCCACAGGAGCAGCACGACGAGCATCCCGACGACGCCGATCGCGATCACGAGGTCGAAGGGCTCGAGCGCGTGGCGGATCTGCTCCCAGTTGTCGCCGAGCTGGACCCCCGCCCAGA
>JALOOH010000176.1 GCA_025454515.1 Chloroflexota bacterium
GCTGGACCCCCTCGTGGACGTGACGCCCGCCGAGGTCGTGGGCGCGTTCGTCACGGAGGCGGGCATCATCCGCCCGCCGTTCGGCGCCGCGCTCGCCGGGCTCGCCGCGTCCGTGGCCGGACGGCGGCCGCAGCCCGGGCCGACCGGGCGGGACGCCCTCTCCGGCCCCGTCGGGCTCGTAGCGGACGCCCCGTCGGACACGGACGCCGGCCCGGGTCCCGACGACGGACCCGCGGACACCGAGGCCGCGGGATGACGGCCGTCCTCCACCCCTTCCGTCGCGCGCTCGCCGTCGCCGAGTGCGCGGATCGCGACGCGATCCGCTCGTTCCTCGAGCAGGACCGCACCTTCTCCGCGTACGCGCTGTGCGACCTGGACGACCGCGAGTTCGCCCGCACGCGGTGGGGGATCGCCACGCACGAGGGGACGGCCGTCGCGGTCGTTCTGGAGTACGCCGGCCTCTCCCCGCAGCCCGTGTTCGTCCTCGGCGAGCGTGACGGCATCGCCGAGGTCCTCCGTCGGGTGATCCGGCCGCGCGTCGCCTACGTGGCCGCGCTGCCTGACGCGCTCCCGGCCGTGAGCGAGTCGTACCGCGTGGACCCCGGGCCCCAGATGGTCCGCATGTGGGTGGACCGCGCCGCGTTCCGCCCGTACCCGTCGGAGGTGCGGCGCCTGTACCCGGGCGACGTCGGCGACCTCAATCGCCTGTACCAGCTCGGGTTCACGTCGTGGCTGCCGTCGTCCTCCGTCGCGGAGGGCGTCTACTACGGGATCCACGTCGGCGGCCGCCTCGTCGCGGCCGCCGGGACCCACGTGATCAGCCGCGCGGCCGGGATCGGCGTGGTCGGCAACGTCATGACCGCCGTCGAGTACCGCGGCCGCGGCTACGCGAAGGCGACCACGGCCGCCGTCACCGCCGAGCTGCTCCGCTCATGCGACCTCGTCGTCCTCAACGTCCGGGCGGACAACCCGCCCGCGCTCGCCGCCTACCGCGCCCTCGGGTACGTGGAGCACGTCCGGTTCGAGGAGCGGCTCATCCATCGCACCGCACCGGCCTGGCCGGGCGTGCTCGCCCGGCTCCGGGGCCTCTTCGCCCCCGCCGGGAAGGAGGATCTCCCGTGACCGTCCCCCATGACGTCACCGATCTCGCGCTCGCCGCCGAGGGCGGACGGCGCATCGACTGGGCGGAGCGCGAGATGCCCGTCCTCCGGCTCATCCGCGAGCGGTTCGAGGTCGAGCGACCGCTCGACGGCGTCCGGATCGCCGCCTGCCTGCACGTGACGACGGAGACCGCCAACCTCGTCCGGACGCTCCAGTCCGGGGGCGCGCAGGTCGCGCTCGCCGCGAGCAACCCGCTGTCCACGAAGGACGACGTCGCCGCGGCGCTCGTCGCCCGGCACGGGGTCCCCGTGTTCGCGCGGCGGGGCGAGGACCGGCAGACCTACTACGCGCACCTCAACGCCGTGGCGGACACGATCCCGCACATGACGATGGACGACGGCTGCGACCTGGTCTCGCTCCTGCACGACACGCGACCGGGCCAGGTCCCGGAGGTCTGGGCGGGCACCGAGGAGACGACGACCGGCGTCATCCGGCTCCGGGCGATGGCCGCGGACGGCGCGCTCCGGTACCCGGTCGTCGCCGTGAACGAGGCCGACACGAAGCACCTCTTCGACAACCGGTACGGCACCGGCCAGTCCACCGTCGACGGCATCCTGCGAGCGACGAACCTGCTCCTCGCGGGCCGGAACGTCGTCGTGGCCGGCTACGGCTGGGTGGGCAAGGGGATCGCGATGCGCCTGAAGGGGATGGGCGCGCAGGTCGCCGTGGTCGAGGTCGACCCGATCCGGGCGCTCGAGGCGCGGATGGACGGGTTCCTCGTCATGACCCACACGGAGTCGGCGCCGTGGGGCGAGATCTTCATCACGGCGACGGGCAACGTGAACGTCTTCCGCCGCGAGCACTTCGTCGCCATGCGCGACGGGGCGATCCTCGCGAACTCCGGGCACTTCGACGCGGAGATCGACCTGAGGTCGCTCCACGCGCTCGCCGAGGGGCATGTCACCGAGGTGCGCGAGAACGTCGCCGAGTTCGACCTGGGGCCCAAGAGGATCCGACTCCTCGCCGACGGCCGGCTGGTCAACCTCGGCGCCGCCGAGGGGCACCCGGCAGCGGTGATGGACATGAGCTTCGCGAACCAGGCCCTCGCGGCCGAGTACGTCGCCCGTCACCACGCCGAGCTGGAGCCGCGGGTGTATGCGGTCCCCGAGGCGATCGACCAGGAGGTCGCACGCCTGAAGCTCGCGGCGCTGGGCATCGAGCTGGAGGCGCTCACCGAGGAGCAGATCGCCTACATGCACTCCTGGCGCGCGGGCACCTGAGAGGACGCGCGGTCGGCGGACCGCACGCCGCCGGACACTCGCCGGGACATCTCGCCGGGACATCCGGCCGGGAGGGGACCCCTTCGCGTGCTACCCTCCCGGGGCGCCCCTCAGCGCGCGTTCCCGAGGACCTCATGACGAGCCAGCGCCCGCTCCAGCGATCCCTCTTCACGTCCGAGTCGGTCACCGAGGGCCACCCGGACAAGATGTGCGACCAGGTCAGCGACGCGATCCTCGACGCGATCGTCCGCGAGGATCCCGACGCTCGGGTCGCCTGCGAGACCGCGACGACGACCGGGCTCGTGCTCGTCCTCGGGGAGATCACGACGTCCACGTACGTGGACTTCCAGGAGGTCGTGCGGAACACGGTCCGGGAGATCGGCTACACGCACAGCGACTACGGGTTCGACTGGGAGACATGCGGCACGATCGTGTCGGTGAAGGAGCAGTCGCCCGACATCGCGCAGGGGGTGGACCACGAGGGCGCCGGCGACCAGGGGATGATGTTCGGGTTCGCCTGCCGCGAGACGCCGGAGCTGATGCCCCTGCCGATCGCGCTGGCCCACCGGATGGCGCGCCGCCTCGCGGAGGTCCGCAAGTCGGGCCAGGTCCCGTACCTTCGCCCGGACGGGAAGACGCAGGTGACCGTCGCGTACGAGGACGGCGCCCCGGTCGGCGTCCCGACGGTCGTCGTGGCGGCGCAGCACGACCCGGACGTGACCCTCGAGCGGATCCGCGCGGACATCGCCGAGACCGTGATCCTGCCCTCGATCCCGTCGGGGCTCCGCGCGACCGACCCGGTCATGCACGTGAACCCCACCGGGCGGTTCGTCATCGGCGGCCCGATGGGGGACGCCGGCCTGACCGGCCGCAAGATCATCGTGGACACGTACGGCGGGATGGCGCGCCACGGCGGCGGCTGCTTCTCCGGCAAGGACCCCACGAAGGTGGACCGCTCGGCGGCCTACGCGGCCCGCCACGTCGCGAAGAACCTCGTGGCCGCGGGCATCGCCGACCGCGTGGAGATCGAGGTCGCGTACGCGATCGGGGTGGCGCGGCCCGTGTCGGTCGCGGTCGAGACGTTCGGCACCGGCCGGATCCCCGACGACGCGATCCTCGCGCTCGTGGAGCGCCACTTCGACCTGCGCCCGTCCGCGATCATCGCATCGCTCGGCCTCCGCGCGCCGATCTACCGGCCCACGGCGGCGTACGGGCACTTCGGCCGACCGGACCTCGACCTGCCGTGGGAGCGCCTGGACAAGGCCGAGGCGCTCGCGATGGACGCCGGCCTGGCCGTCGCCGCGGCCGGCGCTGCGGCCGCGACGCCCGCCGATCCGGCCGGGTCCTGACGGTGGGCGTCTACGCGGTCGTCCTCGCCGGGGGCGGCGGGACCCGCCTGTGGCCCCTCTCCCGCCCCGACCGCCCCAAGCCGTTCCTCGCGCCCCTCGGCGGCCACACGCTGCTGCGGCGGACCGTGGACAGGCTCGCGCCGCTGGTGTCCCCGGCGGACGTGTTCGTCGTGACCGACGCGCGGTACGCCGACCTCGTGAGGGACCAGTTGCCGGGACTCCCGGCCGGCAACCTCGTCGGCGAGCCGGAGGGTCGGAACACCGCGGCCGCGGTCGCGCTCGCGGCGGTCGCGATCGACCGACCGGACGAGGACGTCATGCTCGTCCTCCCGGCGGACCATCTCGTCATCGACGAGGCCGGCTTCCGGTCGGTCCTCGCCACGGCGGCCGAGGCCGCCGAGGGCGATGCCGGCGTCGCGGACCCGCTCGTCACGCTCGGCATCCGGCCCTCCGGCCCGGAGACCGGCTACGGGTACATCGTCGCCGGGCCGGCACCGGCCGCGATCGACCCCGGCGCCCGGACGCCCGGGTCGCCGGCGCGGCGGGTCGTGCGCTTCGTCGAGAAGCCGGACGCAGAGGCCGCCGCCCGGCTCCTCGCCGGCGACCCGCCCGCGGCGTGGAACGCGGGGATCTTCGTCTGGCGCCGCCGCGCGATCCGCGCCGCGCTGGGGCGTCACGCCGCGGACATCGTGGACTCGGTCGCCGACGGGTGGGGCGGGGAGCGCGCCGGCCGGGCGGGGTCGCTCGCGGCCGCGTACGACGCGGTCCGCCGCACCTCGATCGACTATGCGGTCATGGAGCCGGCCGCCGCCCGGGGCGAGGTCCTCGTCGTGCCCGCCGACGTCGGCTGGAGCGACCTGGGCAGCTGGTCCGCGATCCGTCCCGGCGGGCCGCCGCCCGGCACGGTCGGGGTGGGGCCGCGGCGGGACCTGGGCTCCGCGGACACGCTCGTCCTCGCGGACGGCAGGATCGTCGTGACGATCGGCCTCCGCGATACCATCGTCGTGGACACGCCGGACGCCCTCCTCGTCTGCGCCGCCGACCGGTCGCAGGAGGTGCGGTCGATCGCCGAGGAGCTCGCGCGCCGCGTCGTCGAGGAGGGATCCCCGCGCCCACCCGCATCGTCTTCGGGACGGATGGCTGGCGCGCCCGCGTGGCCGACGACTACACGTTCGAGAACGTGCGCCGCTGCGCCCACGGCGTCGCGCGGTACGTCGCCGATCGCGGCGAGACCGCGAAGGGCGTGGTCGTCGCGTACGACCGCCGGTTCGCGAGCGAGCACTTCGCGGTCGCCGCGGCGGAGGTCCTCCTCGCGCACGACATCCCCGTCGCGTACGCGACGTCGGCGGTGCCCACGCAGATGTCCTCGTACGAGGTCGTCGAGCGCGGGGCCGCGGCCGGGGTCGTGATCACGGCGAGCCACAACCCGTGGACCGACAACGGGTTCAAGGTGAAGTCGCCCTCCGGGTCGGCCGCCGGACCCGAGATCCTCGCCGCCCTGGAGGCGACGATCGCCGAGAACGGTGGAACGGCGATCCCGCGTCGGCCGTTCGCCGAGGCGGAGGAGGCCGGGCTCGTCGAGCGATACGACCCGTTCGTGGGCTACGAGCGGTTCGTCCGGCGCTCGCTCGACCTCGACGCGCTGCGGGCCGCGGACGTGTCGGTCCTCGTCGACCCGATGTGGGGATCCGGCGCGGGCTGGATCAGCCGGCTGCTCTCCGGTGGCCGTATCCGCGTCACCGAGATCCACCAGGAGCGCAACCCGTACTTCGGCGGGGTCAACCCGGAGCCCATCCGCCCGAACATCGACGAAGCGCTCGGGATCATCGCCGGAGGCGGCTTCGACCTGGGGCTGCTCCTCGACGGCGACGCGGACCGGGCGGGCGCGGCGGACGAGCGCGGCGCCTTCATCCACCAGCTGCAGGTCTACGGGCTGCTCATGTACTACCTCCTGGAGCACCGGGGGATGCGCCAGGACGTGGTGAAGAGCGTGAACACGACATCGATGGCGGAGCGCCTCGGCGAGCGCTACGGGGTGGGCGTCCACGAGACGCCGGTCGGCTTCAAGTACGTCGGGCCCAAGATGATCGAGACCGACGCGATGATGGGCGGCGAGGAGTCGGGCGGGTACGGCTTCGGCATGCACCTGCCGGAGCGGGACGGCATCTACGCGGACCTCATGCTCCTCGACCTCTTCCTGCGGGAGAGGGAGGCCGGGCGCTGGCCGGTCAGCCGGTCGATCGCCCACCTGCACGAGATCGCCGGCGGCAGCTTCTACCAGCGCGTGGACCTGCACATCGAGCGGTCGGGATACGCGGCGTTCAAGGACCGCCTGAAGGTGGCCCTCGACGAGCACGCCCCGGACGGGTTCGGCGGGATGCCGGTCGTTCGCACGCAGCCGCTCTCCACGGCGGACGGCGTGAAGTGGAGCATCGCGGACGGGTCATGGCTCCTCATCCGGTGGAGCGGCACCGAGCCGCTCGTCCGCGTCTACACGGAATCGACGTCCCAGGATCTAGCCGACGCCGCGATCGCGGTGGGAGAGGCGCTGGTCCGCGCGGTCTGACCGCGAGGGGCGAGGACCGGCCGTCGGCGGGACGTTCCGGGCTGGCCGTGGGGACCCCGGTGTCGTATCGTTGACGGGCCGCCCGACAGCCCCCCGCGGGGCGGATGACGACGGGCGGCGATGCTTCTCGGCCCCCGGATCTCGGAGGGTTCATCGACGATGCACAGCTCTCTCATCGGCAAGGTGGAGAAGGCCAACCGGTACTCGCGCGAGCCCGATCGCGTGACGTTCGAGAGCCTCGCGCTGACCTTCCGCGGAGACAACGACACGCACCGCGTGACGCTCAAGGACGGCGCCTGGGACTGCACGTGCCACTTCTTCGCGAGCTGGCACAGCTGTGTCCACCTCCTCGCCCTTCAGAAGATGCTGGGCCCCATGCTCCCCGAGGACGCGCAGATCGAGCTCCTCCCGGCGGAGCGCTCTTCCGTCGCCGTCTGACCTCGCGCCGCCGCGCGCGGCACGCGCCGCGGGCGACGGCCCGTCGCATCACGAAGGCCCGCCGCGCCAGCGCCGCGGGCCTTCGTGCGCCCGCGGGCCTGTGCTACGCTCGCCGGGTCAGAGAACGACGCCGCACGGCCGCGAAGCCGGTGGGATTCCGGCACAGTCGCGCTACGGTGAGGGCCCGATGGCCCGCAGTCCGGTCGCCGGCCGCGCGGTGACGTCCGAACCTTCGCGTCAGAGGGGTAGGCGACCATGCGCACGACGTCCTGACCTCCTGCCGCGCCCGCTGGACGGGCATCCGTCGTTCTCCTCCCGTGGCACGAGGTCCCTCCCTTGATCCCCTCTTCCCGGCGCGCCCGCGCCGCCATCCCTCTCCGGCCGCACGCCGGGATCGCGCTCGCCGTCGCGCTCGCCGCGATGCTCGCCGCGTGCTCCTCCGCGTCCGGAGGCGCCGCGACGCCCGCCGCGCCGCCCACCGCCGCGCCGACCGCGGCCCCGTCCGCGACGCCCGCGCCGCCCGTCGCGACTCCCGTCCCGGCGTTCCCCGTCACCGTCACCGACGATGAGGACGCCGCGGTCACGATCCCGGCGCGGCCCGAGAGGATCGTCTCCCTCACGCCGGCCGTGACCGAGACGCTCTTCGCCCTCGGCGCCGGCGAGCGCCTCGTCGCGAACACCGACTTCGACGACCACCCCGCCGTCGTGAAGGACCTGCCGCACGTCGCCTCGTACACCGGGGTCGACGTGGAGAAGGTCGTCGGCCTCGAGCCGGACCTCGTGATCGCCGGCGGCAACGGCTTCAATCCGCCCGAGGCGATCGCGAAGCTCCGCTCGCTCGGGATCCCGGTCGTCGTCGTCTACGCGGACAGCGTCGAGGGGATCCTCCGCGACATCGAGCTCGTCGGGACGACGGTCGGCTCCGGCGAGGCCGCGGCCTCGCTGACCGCGTGGATGCGGGAGCGGATCGATGCCGTCGCTGCGGTGGCGTCGGCGGGCGCCACCGCAGCGGGCGCCCCGCGGGTCTTCTACGAGCTGGACGCGACGAACGAGATCTACGGTCCGGCCCCCGGCTCGTTCATCGCCGCGATGGTCGAGCTCGCCGGCGGAGACCCGATCACGACCGGCGACCCCGCCGTGTTCGCGATCCCGCTCGAGACGCTCGTCGCGGCCGACCCGCAGGTGATCGTCCTCGGCGACGCCCTGTACGGGACGACGCCCGAGGCGGTCGCGCAGCGGCCCGGTTGGGCCGCGATGACCGCCGTGAAGGACGGCGCGGTCCGCCCCGTGGACGACACGATCGTCACCCGCCCGGGGCCGCGGATCGTGGACGGGCTGCGCGCCCTGGCGCTGGCGATCGACCCGACGCTCGAGATCCCCGAGGTCGGGAGCCCGCCGTCGTTGCCGGCTCCGTAGGGGACGATCGTGACCACCGAGACCCGCGCCGTCGCCGCCGCGCTGCCGGAGATCCGGCTCGCGCGGCGCGCGTGGCGCCCGGCGCTCGTCGTCGCCGCCTCGGTCGCCGGGCTGGTCACGGTGCTCGTGCTCGGCGTCGGGCTCGGGTCGGTCGCCATCGCGCCGGACTGGACGGTCGCGATCCTCGCGCACCGCCTGCTCGGACTCCCCGTGGATGCCGCGTGGCCGGCGACCGCGGAGACGATCGTCATGGACCTCCGCCTCCCCCGGGTGCTGTCGGCCATGCTCGTCGGCGCCGGGCTCGCGATCGCCGGCGCGACGTTCCAGGGGATCCTCCGCAACCCGCTCGCGGACCCGTACGTGCTCGGGACCGCGTCGGGAGCCGCCCTGGGCGCGGCGATCGCCGTCCTCATCCCGGTCCGCCTCCTCTTCCTCGAGATCGGGCTGCTCAACGCGCTCGCGTTCGTCGGCGCCCTCGCGACCGTCGCCGTCGTCTACCGGGTCGGCCGGTCGGGCGGGCTCACCGGCCTCCTGCTCACCGGGTACGCGGTGGGGTCGCTCCTCGCGGCGGGCCTCGCGATGGCGATGTACCTGTCGGG
>JALOOH010000177.1 GCA_025454515.1 Chloroflexota bacterium
CGGCGGGACCTGGGTCGAGCTCGCCGGGGCACACGAGCGGGTCGCACGTCCCCGGCGGTACGCCGTCGGACGCGCGCTGGCGGCCGCCGCGCGGCGACTCCCCGGTGCTGGCCGTGGCTGATCCGGCCGCCGCGGCGCGGCTCACGGAGCTCGTGCGCGCCGCCGAGCCATCGGGCGCGCGGCCGCTCGCCGAGCTCGCGGTCCGCCTCCATCAGGCCGGGCGGCTGCGGGGGGTCCTTCCCGCCCCCGGAGAGCTGCTCGGCGGCACGGGGGCGCTCGGGCCGGGTGCGCACGCGGCGCCCGGCGCCGACGCCGGCGCCGACGCCGACGCCGGCGCGCCGCTCGCCGGGCCCGCGGCGGCGGCCGCCGTGCTCGGCGGGATCGAGGTCCACGGGATCGCGTACGACTCGCGGCGCGTCGCGCCGGGTGAGATCTTCGTGGCGGTGCCGGGTGCCCACGCCGATGGACACGCGCACGTCGCCGACTCGGTCGCGCGCGGAGCCGTGGCCGCCATCGTGGAACGCCCCCTCGCCGTCCTCGCGGTCCCCCAGCTCATCGTGGACGCGAGCCAGCGAGCCCTCGCGCCGGCCGCGTGCTGGTGGTACGACGACCCGAGCCGGAGCCTCGCCGTCATCGGCGTCACGGGGACCGACGGGAAGACGAGCACGAGCCGCCTCCTCGTGGCCGCGCTCGAGACCGCCGGGATCCGCACGGGGATGTCCACGACTGCCATCGTCCGGGTCGGCGGGACCGAGGTCCCCAACCCGGTGCACGCGACGACGCCGGAGGCGCCCGAGGTGCAGCGGCTCCTGCGGGCGATGGCGCGGGCGGGGGACCGGTGCGCCGTGATCGAGACCACCTCGCACGGCCTCGCGCTCGAGCGCGTGGGGGGCGTGGCGTACGACGTCGCGGTCTTCACGAACCTCACGCACGAGCACCTCGAGTTCCACGGCTCGCTCGACGCGTACCGCGCGGCCAAGCTGCGGCTCTTCGAGGCGCTCGCCGTCTCGGACGGGAACCCGCGGAAGGGCCCGGGAGGCGTGACCGGCGCGGGCGCCTGGCCCAAGACGGCCGTCGTGAACGCCGACGACCCGTCCGCGTCCGCCGTCGTCCGGGTCGCCCAGGAAGCCGCAGCACGGATCGTCACGTACGGGGAGGGGAGGGGCGCGGACGTCCGGGCGGTCCGGATCGACGAGGACGCAGCGGGCCTCACCGCGCACGTGGACACGCCCGACGGCCGGCGCGTCATGCGCCTCGGGCTCCTCGGGCGGTTCAGCGTGTGGAACGCGCTCGCGGTCCTCGCGGTCGCCGAGGGCGTGGGCCTCGACCTGGACGCGGCCCTCGCCGGGATGGCCACTGCCCCGCCGGTCCCGGGCCGGATGGAGCGGGTGGAGCGCGGCCAGCCGTTCACGGTGGTCGTCGACTTCGCGCACAGCCCGGCGTCGCTCCGGCTCGTCCTCGACGAGCTGGGGCCCGTGGCGAAGGCGGGCGGCGGCGGGCTCATCGCGGTCTTCGGCTCGGCCGGGGAGCGGGACGCCACGAAGCGGCCGATGATGGGACGCATCGCCGGCGAGCGGTGCCGCGCGGTCGTCCTCACGGACGAGGATCCGCGCGGGGAGGACCCGATGGCGATCCTGCGCGAGATCGCTGCCGGGGCGAGGGCCGCCGGCATGACGCCGCGGTCGCTCCATCTCGAGCCGGATCGGCGCGCGGCGATCGCGCTGGCCTTCGGGCTGGCACGACCCGGTGACGTGGTGCTCCTGGCCGGCAAGGGGCACGAGACCGAGATCATCGGCCGGGACGGCCCGGTCCCGTGGGACGAGCGCGCCGTCGCCGCGGAGGAGCTCGACCGCCTGCGGGCGTGAGGCCGCGGGCCGGCTGGTATCCTTCCGGCCACCGATGACGACCGAGCAGGCTCCCTCCACCGGGGCCGCGGAGGCCCCTTCCCGTCCCGGCGCGCGCCGTGGGCCGCGGCGGCCGCGCCATGGCGGGTCGGTCGCCTCGATGGAGGCGGCGCTCGTCGACGCCCTCGGGACGCAGATGCCCGCCGCGGACGTCGCCCGGGTCCGCGAGGCCGTCGCGTTCGCCGCCCAGGCGCACGGGGAGCAGCGCCGGGCATCGGGCGAGCCGTACGTGACCCACCCGATCGCGGCCGCCATCACGCTCGCCGAGCTGGGCCTGGACGCGACGGCGATCCAGGCGGCTCTGCTCCACGACGTCCCGGAGGACACCGAGCACAGCCTCGGCGAGATCGAGGAGCGGTTCGGTCCGGAGGTCGCGCACCTCGTGGACGGCGTGACGAAGCTGTCCAAGTTCTCCACGCACAGCCACGAGGAGCGGCAGGCGGAGAGCATCCGGAAGATGTTCCTCGCGATGGCCGACGACATCCGGGTCGTGCTCATCAAGCTCGCCGACCGCCTGCACAACATGCGGACGCTCGGTTCGCTCCCGCCGGAGAAGCAGGGCCGGATCGCACGCCAGACGCTGGAGATCTACGCGCCCCTCGCGGAGCGGCTGGGGATCTGGCAGATGAAGTGGGAGCTGGAGGACCTCGCGTTCAAGGCCCTCGAGCCGGACCGCTACCGCGAGCTGGTGGGCAGCCTTGACACGCGCCGGCGCCACCGCGAGTCGTACGTGGAGCGCGCGATCGAGGAGCTCGCACCCCACCTGTCCCAGGCGGGCATCGAAGCGGACCTGAGCGGACGGCCGAAGCACATCTACAGCATCTGGCGGAAGATGCAGCGCAAGGGCGCGTCCTTCGGCGAGATCTACGACGTGTATGCGATCCGCATCCTCGTGGACGAGGTGAAGGACTGCTACGCGGCCCTCGGCGTGGTCCACTCGCTCTGGCACCCGATCCCCGGCCAGTTCGACGACTACATCGCCGTGCCGAAGTCGAACGGCTACCAGAGCCTCCACACGGCGGTCATCGCGCTCGACGGCAAGCCCCTCGAGATCCAGATCCGGACGCACGCGATGCACGCGATCAGCGAGGTGGGGATCGCCGCGCACTGGCGGTACAAGGAGGGGTCCCGGTCCGAGCGCGCGTACGACGCGAAGCTCGCGTGGCTGCGCCAGCTCATGGACTGGCAGCGCGACGTCGCGGACGCGACGGAGTTCGTCGAGGGGATCAAGCTCGACATCTTCCAGGACCAGGTCTTCGTCTTCACCCCGAAGGGCGAGGTCAAGGATCTCCCCGCGGGCGCCACGCCACTCGACTTCGCGTACCGGATCCACACCGACGTCGGCCATCGCTGCATCGGGGCGAAGGTCAACAACCGGCTCGTGCCGCTCGACTACCGGCTCCGCAACGGCGACATCGTCGAGATCGTGACGACGAAGGGCGAGCACGGACCGTCGCGCGACTGGCTGGCGCTCGTCAGGACGAGCCACGCTCGCGAGAAGATCCGGCAATGGTTCAAGAAAGAGGAGCGCTCCGAGAACATCGTCCACGGGCGCGAGGCGCTCGAGCGCGAGCTCCGCCGGCTCGCACGCGCGTCGATCAGGGGCATCGGCCAGGACCGCCTGCTCGAGGTCGCGAAGGGCTACGGGTACGACTCGCTCGACGACTTCTACGCCGCCATCGGGTACGGCGCGACGGGCGCGCAGCAGGTCGTCATGCGCCTCGGGGTCGCCGACGACACGCAGCAGGACACGCTGCCGACCGTCGCGCCCCCGTCGTCCGTCGCGCGCACGGGGGGCGTCCGCGTCAAGGGCGTGGGCGACCTGCTCGTCCGCTTCGGGGGCTGCTGCCATCCCATCCCGGGCGACCCGATCGTCGGCTTCATCACGCGCGGCAAGGGGGTCACGGTCCACCTGCGGTCGTGCGCGACGGTCCTCGGAGAGCGGGAGCGCGCCCGTCTCGTGGACGTCGAGTGGGAGTCGGGGCCGGTCCAGACGTACCCGATCACGATCATCGTGGAAGGCCATGACCGGACCGGCCTGCTCAACGACATCACGCAGGTGATGGCCGAGCACAAGGTGAACATCGTCGCCGCGTCGGTGGGCGTGACGCCGGACGGCACGGCGCGGGTCAAGGCGACGCTCGAGGTCGCGTCCGTCGCGCAGCTCGCCCGCGTCATGGGCCGGATCGAGCAGCTGAAGGGCGTCACGGCCGTCGCCCGCGACGCCGGCTAGGTCCCATCGCGCCGCGGTCGCCGCTCAGCCGCCGGCGAGCACCCGGTAGGCCTCGACGCCGGCCCAGACGCCCGCCGCGACGGCCGCGAGGAACGGCACGACCAGCCAGAGCCGCGACCTGACCCCGGTCACGGTCGCCTCCCTTCGCCGGCCCCGAGGACCGCCTCCTTCGCCCGCGCGAACTCGTCGTCGGTCAGCGCGCCCGACGCGTGGAGAGCCGCGAGGCGCTCGAGGGACGACGCGAGGTCGTCGTCCCCGGCGCCGGTCCAGGCGCCCGCCTCCGCGCCGCGCGGGTCCGCCGACCACTCGACCCCGGCGCCGGCCCGGGCGTCGACCGACGCACCGCGGTCGGCCGCGGTGGGCCGCACGGGTCCCGCGGGATCCGGCGTCCCCGTCCGGCCCATGCGCCCGGCCGAGAGAGCGGCCGGCACGACGAAGTGGAGCGGCACGATCGCCATGG
>JALOOH010000042.1 GCA_025454515.1 Chloroflexota bacterium
CCTCTCCAGCTCCGCGAGCACCCGCGGATCGTCGCCGCGCCCGTATCGCACGAGCGTCGCGGCGATCGCGTGCGTGTCGCAGAGGAGCGCGGACCACGCGCCGTTCGGCGTGACCCGGCTCGTGGCGAAGGTGGCGAAGCGCCCCTCGGCGGTCCGCCCCTCGAGCATCGCGTCGAGCGTCGCCTCGATCCGTGGGTCGTCGCCGGCACCGACGCCCATCTCGGCCAGGAGCCCGAGCAGGTTCGGCGCGAAGAGGGCGCTGTCGTGTCCCGGGAGCGCGAGCGGCTCGCCCCACGCCGGGATCCGGACGGAGGCGTGGGCCGCGCACACCTCCGGGTCGTCCGGCGGGCGGCCGTCGAGCGCGGTGAGGGCGATCCAGCGCGCCGCGGGCTCGTCCGACGCGCGGAGCCACGGGCGCGGGTCGGCGGGGAGGGTCGCGGCCCAGCGGTCGTCCGCCGCCCCGGCCCCGGCGGTCATGCGGGGGCCGTCGCCGCGTGGACGGCCTTCAACACGCGGCAGGCCCGCAGCGTCACCCAGCGGCTCAGCGCCCCCTGTCGGTCGATGTTCGCCGCCATCTTGCTCACGTAGGCATATCGGTTGACGAACCGCCCGTCCGCCCCCTGCTGCGCCAGCAGCCAGTCGACGGCCGGCGCCAGCCGGGCGTCTCCGGCCGCGCCCGCCTCGCTAACGGCTTCCATGACCTGCAGGACGTCGGCGACATAGCCGAGCGGGAACCCGAGCTTGAACCACGAGCCGTTCGGCTTCTCGTTGCCCCAGCCCATCGGATATGCGGCGGTCGACGGGTCCACCGACAGCAGCATCTCCACGCCGGCGGCGAGCGCCCGCTCGACGTCCGGCGTCCGAGCCTCGACGGGGATCCGCGCGAGCCCCAGGACCGCCTTCGCCGCCCCCCACCCGCACGGGAGCGCCTCGTTGACCGAGCAGGCGAACCCCGGGCCGGGGGTGCCGCTCTTCGTGTATCGATGCCCTTCCGTGCCGAGGATCGCGGCGGTCTCCCACGCGATCGCGTCGCGCACGCGGGGCTCCTCGCCCCAGCCCAGGCCGATGAGCGCACGGAGGAGGTTCCCCGTGAGGCAGTGGATCTGGACGGCCGGCTGCAGGCGCCCCTCGCCGTACCCGACGGCGAACGACTCGCCCGGCACGGTCGCGTGGTCGAGCAGGTACGCGCAGCCGCGCCGGATGCGTTCATCGGTGCCGTCGGCGCCGAGCTGCTCGAGGAAGATGAGGCTCCAGACGGTCGAGCGGTACTTGGGCCCGTACCCGGGGCCCGGCTGGACCCACCACCCCTCCGGGTCCTGGGCCGCGAGGATCGGCTCGATGGGCGGGGCGGCCATCGCCGTGGCGCGTGCCTCGACGACGTCGGGATCGTCGCCAGGGAGCCCGACCAGGTCCACGAGCGCGCGATGCCGCACGGCCGGCGCGGCGGGATCGATGAGCCAGGAGAGGGGATCGGCACGGAGCGCGGCGCTCCAGGCGGGTCGGTCCATGGCGACGATGGTGCGTCGAAGGACGCCCCGGGACAAGAGCCGAGAGGCCGCGGCGGATGCGCCAGGGCGATCCGGGATCAGGGGGCCGGAGCGATCTCCCAGATGTCGACCGCTGCGTCCGAGCGCCGCCCGGCCCTGCCGGGTGCCGTCACCCCATCGGCGATGTACATCTCGCCCCCGACCGCGGCGATCCCCGTCGGGTAACGGATCGCGGCGGGAGGGGACCCGCGCGGGTTCCGGCCGAGGCCCACGGTCACGAGGTCGCTCGCGCGGAGCACGAGGAGCGCGGGCGCGAGCTTGCCGGCCACGCCGCCCACGGTCACGTAGACGCGGTCGGCGTCCACGTCGATGCCGCCCACGTCCGTCACCGCCTTGCCCGAGGACCGGAGCGGGATCGTCCGCCACGCGCCGCCGAGCGACGTCGCGATCCGCGACACGGACACCGAGCCCTTCGATTCGACCGCCATCGCGAGCGTCCGCCCGTCCGTGCCCAGGAAGGCGGCCCGTGTGGGGAACCGCCCGGTCGCGACCGTCTTCCACCCGGTGCCGTCAAAGGCTTCCGCGGAGAGGCGCGCCACGCGGCCCTGGCCGCCGTCCGCCACGTAGAGGACGCCCGCCGCGGCCGCCAGGGCGTCGATCCGCGAGAAGCCCCCGCGCCCGTTCCCCTCCGTGCCGTACGTCCCGGCCGCGGCGAGGTCCGGCCCGCGGTACCGGAAGATCTTCTCGCCGTCCGACGCGAAGACCAGGTCCCCGTCCGCCGCGAGGAGGCCGGCCGAACACGGCGCCTCCAGCTGCGAGACGAACGTCATGTCGCTCCTCCGCAGCGCGACGATGCGGGTGCCGGCGAGGGGCGCCGCGCTCGCGCTGTCGCACACGTACACCGTGTCGCCGGAGACGACCGCGCCCTGCGGAGCGGCGAGCTGGCCGAGCATCCCGAACGCGGGCCGGCCGTACGTGTCCGCGACGCTCGGCGAGTCTGGCCACAGGCGGCGCAGCTCCACGATCCCGCTGTCGTGCGCATCGGTGCCCACGTAGGTCCCGGAGGGCGTGACCGCGATATCCGTCGCGAAGCTGCGGGCGCTCACCGAGACGTCCGTCGGCGCGATGCGGATGCACCCGGCGCCGGAGGTCGTGAGGGAGACCGCCACGCGCAGCACGCCCGGATTCAGGTCGGCGGTGCAGTCGGTCGAGCGGATGTACAGCTGCTGGCCCTTCACCTGGAGCGTCCCGTACATGCCCGCCTCGCGGCGCTGGTACTCGGCCCAGCCCGTGCCGTCCAGGGCGGGGGAGAGCCGGACGATCCTGTCGTTGCCCGCGTCGGCGACGAACACGGCCAGGTCGGTGGCGGCGACGCCGGCGAGCTTCCCGAAGCGGCCGATCCCCGTGCCGGACGCGCCGAACGTGCGCCAGTCCGACCCGTCGAGCGTCTGCGGGAGCCGGACGACGCGGTGGTTCCCGGCGTCCGCGACGTACAGCCAGTCCCGGGAGACCGCCATGCCGGTGATCGCGCCGAACTGCCCGACCCCGGTGCCCTCGGATCCGAACTGGGCGATGCCGGTGCCGTCGAGCGCGGACCCGATGCGCGTGATGCGCGTCCCGTCCGTGACGAAGACGCCGGTGGGACCGGCGGCCATGACGGCCGAGCCGACGCCGTACTGCGAGCGCGGCGTCTTGATGAGGTAGGGAGCCAGCGCGCTCGCGTCGAACGACGCGATGGCGCGGGTGGGGTCGGTGTCGAGCTTGACGATGCGGGCGCGATCCGCCGCGTAGAGGTATCGGCCGTCGGTCGTGAGGCCCACGAACCACTGGAACTGGTCGAGGGCGATCGGCGCCCCGACGATGCGCTGGACCGGGACGGCGGTGGCGAGCGTGGCGGCGTCCCCGCGGGCGGGTCCCGCGAGGCCGGCGCCGAGCACGACGATCGCACCGAGCGCCGCCGCGGCGGCGGTGCGTGCGGCGCGGCCGGCACGTGCGGCGCGGCCGGCGCGTGCGGCGCGTGCGGCGCGCAAGGGAAGTCCGAGCATGATCTCCTCCGAGGGGCGGCGGTCCAGCCGAGGCAGGCCACCGTCGTTGGGCCAGAGGATAGGCGACATCCCCGGAACGCGGGTCCGGCGGGGTCCGTGGCGAGGGAGGGGGGCGGCCGGGTGGTGGCGCCGCGGCGGCGGTGGCCGCCCGCCCGTGGCGAGGGTGACGCGGCCCGGCCGGGTGGGTCACGCCCGTCCTGCTGGATTCCTGCTCCCCGTGAAGATCCCCGGTGTCTGCCAGCTCATCGCTTTCACCCGGTGAAAGGAACCGGATGCGCTTGCACCTGGTGAAAGGCAGCAGCACGAGGGGCCGGGAATCGGGCCGTCTCGTGGACTCCGGGCAGCTGCCCGCGGCCTTCCATGCCGGTTCCTTGCATCAGGTGAAGAACAACGACAACCAACGCACGTTGACCCCCCGCATGGCCCCTCCTTCCTTTCGCCAGGTGAGAACGCCCCGGCCGCCCGCCGCCGGCCCCCCCGCCGCGGCCCAGGTGACCCCGCCCCCGGGCGCCCCCGCCGCCGGGCGCCGCCGCCCCCCGCCCCCGCCGCCGGCCGCCCCCGGCGGTTCGTGACGCGTGGCACCATGGCGGGGGACCCGATGGCCCTCCCCCCGGCCGCCGAGCCCCGCGGATGCTCCGGTATCCGGACGACGGCCGGAAGCCGGCGGCAGGGAGAGGCCGCGGCGGGCGGCCGCCACAGGAGATCGGCCATGACGCGCGTCCTCGTCGTCCATCACGACATCGACCTCGCCGACCAGGAGGCCGACGCGCTGCGACGCGCCGGTTACGACGTCACCGAGTGCATGGGGCCCATCGGCGCCGCGTGCCCCATCCTCGCGGGCATCCCGTGCGGCTACGCGGAGGACGCCGACGTCCTCCTGTACGACGCCTTCGTCACGGGAGAGCCCGACGGCGCGAAGGCCCTCATCGAGCGGATCCGCGAGATCCACCCGGACATCCCCGTCGTGCTGACGGCGACCGGCATGGAGCCCGAGTGGGCCGAGCTCTCCGGGATCCACAAGGTGACGCCGTTCGTCGGGCAGCCGACCGCCGCGAACCTCGCCGTGGCGATCGAGCGGGCGATCGCCCCCGAAACGCCCGTGACGGAGACGGACGCCGGCGCCGCCCCGGCGGGGTGATCGGGACGACGCCCGTCCCCGCCGTCCTGCCTCCCGGGCGCTCGTGACGCGTGGCGGACCAGCAAGGCACCCCGGATCGACCCGCGGACCGCCGCGGCCGGGGCCACAGGGCCGCCGTGGCGGCGACGCGCGCTCTGCGCGTCGCCTACCCCGTCCAGCGGGCGGCCTATCGCGTGCACGACTGGGCGTTCCGCCGGAGCGGCGGGAGGATCGGCCGGATGTTCGCGCGGCGGCCGTGCCTCGTCCTCACGACGACCGGGCGCCGCTCCGGCCGCCCACGGACCGTCGTGCTGGTCTACGTCGCCGACGGCGATCGGTGGATCGTCGTCGCCTCGAACATGGGCAGCCACCACGCGCCCGCCTGGCTCGCCAACCTGCGGGCGGACCCCGCGGCCACGGTCACGGTCGGCGGCCGCGCGACCGTGGTGACGGCGCGCGAGGCGACCGAGGCGGAGCACGACGCGCTCTGGCGGCGGGTGGACCGCGCGAACTACGGCCAGTACGGCCGCTATCAGGCGATCGCGGCCCGGAAGATCCCGCTCGTCATCCTCGAGCCGACCCGGGAGGGGTGACAGCCCGCCGGCCGTCGCAGCGGCCGGGGCCCAGGGGTGACAGGGCGGCCGTCGCAGCGGCCGGGGGCCAGGAGTGCAGCCCGCCGGGCAGCGGCCGGGGCCGGGGGTGACAGGCGCGGGGCCGCCGTCTCGCGGCGCCCGCCGGCCGTCGCAGCGGCCGGGTCGGCCCTCAGCGCCGCCCGACGACGACCGCGACCGCGTCGGCGAACGGGTCGACGTTGTCCTTCGTGATGCCGGCGACGTTGATCCGCCCCGCGCCGACGACGTAGACGGCGTGCTCCTCGCGCAGCGCCGCGACCTGCTCCTTCGACAGCCCGAGCAGGGCGAACATCCCGCGCTGGTGCGCGAGCGGCGCCCAGTCGCCGGGGATGCCCCGCGACTGGAGGGCCTCCACGAGGATCCGGCGGTTCTGGTGGATCCGGCCGCGCATCCCCGCCAGCTCGACCTCCCACTGCGCGCGCAGCGGCTGGTCGCCGAGGATCGTCGTCACGATCTCCGCGCCGTGCGAGGGGGGGTTCGAGTAGTTCGCTCGGATCGCGACCTTCACGTGGCTCTGCGCGGACGCGGCGGACTCGGCGTCCTTCGCGACCACCGTGAGCGCCCCGACGCGCTCGCTGTACAGGGCGAAGTTCTTCGAGAAGCTCGACGCGATGAGCAGCTCGCGGCCCGGCCGCGCGATCGCGCCGAGCCAGTCGGCGTCCTCGCGGAGCCCGTCGCCGAAGCCCTGGTAGGCGAAGTCCACGAGCGGCAGCACGTCGCGCTCCTCGATGAGGTCGCCGATGCGCTGCCACTCCTCGGGGCTGGGATCCACGCCGGTCGGGTTGTGGCACGAGCCGTGCAGGAGCAGGAGGTCGCCGGGCTCTGCCTCGGCGAGCGCGGCGAGCATCGCGTCGATCGAGACCCGCCGGTCACCCGGGTGGACGTACGGATACGGCCGGACCCGGAAGCCGGCCAGCCCGAAGATCTGCGGGTGGTTGGGCCACGTGGGGTCCGAGACCCAGACGGTGCGGGGCGCGCCCTCCTGGACGAGGAAGTCCGCCGCGACGCGCAGGGCGCCGGTCCCGCCCGGCGTGTGGCTGGTCGCGGAGCGGCCGGACGCGACGATCTCGTGCTCGGGGGTGAAGATGAGGTCGCGGACCGCGGCCCGATAGGCGGCGTCGCCGTCGATCGGCTTGTAGAGCTTGGTCGTCTCCGTCGCGAGCATCCGCCGCTCGGCCTCGAGGACGGACGGGAGGACCGGGGTGATCCCGGTGTCGTCCACGTACACGCCCGACGAGAGGTTCACCTTGACGGGGCGCGGGTCGGCACGGAACGCCTCGGCGAGGCCGAGGATCGGGTCGGGCGGAGCGGGTGTCCGGGAGGCGACGGGAAGGGCCACGGCGGAGTCCTCGGGCGCGGCGGTCGACGGGGACGCGACCCCATGCCCGCCGACTGCGATGCACGGGACCACCGAAACGATACGCGACCGGCGTATGCTCCGCGCACGCCCCGGTCGTGGCCGCGCCGGACCATCCGCCGGTGCCCGCGGGGCAGGCGCAGGACGGATACGCCGTGGCCCTCAAGGACTATCTCCGCATCTCCGCCCTCTCGCGGCGCGACCTCACGCTGCTCCTCGACCTGTCGGAGGAGCTGAAGCGCGACCCTCACCGGTACTCGGGCCTCCTCCGCAACGAGGTGGTCGCGATGGACTTCACGAAGCCGTCCACCCGCACGCGGGTGAGCTTCACCGTCGCCATCGCCCGCCTCGGCGGGACGCCGGAGATGCTCGGTCCGGCCGACCTCCAGCTCGGCCGCGGCGAGACGATCGAGGACACCGCGCGGGTCCTCTCGCGGTACGTGAAGGCGTTCGTCATCCGCACGTTCGCCGACGAGGAGGTGGGGCGGTTCGCGGCCGCGTCCACGATCCCCGTCATCAACGCCCTGACCGACGGCCACCACCCGTGCCAGGCGCTCGCCGACCTCCTGACGATCCGCGAGAAGCTCGGGCGCCTCGACGGCGTCCGCGTCGCATTCGTCGGGGACGGGTGCAACACGGTCCACAGCCTCATGGAGGCGGCCGCGCTCGCCGGGATGCAGGTCACCGTGGCCACGCCGCCCGGGTACGAGCCGGACGCCGACGTCGTGGAGACGGCGCGGTCGATCGCGCTCCAGAACCGCGCGAGCGTCGAGACGACGAACGACGTGCGCGCGGCGGTGACCGGCGCCGACGTTGTCTACACAGACGTGTGGCTCTCGATGAACGTGGACGCGTCCGAGAAGGAGACCCGCGTCAAGGCCTTCTCCCCGTACCGCGTCACCGACGAGCTCATGGGCCTCACGGAGACCGGCTCGATCTTCATGCACTGCCTCCCCGCCCATCGCGGCGAGGAGGTCACGGCGCAGGTCATCGACGGCTTCCGGTCCGTCGTGTGGGACCAGGCCGCGAACCGCCTGTGCACCGAGCAGGCGATCCTCGTAGCACTCCTCACGGGGCGCCTCGAGGGCGCCGGGCACTGGGCGTAGCGGGAGCGGGAGGCCGGGCCCGCCCGCGCGCGGCCCGGCCCGCCCACCCCGCCTGAAGCGCCTCAGCGCTTTCGCAGGAGGCCCGGCGCGTCGTACGCTGCGGGCGGCTCTCCGCGCGGGGCGACCGGCGCCGGCGAGAGAGCCGCCTCGGGAGGGTCTCCGGATGCGGTCGATCCCTGTCGGCATCGGTCGGACGGCGCGCGTCGCGGTCGTCTCGGCGGCGGCCGCCCTGCTCGTCTGGAACGGCGCCTCGATGGTCCTCGGCGCGAGCACGCCGACGACTCTCCGTGCGTGCGTGGTGGCGTCGGGGTCCACCAAGGGCCTCATGCGCTACGCACCGGGCACCACGGCGTGCAAGAAGGGCGAGACGGCCCTCACGTGGAACACGGTCGGCCCACTCGGCCCGACCGGCCCGCAGGGTCCCGTCGGCCCGACGGGAGCCACGGGCCCGGCCGGCCCGCAGGGCCAGGCCGCGCCGACGAACGCCCCGGTGGCGGTGTGGCAGACGCCGTGGACCCCCGACGCGATGTTCGGCGGGGAGAAGCGCGTCGCCCAGCTCGTCGTCCCGCCGGGCAGGTACCAGATCGTGCTGTCGGCATCGTTCACCGGGATGAAGGCGCTCAACGACGAGGACGCGGGCTGGGGCGGGACGATCAAGTGCCGCTACGTCTTCGGGGGTGCGGAATCGCGCTACGAGACGCTCATCACCGAGTTCGGGACCGCGATCCTCAATCGGCAGGACTACGTGGACGCCACCGCGAAGAGCCTGATCGAGATCAGCTGCTCGCTGACCGCCCGGGCGATCTCCGGCCGCGTCCAGATCGGGGGGCTGCTCTCGGCGATGCCGGTCTCGCCGCAGAAGTAGCGGACGCCGCGGGGTCGGCCGCCGCACCGTCCGCCGCCGTCCCGTCCGCACGGCCGGCCCCGGAGGGCGCGCCCTGCCCTGGCGCGCCCTGCCCCCGCGCGCCCTCCCCCGGCGCGACCGTCACGTCGTCCACGATGCCGACGACGAGCGTCCGCACCGGCCCGCGGGCGAGCCCGAGGATCTGGCGCGCCGAGCTGCCCTCGTCGATGAGCAGCACCGTCTCGCCGGGACCCGCGCCCACCGTGTCCACGGCGATCATGTAGCCGCCGGCCGGGGCCCCCGCGGGGTCCACGAGGTCGCAGAGGAGGAGGGTCCGGTCCTCGAAGAGCGGCGCGTTGATCGTGGAGACGACGTTCCCCACGACGCGGGCGAGCTTCATGCGGTGCTCTCCTCCGGGGACCGGACGACCGGATCGGTGGTCGTCACCGCGTCCACGATCCCCACGATCGCGTGGTCCACCGGGACGAACGGGTCGGGCATCGCCTCGGCCGCCTCGCGTGCCGCCACGATGTACACGAGCTCGCCGGGCCCGGCCATGTGCACGGCGTCGGCCGCCACGACCGTTCCGCCCGACGGTCGGCCCTGGCGGTCGAGCGGCTGCACGATGAGGAGCTTCACGCCCTCGAGCCCGGGCGACTTGACGGTGGCGACGACGGTGCCCACGACGCGCGCGAGCTGCATGGTCTCAGCCCTCCCCCCGGACCCGCGCGGCGAACCGGGCGTCGCCCTCGAGGTTCGCGCGCATCGTGCCGTGGAGCTGCGAGACGACCCGGCCGACGACCCGGCCGGCCGGCCGATCCGCGTCGGAGACGCGCCGGAGGCCGTGCTCCACCGCCGCCTCCACGTCGGAGACGCGCCCGTCGAAGAGCACGTACGCCTTGCCGCCGAGGTCGTCCGCGATCCGCAGCTCCATCAGGCGGACGTTCGCGCTCTTCACGCCCGCGTCCGCCGCGTCGATGATCGACGCGACCGTGGCGGTCTCGATGATGCCGAGCGCCTCGGCCGCCCCCGCGAGCCGCCTGCCGCGCAGCGCGTCCACGACGGCGGGGTCGATCGCCGGCAGGAGGACGACGTCGAGCACCGAGCCCGCGCCGGCCTCGCAGCCCGCCGCGAGGGCCTCCTCGACGTCGGCGACCGCGCCGCCGACGAGGACGAGGAACCTGCCGGGGTGGACCGTCCCCGCGTGGAGGACGTCCACGGGGGCGCGCTTGGCCATCGCGTCGCCGGCCTCGATCCCGACCGCGATCGAGTCGAGCTCCAGGAGCGCGACGGCGGGCTCCAGGCCGGGCGCCGACGGCCCCGCCGGCGCTGCGGTCGCTCGAGCTGCCGCCGGCGGGTCGGCGCCCGGCCGCGGCCGTGTCTCGCGCGCCATCTCAGACGATCCTCAGCGCGCCGACGACGGTGATCCGCCGCTCGCGCGAGAAGGTCCGTGGCCGCGTGAGGCCGTCGCCCGTCGGGCTGGCGATCGAGAAGGACGTGAAGCCCTCACCTCCCTCGCCGAGCCCCGAGAGGTTGGGGCCGTTCGCGACGAAGATGCTGCAGTTCATCGCCTTCGCCATCCGCGTGATCGTGGAGACGTTGGTCGAGTGGATCGACGCGGTGTGGCGGAAGCCGTGCTCGGAGCGGACCGCCAGGTCGATGGCCTGGTCCACCGTGCTCACCCGCACGACCGGGAGGACCGGCATCATCTGCTCGGTCCACACGAGGCTGTGGTCGCGCGGCACGTCGGCCACGATGAGCACCGGTGCGGGGTCCGGTCGGACGCCGATCTCGGCGAGGATCCGCGCCGCGTCCTTCCCGATCCAGGCCGGGTTCATCACCCCGTGCTTCCCGGGCTCGCCCAGCTGGCTGAAGACGACGCGCTCGAGCTTCCGCAGCTCGTGCTCCTTCAGCAGGTAGGCGCCCGCGCCGACCATCGCCCGCAGGAGCCGGTCGGCGACCGAGTCCACGACGATGCACGTCTTCTCGTCGATGCAGACGAGGTTGTTGTCGAACGAGGCGCCCCGGACGATGTCGCGCCCGGCCTGCTCGACGTCGGCCGTCGGGTCCACGACCGCCGGTGGGTTCCCGGGTCCGGCCGTGATGGCCTTCTTGTCCGTGCGGAGGGCCTCCTTCACGACGCCGGGGCCGCCCGTCACCAGGAGGAGGCGGACGTCCGGGTGGGTCATGAGGGCCCGCGCGCTCTCGATGGTGGGGCGCGCCACCGCGGTCGCGAGGTCAGGCGGCCCGCCCGCGCCCACGATGGCGCGGTTGATGATCCGCACGGTCTCCGCCGAGCAGCCCTTCGCGCTCGGATGCGCGTTGAACACGACCGTGTTGCCCGCCGAGACGATGCTGATCGTGTTGTTGATCACGGTGGACGTCGGGTTGGTGACGGGCGTGATCGCCGCCACGACGCCGTACGGCGCGTACTCGGTGGCCATGTAGCCGCGATCGCCCGTGACGGCCTCGACCTCGAGGTCCTCCGGCCCGGGCGCCTTCGTGGAGACGAGGCGGTTCTTGGCGACCTTGTCCGGGTACCGCCCGATCCCGGTCTCCTGCAGCGCCATCGCCGCGAGGTGCTCCGCGTTCGCGACGCCCGCCGTGCGGACGGCGTCGATGATCGCGTAGCGGGCCTTGAGACCCATGGCCTGGTACGCGCGGAAGGCCGCGGAGGCCGCGGCCACGGCCGCGTCGATGGTGGGGTGGACCCCGTCGCCGAGCTCCGCGGCGTCCGCCAGCTCGGCCCCGGCGCGCAGGGCCGCGCCCGCGTGCGCCGCGGGCGCATCCGCGACGCGCCCCCGCACCCGCTCGATGATCTCGCTGATCTCGCGCTGGTCGAGCTCTCTCATGGCTCCTCGCGGCCGGTCCGCACGACCGCCCGGGCGTCATCCGCCCCGACGGTCTCCCGGCTCACTTGCGGAAGATCTCGGCCCCGCCGATCTCCCAGGTGTCCACGATGGCCATGATCACCGCGTCGCACGGGCGGTCGCGGGTGGCCTCGGTCTGGCGAGCCGAGCTGCCGGAGGCGTAGAGCACCGTCTCGCCGACCCCGGCGCCGACGGCGTCCACCGCCACCACGTACCCGCCGGCATCGCGGTTCTCCGCGTCGACCTGGCGGACGAGGAGCAGCTTCCAGCCCTCGATCTGCGGTTCCTTGCGCGTCGCGACGACCGTCCCGACGACACGTCCCAGCAGCATCTCCCCTCCTGCGGGGCGGGGGGCGCGGCGCGGCGGCGCCGCGCCCCGGGATGGCCTAGTTGCCGCCGCCCTCGGCGCGCGCCTCGTCGGCCCGGCCGAGCGGGAGGGCGGTGTCGATGTTCGTGTGCGGCCGCGCGATCACGTGCGTCGCCACGACCTCGCCGACCTTGGCGGCGTTGCGGGAGCCGGCTTCCACCGCGGCCTTCACCGCCGCCACGTCGCCGCGCACGATCGCGGTCACGTACCCGCCGCCGGTCTTCTCGTACCCGACGAGCTCCACCTTCGCCGCCTTCACCATCGCGTCGGCGGCCTCGACCATCGCGGCGAACCCGCGGGCCTCGATCATCCCAAGAGCATCAGCCATCGGAACTCATCTCCCGTTCTCGGCGCGAGCCGCAGGGCCCCGCCGGTCTCCTCGACCCTGCGGTCGCCTACTTGCCGGGCTCGCGCCCGTCGAGACCCTCGATCGCCGCGAGCGCGGCGCGCCAGCCGACGTCGATGTCCCGTTCCTCACCTCCGAGATACACCCGCCCCATCGAGCCGAAGGAGCGGACCTCCAGGATGTTGATGTCCGCGGCCTTCTCCGCCTCGTTCGCCGCCAGCGCCGCGTAGGCCGCCGGCTCCATCTCGAGGACGTAGAGCGTCTGGCCGCCGATGATCATCTGGCCGTGGCGCGTGCGGTTGATCAGCTGCGCCTGGTGGTCGTCGAGGCGGCGGATGATCTGGCTGGAGAGGACGCGCGGCTTGATGCGCGCGCTCTCCTCGACGCCGATCTCGCGGAGGATCGCCGCGCCCGCGGCGCGGACCTCCGCCTGGGACGGGGAGTGGATCTCGAGCAGGCCGAAGTACCGCTCGATGATCTGCATCCCCGGCTTGACGTTGGTGGACTTCAGCGCGATGTCCGTCAGCCGGTTGATCTCGATGCCCGGCGCGACCTCCACGTAGAGCGAGGCGTCACCGGCGAGGGGCAGGAAACCCTGCGCGACCGTGCCGAGGAACGCCGCGTACTGGGCCTGGAGGCTGTCCAGGAAGGCGTAGGCACGCAGCTCAATATTGCTCACGCGGACCCCTCTCTCCGGTCACGATCTTCACGCCGGCCGACGCGCCGATCCGGGTGGCGCCCGCCGCGATCATCTCGTTCACGTCCTCGGCGGTCCGGATCCCGCCCGCCGCCTTCACGCCCATCCGGGGGCCGACCGCCTCGCGCATGAGCGCGACGTCGAACACCGTGGCACCGCCCGAGGCGTAGCCCGTGGACGTCTTCACGTAGTCGGCCTTCGCCTGCTGGGCGAGGCGGCAGGCGATGACCTTCTCTTCGTCGGTCAGCAGCGCCGCCTCGATGATCACCTTGTTGAGGGCGCCGGCCTCGTGGCAGGCGTCCGACACCGCCGCGATGTCGTCGCGCACGGCGTCGTACATCCCGCTCTTGAGCGCGCCGATGTTGATGACCATGTCGATCTCGCGCGCACCGTCGCGCACGGCCTGGCGCGTCTCCATCGCCTTGACCGCCGTGGTCCCGGCCCCGAACGGGAAGCCGATGACGGAGGCGACGGCGACGCCCGTCCCGCGCAGCTGCTCGGAGGCCCGCTTCACCCAGGTCGGGTTGATGCAGACGGCCGCGAAGTGGAAGTCGCGCGCCTCGCGACAGAGCGTGTCCACCTGCTCGGCGGTCGCATCCGGCTTGAGGAGGGTGTGGTCGATGTAGCGGGCGAGGTCCGTGGGGACGTCGTCCCCGGGCCCGTGGTACTCGACCCGCGAGGCGCCGCCGGCCACCACGGACCGGACCTTGTCCGGGCACCCCGCCGCGCACGAGCGGGTGCAGCTCGCACAGCCGCCGGCGGCGCCGGCGCCGGCCGCGCCGACCGGGGCGCCTCCGCCCTGGAGGCTCGCGAGGATCTGGCGCGTGATCGCCTCGACCAGGGCGTCCCGGTCGAGCCCCTGCGTCGTCATCCGGCGCGGCCCTCCGTTCCCGGCGCGGCGTACGTGCGCTCGATCGCCGTGATCTTCTCGACCCGTGCCCCGTGGCGGGCTGCCCCCCACGGCGTCGCGAGCCACGTGGTCACGATGTCCATCGCCAGTCCTTCTCCGATCAGTCGCGCGCCCAGCGTGAGGACGTTCGCGTAGTTGTGCTCGCGGGCGTTGCGCGCCGTCGAGACGTCGTAGCAGAGCGAGGCCCGGACCCCGGGCACCTTGTTCGCGGCCATGCAGGAGCCGATCCCCGCACCATCGATGACGATCCCGACCGTGCAGGTGCCGTCCGCGACGAGGCGCGCGACGGCGAGCGCGATGTCCGGGTAGTCCACCGCGTCCGTGCTGTGCGTCCCGCAGTCCGTCACCGGATGCCCCTTCCCGGCGAGCCACGTCGCGAGGGACTGCTTCAGGGCGAAGCCGCCGTGGTCGCCGCCGATGGCGATCGAGACCGCATCCGGGGCCGCAGGCCCCGCGGACGGGGCACCGCCCGCACCCGTGGTCGCCGTCGGCGCGTCGGGCTGCCTCGCGGACGGGCCGGCGTCCCGCCCGGGGTCGGCCGCGACCGCCTCCACGACGCTCCGCACGAGGCGGCGGACCTCCTCCTCGGAGGGCATCGAGGAGCGTCGTCCCGTGTCGTCGCTCATGACCTCGCCTCACGCATGGCCCAGCACCCACTCGGCCGTGGCCCCGTCCACGACGAGCACGTTCACGCACCCCGCGCGGAGCGCCGCCAGCGTGATCGGCCCCCTGCCGGGCCCCGCGGCGATCCCCACGGCCGCCCGCTTCCGGGACATCTCGGCGAGCGGCAGACCGATCGTCCGCTCGTCGATCTCCGCGCACGCGATGCGTCCGTCCGGGAGGAGGAACCGGCCGACCACGTCCCCGACCGCCCCGGCGCGCGCGAGCGTGTCCAGGTCGCGGTCGGTCAGGTGGCCGGACTCGACGAGGACGCTCCCGCGCGTGAGCATCCCGAGGCTGAAGACGGCGGTCTCCGCCGACCTCGCTGCGGCGATGGTCTCCCGGATGGTCGGGTCCGCCTCCAGCGCCAGGCGGAGATCCCGTCCGCCGACGATCGCCGGCGCCGCGAGCAGGCGGATCGATGCCCCCGCGGTGGTGCCGAACCGCTCCGCGATCTCCGTGGCCCGCGTCGGCCGCGGCGATCGCGAGATCGCGCCGTTCAGCTGGACGATCTCCGACGCCGCGGTCCACCCGGCGGAGAGAGCGCGGGCGACGGCCAGCATCGTCCGCCCCCAGGACACCCCGATGCACCCCGACGGCCGCAGGTCCGCGAGGAACTCGGCCGCCGCCGCCGCGACCGTCTCGCGGGCGAGCTCGGGTGCTGCCGGGTCCGCCTCCGGGATCGGGACGTCCGCGACGACGGCGCCCAGCAGCCCGAACCGGTCGACCAGCGCATCCTCGAGCTCGAGCAGCCGCGCGGTCGGATGGACCACGTCGATCCGGACGATCGACTCCCGCACGGCCCGGTCCAGCAGCCTGCCGACCTTGAAGCGGCTCATCCCCAGCCGCTCGCCGATCTGCTCCTGGGTGAGGTGCAGCCGGTAGTACATCAGGGCGACGCGGACCAGGAGGCGGGTGTCGGAGATCGATGCGTCGAGAAGGCTTCCGGTCACGGCGCTCCCTGCTGCTCATCCGTGCATGCATCCACACATGTGAGCAAGGCCGACGGTAGTGTGGGATCGCCCCGGTGTCAAGACGCAGGCGGACGAGGCGTGTCGCGTGCACGCGTCGCCGGTGCGCGCACGGAGCACAATGCGTTCCTCGGGCGTGCCC
>JALOOH010000178.1 GCA_025454515.1 Chloroflexota bacterium
CTGCGGGTCGGCCGGACGCGGCCGGTCGTGCACGCGAACGCGTCCGGTCGCTCCTCGCGTCGCACGCACCCCTGCCGCTCGCGGACGGTGTCGCGGCCGAGCTTGACGCGATCGTCGCCACGTTCGATGCCCGCGCCGGCACCCGCTGAGCGGTCGGCGCGCCCCTCATCGCACCCATGCCGGGCGCGGCGACCGCGCGGGACCGGGATGAACGACTGGCCCCCTGGGCGTACCATTGGTACGTACCTGTTGCCCTGCAGCGCGACCGGTCCGCTCGGCCGCGCACCCGCCGCTCGCACGAGAGGGAGTCGCCCCATGCCCACCGTCGCAGCCTCCGTCCCGGAGCTCCTCGGGCTCCTCGACGGCATCGTTCGCATCGAGGGGGATCGCCTCGTCATCCTCGACGAGGTGGCGCTGCGCGGCCCTGGGATCCGCGATGTCGCGTGGACGGCCACGTTCAGCGAGGACGCCGCGACCGTGGAGGCCGCCCGCTGGATCGTCTGGGAGGCGAGCCAGGAGCTCGGCGCCCGGTCGGCGAGCATCCAGGGCCTGTACGACGCCCGTGCCCGCGGTGAGGTCGCCGGCTTCACCGTCCCGGCGATCAACCTCCGCGCCCAGACGTTCGACATGGCACGGGTGATCTTCGAGACCGCGAAGGCGAAGGAGGTCGGCCCGGTCATCCTCGAGCTCGCGCGCAGCGAGCAGACGTACACGTACCAGCGCGTGGCCGAGTACGCGACGAGCGTCCTCGCCGGCGCGATCGCCGCGGGCTGGGCGGGCCCGGTCTTCATCCAGGGCGACCACTACCAGTTCAACGCGAAGAAGTACGCCGCGGACCCCGAGGCGATGACCGAGGAGATCCGGAAGGCGTGTCGTGACGCGATCGCCGCGGGCTACCGCAACATCGACATCGACAGCTCTACCCTCGTCGACCTCTCGCGGCCGACCGTGGACGAGCAGCAGCGCGAGAACTACGTCCGCGCCGCCGAGCTCACGGCCCTGATCCGCGACCTCGAGCCGGCCGGCGTGACGATCAGCGTCGGCGGCGAGATCGGCGAGGTGGGCAAGGCGAACTCCACGCCCGAGGAGCTCCGCGCGTACCTCGACGGCTACCGCGCCGCCCTCGACGGCATGCGGCCCGGGCAGGCGGGCGTGAGCAAGGTCAGTGTCGCCACGGGCACGACGCACGGGGGCGTGCCGCTCCCCGGCGGAGGCGTCGCCGAGGTGAAGCTCGACTTCGAGACGATCCGCGTCCTGGGCGAGGTGGCACGGTCCTACGGTCTCGCCGGCGCCGTGCAGCATGGCGCGAGCACGCTGTCCGACTCCCTCTTCCACCGCTTCCCCGAGGTCGAGACGGCCGAGATCCACCTGGCGACGGGCTTCCAGAACGCGCTCTACGAGCACCCGGCGTTCCCGGCGGACCTGCATCGCGAGATCGAGGAGTGGTGCTTCGCGAACGCGGCCGACGAGCGCAAGGAAGGCCAGACCGACCAGCAGTTCGTCTACACCTCGCGCAAGAAGGCGATCGGACCGTTCAAGCGCCAGTTGTGGGACCTCCCGACGAAGGACGCGATCCTCGCGTCGCAGGCCGAGAAGATCGCCTACCTGTACGACCAGCTCCGCGTCACCGGCACGGCGGGGATCCTCGCGGGCCGCGTCGCGGCGCTCGAGGAGCATCGCGCGCTTCCCGAGGCGTTGCGCGCGGCCGTCGCCTGACGGGCGACCGCGGCGCTCCTGCCCCTGCCGCTGCGGCGCTCCTGCTCGGCGTCCGGCCGCCCGGGCGGCGCTCCTGCCCCCCCGGGCGCCGGGCGGCGTCCGCTGGCGGCGCCTTCGAGCGCCCGGCGGTATCGTTCCCCGGCCGGGGCATCCGACCGGGGTGGTGCGCCGCGCGATCGGTGGAGGTGAGCGTGGCGAGCCTGCGACGGATCCTGTCGGCCCCTGCCGTCGCGCGTGAGCGCGCGCGCCACGCACGCATGCGGCCGGGCCCGCGTGGCCGTCCCGCCCGTCTCCTCGTGGCGGCGGTCGCCATCGTCCTCCTCGGCGGCACGATCCCGCCCGCGGCGAGCGTCGCGGCAGAGGGCCCCACCGCGGTCCTCGTCGGCGCCGGCGACGTCGGGTGGTGCGGGCGGCCGTGGGCTGCGCAGACGGCGAAGCTGGTGGCCGCGACCCCCGGGACCGTCTTCGTCCCGGGTGACGTCGCCTACCCGAAGGGGACCCGGACGGACTTCGCGAAGTGCTACGCACCCACGTGGGGGAAGTTCCGCAGCCGGACGCGTCCGGCGCCGGGGAATCACGAGTACTACACGAAGGACGCCGCGCCCTACTTCTCCTACTTCGGGTCGCGGGCGGGGAAGAAGGGCAAGGGCTGGTACAGCTACGACGCCGGCACCTGGCACGTGATCGTGCTCAACTCGAACTGCTCTGCGGTCGGCGGCTGCGGCCCCGGATCGCCGCAGGAGCGCTGGCTGAGGGCGGACCTGGCCGCACATCCCGTCCCCTGCACGATCGCCTACTTCCACCACCCGCGCTTCTCGTCGGGGCCGCACGGCCCGACGGCCGAGATGGACGCGTTCTGGCGCGCGCTCTACGCGGCGGGCGCCGAGATCGTGGTCAACGGGCACGATCACGATTACGAGCGCTTCGCGCCGCAGACGCCGGACGGCGCACTCGACGAGGCGAGCGGGATCCGCGAGTTCGTCGTCGGGACCGGCGGCGCGCCGCTCTACCCGTTCATCCGCGCTCCCCGCAACAGCGAGGCGCGCGGGCTCGCCCACGGTGTGCTCAAGCTGGCGCTCCGGCCCGGCGGCTACGACTGGGCGTTCCTTCCGATCGCGGGCGGCACCTTCACGGACGCTGGGTCGGGCACGTGTCACTGACGGCCGGCGAGGCCGCATGGAGGGAAGGTCGCCGATGACGGGAACGGGTCGCGCCGGGGCGGCGTGGGGGGGCGACTGGAGCGCGTCGCGACGGCGCGGCTCGGAGGACGAGCTCGACGGCTGGCTCGCGTTCGCGCTGGAAGTCGCCACGGAGGCGGACGCGATCGCCCTCCGCGGGTTCCGCAGCGGCCTGGCGACCGAGACGAAGGCCGACGGCTCGTTCGTCACCGAGGCGGATCGCGCCGTCGAGCGGCTGGTGCGCGACCGGATCGCGGATCGCTACCCGGACCACGGGATCGTCGGCGAGGAGGAGGCCGCGTTCCAGGCCGACGCGTCGGTCCGCTGGTACGTGGACCCGATCGACGGGACGCACAACTTCATGCGCGGCGTCCCCCTCTTCGGGACGCTCATGGCGTGCGAACGGGACGGCGAGCTGCAGGTGGGCGTCCTGTCCGCCCCCGCCCTCGGCGAGCGGTGGTTCGCGCGGCGGGGCGGGGGAGCGTGGTCGGCGGGGACCGGCCCGGCCGGATCGGGCGCGCCGCGCCGCATGGCCGTCTCCGCGATCGACTCGATCGCCCGGTCCCAGCTCCTCTTCAGCTCGCTGCCGGACCTCGAGCGGACACGCCTCGCGCCCGGGGTCATGCCCCTGCTGCGCTCTGCGTGGCGCAGCCGCGGCTTCGGCGACTTCTGGGGCTACGCGCTGGTCGCCGACGGATCAGCCGAGGCGATGGTGGAGACCGACGTCAGCGTGTGGGACCTCGCCGCCCCGGTGATCCTGGTGGAGGAGGCGGGCGGGCGGTTCACCGACCTGGCTGGCGAGCGCCGCTTCGACACGCGGACGATGCTCGTGACGAACGGGCTTCTCCACGACGAGATCCTCGCGCGCCTGCACGAAGCGCCCGCCGCCGACTGAGCGCCGCGGCGGCCGCTCCTATGCCGCGCCCGGCCCGGGCCGCCGCGACCCCGTCCGCCGCGCCCGGCCCGGGCCGCGGCGGAGCATGGAGGACGCAGTCCTCTGGTCGATGCCGGGTCGCCCGGGCGCCGTCGGCGCACGGGAGCTCCCCGTGCACAGGATCTTCACCCGGTGCAGACGGCGGGCCGGCGTCTTCACGTGGTGAATGCAACGGACCCGGATCGCCTGTCCGCGCGGCCGTCCGGGCCGTCCGGGCCGTCCGGGTCGCGGTCCGGAGGACGCACGACGGGTGGCCGTGCCGCAGGGTGGCGTTCTCTTCACCCGGTGCAGATCTCCCGCACGGCGTGCGAGCCGGCCGGCGTCGAAGGCTCGCCTGCTTTCACCCGGTGAAGATCGCGCCGCCCCGAGCGCGCCGCGCCGCCTCGCGCCCTCGCCGCCCCGCGCCGCCTCGCGCCCTCGCCGCCCCGCCCCGGTCGCGCCCTCGCCCGGCGCCGAGGGGCCCGCCTCTGCCGCCTCCGCCGACCGCCACCGACCGCGCCCTCGGCCGCTCCCCACCCCGGTCCCGGCCAATCCGTGCAGGCTCAGGCCCCGGCGGCTTCCAGCGACTCGGCGAGGATCCGGAGTGCGAGGTCGATCTCCTCCGGCGTCGTCACGAGCGGCGGGATGATCCGCATGACAGAGACGTGCGACCCGGCGGTCAGCACGATGAGATGCCGCGCGAGCGCTTCGGCGACGACG
>JALOOH010000179.1 GCA_025454515.1 Chloroflexota bacterium
CCGGGTCCAGGGCCTCCTCCTCCCCGACTACCAGGGGACGGCGGTGTGGACCTCGCTCGGGGCGATGGCGATCGACGTCGCGCTGCGCGCCGACCCGGAACGCGGCCTGCGATGGCTCCGCGGGCACCTGGACGTCGTCGAGCGGGACGGGACCGTGTGGGAGGTCCTCGACGGGACGCTGCAGCCGTACCGGGGCCGCCTCGGGCTCTGGCGCGCCGACGAGGCGATGCTGTGGGGCGCCCTCCTCGCCGATCTCGCGCGGCGCGCGGCGGGGACGGCAGAGGCGGCGGAGCGGCCCTGACCTCGTCGCGAGCGCGTCTGGTACACTTCGCGTTCGCGCCGCGCGGCGTCCTCTCCCGCGCGCGCCGAAGAGCACAGACCGCCAGCGCCCGCCGACCCGCGGCGCGCGACGACCAGATCCCACCTACGAGGAACGCAGACCGTGGCTCATTCCCCCCGAGGCTGGACCGGCACGCGGACGCCGTCCGCGCAGAAGCGGGTCCGCACGGCCGAGCGCCGGCGCGAGATCAACCAGCCGCGCAAGAGCGCCGCGAAGACGCTCGTCACGAAGTCGCTGAGGGTCGCCACCGGGCAGGCCGAGGGCGACCCGACCGAGGCGCTCGCCGAGGCGATCAGCGCGCTCGACCGAGCTGCCAAGGCCGGCGCCATCCACCCGAACGCGGCCGCGCGCCGCAAGTCGCGCCTCACCCGCAAGGTGAACGCGGCGCTCGGCGGCGTCCACGTCCAGACCGGCAAGGTCCAGAAGGCGACGGGCAAGGCCGCCGCGGCCAAGGCCGCCAAGGCCCGTGTGGCCGCCTCCAAGGCCGCCAAGGCCAAGGCCCCGCAGACCGCGGCCGGCAAGGCCCGCGCCGCCCTGACGAAGGCCGGCCGCACCGAGACCGCGAAGACGACCCCGGCCACGACCACGACGGCCGCCGCCACCACGAAGGCGGCGACCGGCAAGGCCGCGACCACCAAGGCGACGGCCACGAAGGCCACGGCCGCCAAGACCACGAAGGCGGCGACCGGCAAGGCCGCGACCACCAAGGCGACGGCCACGAAGGCCACGGCCGCCAAGGCGGCCGTGGCCAAGGCGCCCGCCGCCCGGACGGCCAAGGCGCCCGCGAAGCCGAAGAAGCCGGCCGAGCCGGCCTCCTGACCGACCGACGGGCACGCCCGCCGCGCGCCACGAGACACCCCGAGGCCCGGGTCGCGAGACCCGGGCCTCGTCGCGTCCGGGAGGGGTCAGTCGACGCGGGCGCCCTGTCGCAGCAGCTCGTCCCGGACGAGGCGGACGTCGAGGTCGGCGAAGTCCCGGTCCGTGCGCGCCCCGATCGCCGCCGCGATGCCGGCGCCCTGCCCGCTCACGGCGCAGCACATCATGCTGCGGACCGCCGCGTGCGAGACCTTGTCGCCCCCGATCGCGCGCCCGGCGACGATGAGATGGCCGACCCCGCGAGGCACGAGCGACCGGTACGGCACGTGGAAGTACCGGCCGGTGGTCGGGAGGACGAGGATCCCGTACCCGTCGATGAACTCCGGGAAGATGCCGATCGAGTCACCGAACCGGGCCTCGCCCCGGACGTCGTCGGCCGTGAGGTCGTAGAGCGCGTCGATCTTGCGCGTGTCCCGGATGCCGAGGGTCATGCCGAAGTTGCGGAGCTTCGCGTCCTCGCACCCCGGCATGAACGCCTTCAGCGCATCGATCGCGTGGATCGCCTGGCGCCGACCCTCGATCTCACCGCGCGTGAGGTCGTCCGCGTCGGTCCCGTCGAGGCCGCCGAGATGGACGAGGTTCAGGTACGTGAGGTCGCCCTGGTCGGTCACCGTCCCCCACGTGCCGGCCATCGTGATGAGGTTGGGCGGGATGACGCCCGCGGCGACCGCCTGCTTGAACGGCTTCCGGAGGAAGGGCGAGAACATCTCGTCCTCCTTCCCGTCGGTCACGATGTCCCACTCGAAGTTGCCGGCCCAGTCGCGGTAGCGCTGGGGGTCGGCCTTCACGGCCTCGATGAACCGCCCCTTGTTCACGCCGCTCATCGAGAACATGACCGAGCAGGAGAGCATCTCCTCCCTGGGCGTCTTCCGGTACGGCGCGCCGGCCCGGACGGCGACGTCCGCGTCGCCCGTCGCGTCGACGACGCGCTTCGCGAGGATCGCCTCCCGTCCGGACTTGCTCTCGGTGATGACGCCGCGGACGACGCCGTCCTCAACGATCGGCGCGACGCACAGCCGGTGGAGCATCGGACGGACGCCGGCCTCCTCCACGAGGACGTCCGCAACGTACTTGAACATCTCGGCGTCGAGCGCGTGGCTGATCGACTGCGGCTCCGGGCTCGCCGCCCCCATCGCCTTCGCACGGTCCTCGAGCTCGCGGCCGATCCCCTCGCTGTCGATCGTCCGCTCGTGGCGGTACCAGGCGAATCCCTCGACGCCGACCTGCGTGATGTTCCCCCCGAAGCACCCGTTGCGTTCGAGGAGCGTGGTGTCCGCTCCTGCCCGGGCCGCGGCGAGCGCCGCGGCGAGGCCGCCGGGCCCGCTGCCGACGACGAGCACGTCGGTCTCCACGATGACGTCGACGTCGCGTGCGGGTTCGGTGATCCGGGCCATGCGATCTCCTGGGGCGGGGCGCGATGAGGCGGGTGGAGGGCGCCGGGGCCGAGCCGGGGGACGGACCGCCCGCCGACCCCGGGGCTCAGGCGGCTGGGGTCGCGAAGACGGGTGCTGGAACGACGGTCACCCGGACGGCGGTCCCGGGCGCGAGCTGCTCGACGTCCGTCGCGGGGACCTGGGCGACGGCGATGGCGCCGTCGGGGAGGCCGACCTGCACGCGGCCGAGCGACCCGAGGAAGCTCACGGCGAGCACGTGCGACTGCGCTCCGTCCTCCGGGGCCAGCCGGATCGCCTCGGGCCGCACGAGCGCGGTCACGGGGCCGGGTCCGGCCGAGCCGGCGAGGAGCGGGACGCGCGTCCCGAGGACCTCCACGACGCCGTCGCTCGCGACCCCCTGCAGCCGGTTCGTCAGCCCGACGAACTCGGCGACGAACGCGGTGGCCGGGCGGTCGTACAGCTCGGCGGGCGACGCGATCTGCTCGAGGCGGCCGGCGGACATGACACCCACCCGGTCGCCGAGGGCGAGGGCCTCCTCCTGATCGTGCGTGACGAACAGGGCGGTGGTGCCCACGGCGATCTGGATCCGGCGGATCTCCTCGCGGAGCTGCCGGCGGACCTTCGCGTCGAGCGCGGAGAGCGGCTCGTCGAGGAGGAGCACCTGGGGCCGGATCGCGAGGGCCCGTGCGAGCGCGACGCGCTGCTGCTGGCCGCCGGACATCTGGTGGGGGTAGCGGTTCGCGTAGCCGCCGAGCCCCACGAGGTCGAGCGTCTCCGCCGCGCGCTTCCGCCGCTCGTCCTTGCCGACGCCGCGGAGCCGGAGCCCGTAGGCGACGTTGTCGCCCGCCGTCATGTTCGGGAAGAGGCTGTACGCCTGGAACACGATCCCCATGTTCCGCTTGTTCGACGGGACGTGGGTGACGTCCTTTCCGTCGACGAGGATCCGGCCGGCGTCCACCTCGTCCAGCCCGCCGAGCGCGCGCAGCGCGGTCGTCTTGCCGCACCCCGAGGGCCCGAGGAGCGCGACGAGCTCGCCCGGGGCGATGTCGATCGAGAACCCGTCGAGGGCGTGCACCGGTCCGTACCAGCGGTGGAGGTCCTGGAACTGGACGGCGACGCCGTGGCCGGCGCCGGCGGGAGCGGCGGTCGTGGCGGTCATGTCGCGGGCTCCTCCTCGACGCCGCGTCGGGCGCGCTCCCCGGCGCCGGGCGCGAAGCGGGCGATGACGTACAGCAGGATGAAGGCGAAGATCAGGGCCGACAGCGAGACCGCGACCGAGACGTACGGATCGCGCTTGCCCAGCAGGTAGATGACCACCTGGAGCGTGCGGAACGACAGCAGCTGCGAGATCGTGAACTCGCCGAGGACGAGGGCGACCGCGAGGACCGACGCGGAGAGGATCCCGCCCCGGATGTTCGGGACGATCACCTGGAAGATCGTGCGCGGCCAGCCGGCGCCAAGGCTCCGCGCGGCGTCGGCGAGCGTGGCGACGTCCACCATCCGGATCCCCGAGTCGATCGCGCGGTACGCGTACGGCAGCACGAGGATGATGTCGATGAAGGCCAGGGTGAGCGGCGACCCCCCGAAGACGCCGAGGTGCCGACCCATCCACTGGTACATCGGGGCGATGCCCACGACGATGACGATCGCCGGGATCGCGAGCGGCAGGAGGCAGAGGAACTCGACGACCCGGCGCATCCGCGGGACGCGGATGACGGTCCAGACCATCGTGGGCACGAGCAGCACGAGCATGCCGACCACGGTGAGGACGGCGATCTGGAGCGACGTCACGATCCCGTCGACCAGGTCGGGGTAGTCGAGGATGGCCTGGAAGTTCTGGAGGTTCCGGGCGCCGTAGTCGCCGCGCGACGAGAACTCGAGCATCGCGAACAGCGGCAGGAT
>JALOOH010000180.1 GCA_025454515.1 Chloroflexota bacterium
ACGGCGTGACGCGCCACGAGCTCGTCGAGCAGCGCACCGAGGAACGCGACGTCGTCCACGTCCGCGTGGCGGTCCATCTCCGCGTCGTTCCACCCCCCGGCGATGCCGTCGGGGTACGCGACGACGAAGCCCTCCCGATCGGCGAGTGCGTCGAACCCGTATGCCCGCTCGGCCTGGGCCCCGCTGCCGCCATGCCCGTGCAGGACGAGCACGAGCGCCGGACGCGCGTCGGGGCGGAGAGCGGCCGGCACATGGACGCGGTACGTCCGGGCGAGCCCACCCACGGCCAGCGACCCGCTGGACGACGGGGCCGCGACCGCCGCGCCTGGGAGCGACGCGAGCGCGAGCGCGACGACCGCTGCGACGACGGCCGGGATGCGGCCGTCCGTGGGCACGGACGGCTCCGGGTCCGGCACCGGATGCGATCGAAGGAGTGTCATCACCGAGGGTCGCTCCGTTCGTGGTCCGACGAGCCCATGGTCGCCTCGGCCCGCGCGAGCGGGACCCGCGGCACGTAAGCAGGAGGTAAGGCCGTGGATGCCGGTCCGCCAGCCCACCCGGCTCCCCCGTCGCTAGCGGCTCCCGGAGCGTGCGTCCGCGAGACGGCCCGCCTCGCGGCGGCGGTCGTGCTGGGAGAGCAGCCGCTTCCGTAGCCGCAGGCTGTGCGGCGTGACCTCGACGAGCTCGTCGCCGCCGATCAGCTCGATCGCGGCCTCGAGCGTCAGCTCGCGCGGCGGGACAAGGCGGAGGGCCTCGTCGTGCGCGTGCGTCCGCATGTTGGTGAGCTTCTTCTCGCGCGTCACGTTCACGTCCATGTCGCCGGGCCGGCTGTTCTCGCCGACGACCATCCCCTCGTAGACCTCCACGCCCGCGCCGATGAGCATGGAGCCGCGCTCCTGGAGGTTGAAGAGGGCGTACGCCGTCGACGTGCCGGTCCGATCCGCCACGAGGACCCCGGTCGTGCGGTGGGTCACCTCGCCCGCCCACGGGCCGTACCCCTCGCCGATCTGGTGGAGGAGCGCCGTGCCGCGCGTCAGGGTGAGCAGCTGTCCGCGGAAGCCGATGAGGCCGCGCACCGGGAGCACGTACTCCATGCGGACGCGTCCGTCCGCGTCGGTCGTCATCATCTCGAGGCCCGCCTTCCGGTCGGAGAGCGCCGCCTGCACGGCGCCGATGAACTCCGGCGGGATGTCCACCGTGACGCGCTCGTACGGCTCGTGGACCTCGCCGTCCACCTCGCGGAGGAGCACCTCGGGCCGCGACACCTGCAGCTCGTAGCCCTCGCGCCGCATCTGCTCGATGAGGATCGCGAGCTGGAGCTCGCCCCGGCCGCGGACCTCGAACATCTCGGCCGTCTCCGCGGGCAGGACCTCGATCGAGACGTTGCCGAGCACCTCGCGCTCCAGCCGCTGTCGGAGGTGCCGTCCGGTGACGTACCTCCCGTCCCGGCCGGAGAGCGGCGACGTGTTCGCCGCGAACGTCATCGACAGCGTGGGGGCGTCCACCTCGAGCCGCTCGAGCGGCCGCGGGTCGGCCGGGTCCGTGAGCGTGTCCCCGATCGTCACGTCCGCGATCCCCGCGACCGCCACGATGTCCCCCGGGCGCGCCTCCTCGACGTCCACGCGCTCGATCCCGCGGGCGGTCGTGAGCGCCGTGACGGTCCCCGTCACGGTGACGGTCCTGCCGGGCTCGACGGCTCCGTCGGCGCTCTCCTCCTCGGCCCGCACGATCGCGATCCGCTGGCCCATGCGCAGCGTCCCGTTGCGGACACGGCCCACGGCCATCCGGCCGACGTACTCGTTGGCCGACAGGTTGGTGACCAGCAGCTGGAGCGGGTGGTCGGGCTGGAAGACGGGGGGCGGCGTCACGCGGACCATCAGGTCGAAGAGCGGGCCGAGGTCGGTCCCCTCCCCCGCCGGGTCAAGGCTCGCCGTGCCCGCCTTCGCGTTCGTGTAGACGATGGGGAACTCGATCTGCGACGCATCGGCTCCGAGGTCGAGGAAGAGCTCGTAGACCGCGTCCACGACCTCGACGGGACGGGCATCCTGACGGTCGATCTTGTTGATCACGAGGATCACCGGCAGGTGGTGCTCGAGGGCCTTGCCCAGCACGTACCGCGTCTGTGGCAGCGGACCCTCGGCGGCGTCGACGAGGAGGAGGATCGCGTCCACCAGGAGGAGCGACCGCTCCACCTCGCCGCCGAAGTCGGCGTGCCCAGGGGTGTCCACGATGTTGAAGTGCACGCCGTCGTGCTCCACGGCCGTGTGCTTCGCGAGGATCGTGATCCCCTTCTCCCGTTCGAGGTCCATCGAGTCGAGCACCCGCTCGGCGACCTCCTGGTTGGCACGGAAGGCGCCGCTCTGCCGCAGCAGGGCGTCCACGAGCGTGGTCTTGCCGTGATCGACGTGGGCCACGATCGCGATGTCGCGGACGTCGTCACGGACGGCGGCGATGGCGGAGGGCGCGGAGGGGCGGGGGGCGGACGGCGTCATGGGCGCGCGCATCTTCTCACAGGCGCCGCCCGGACCCGGCGCGGGGCCTCGGACGGCGCGCGGCACCCGCCCGGGCCGCGTGACGCGACCGACGGCGGGTAGACTCCGGGGCATCGCTGGAGGAGCACCCGTGACCGTCGCCGCCGTCATCCTCTCCGCGACCCCCGAGGGCTCCGTCGCGCCCGCGGACGGGGTCCCGCGCGTGCGCCGGATGGCGGACGCCGCGTGGGCGGGCGGGGCACTCCCGATCGTGGTCGTGGCGGCGGATCCGGACGGCGCCGTCGCCGCGGCGCTGGCGGGGTCGGAGGCGCGCGTGGTGCCGCCCGCGGACCCGGACCGGGGCCCGGCCGGTCAGATGGCGCACGGGTCCCGTGCGGCGATCGCGGCAGTGGCGGAGACGGACGCGGCCATGCTCTGGCCCGGGCGACTCTGCTGGGTGGACGCGGAGACGTTGACGTCGCTCATCGAGGCGCACGGGGTGGACCGGGACGCGATCGTCCGGCCGGCCTGGCGCGACGAGCCCGGATGGCCCGTCCTCGTCCCGACCGGCCTGCTCGCCGCACTCGAGGACGTCCCGCCTGACCGCATGCCGCCCGACGTCGTCGCGGCCCTCGCGGCGGCCGGGCACCGCGTGGTCCAGGTGGAGGTCGGCGATCCGGGCTGCGTCCACGACGCCGGGACGGCGCGCGCCGACCTCCCCGCGTTCGAGGGTCCGCCGGAGCCCGCGAGCGGCCACCATCATGAATGGGGCGCGGCCGCGGCCGGTGCGCTCGACGAGTCCTCCGCGGGAGGCTGACGGGGACGCCCGCCCAGCGCCGCGGCGTGCCCGGGCACGCGGCGCGCGCTACTCCCCGCCGATCGACGGCGCGGTCTCGTCGGTCCCGCCCGCGATCCCTCGGCCGCCGACCACCGCTCGCACGCGCCCCACCGGAGCGGTGGCGAGCACGAGCCCCCCGAGGATGAGCCCGCAGCCGGCCAGCTGGAGCGGCGACGGCGCCTCGCCGAGGATGAGGGCGGCCGCGACCACCGTCACGATCGGCTGGACGAGCAGGAGCAGCGACGTCAGGGCGGCCGGGAGGCGCGGCAGCGAGACGTTGATGAGCCCGTAGCCGGCGACCTGGGACGTGAGCGCGACGACGAGCAGCCACCAGAGCGCCTCGGGGCCCGGGGTCGGGTCGAACTCGCCCAGCGCGATGCCCAGGGCGAGGCCGGTGACCATGCAGACGGCCGACGCGTCGAAGAGAGGGCCGAAGACCCGCCCGCCCCCGCTGCCGCGCCGGATGAGCAGCAGGTAGGCCGAGTACGCGGTCGCCGCGCCGAGGCCGAAGACCACGCCGAGCGCCGGGTCGGACCCGTACGCGCCGGACTCGAGGACGCCCGAGATGCACGCGGCCCCTGCGATCACCACCGGGATCGCGGCGATCAGGCGGGCGGACGGCCGCTCGCCGAGCAGCGCCCACCCGGCAACCGCGACGATCACCACCTGCATGTTGGCGAGCACCGTCGCGAGCCCCGCGCCGACGGCGACGACCGAGTGCATCCACAGGAGCAGGTCGAGTGCGAAGAAGAAGCCGGCCGCGGCCGCGAGGCCCCGTGCCAGCCGCGTCCGCGGCCCCGCCCGCCGTTCCTCGTATCGCCGGAGGAGCCACAGGAACGGCAGGGCGAAGCCGGTCCGGAAGACGGTCGCCGTGCCGGGCGTCGTCCCGGAGAAGCGGAAGAAGATGCCGGAGAACGCGATGAATGTGGCGCCGACGACCGCCGAGGTGCGCGGGCGCGATGCCAACGGCGGATAGAGCGCCGCCGCGTCGACCGTGGGCGGGCCGGCCCGTGGCACGGCCGGCGAGGGTCTCGCGGCCCCGCGGGGCGGCGTCCCCGCGGGGCCCGCCCCGCTTCCGCCGTCGGCGTCGACCACGCCCGCGGGTCAGTCCTTCGCCGGGCCGACGTAGCGGAGCCCCAGCTCGCTCCACTGTGCCGTGTCCGGCGCGGACGGCGCGCCGAGCATCAGGTC
>JALOOH010000181.1 GCA_025454515.1 Chloroflexota bacterium
GGCGGGGGCAGGCACGGCAGTCGGCGATCTCCGCGTCGAGGGCGGCGAGGGCGTCGGCGGCGGACGGTTCGGAGGAGGGCTGGGCGGAGCCTGGGCGGTCGGGGTGCGCGGCGGGCCGGGCGGGGTCGGTGCGGTCGGGCATCGCACCGATGATAGGCCGGTGCCGCGGCGCGGCGGACCGAGCGTCGTGCCTCCTGCACCGCGGCGCGGCGGCCGCAACGTCGCGCGCCGCGGCGCGCGCACGGATCCGCCCTTCCGGGGGTCGTCGGGCGCTGCCCTATAATCCGGTACGCGCGCGGCGACGACCCGGTCCCCCCGGACAGCCTTCGTCCGGACGCTCGACCGACGCACGACCCACGCACCATCAAGGAAGCGATACGCATGGCCGTCGAGACCTCCACCTGGGCGACGAAGAAGGGGCTCGCCCAGATGCTGAAGGGCGGCGTCATCATGGACGTCGTCACCCCCGAACAGGCGAAGGTCGCGGAGGCGGCCGGAGCCGTGGCCGTCATGGCGCTCGAGCGCGTCCCGGCCGACATCCGCGCCGCCGGCGGCGTCGCGCGGATGAGCGACCCGACCATGATCGAGGGGATCATGGCGGCGGTGACGATCCCGGTCATGGCCAAGGCCCGCATCGGTCACTTCGTCGAGGCGCAGGTCCTCGAGGCGCTCGGCGTGGACTACATCGACGAGTCCGAGGTCCTCACGCCCGCGGACGAGGAGAACCACATCGACAAGCACGCCTTCAAGGTCCCGTTCGTCTGCGGATGCCGGGACCTCGGCGAGGGGCTGCGCCGGATCTCCGAGGGCGCGGCGATGATCCGCACCAAGGGGGAGGCGGGCACCGGCAACATCGTGGAGGCCGTCCGCCACATCCGCGCCGTCAACTCCGGGATCCGCCGGCTCGCGTCGATGCGCGAGGACGAGCTGTACGTGGCGGCCAAGGAGCTGCGCGCACCGTACGCGCTGGTGGCCGAGGTCGCCCGTGAGGGTCGGCTCCCCGTCGTCAACTTCGTGGCCGGCGGCATCGCCACCCCGGCGGACGCGGCGCTGGCCATGCAGCTCGGCGCGGACGGCGTGTTCGTGGGGTCGGGGATCTTCAAGAGCGAGAGCCCCGAGCGGACCGCCAACGCGATCGTCCAGGCGACCACCCACTTCGAGGACGCGCACATCGTCGCGGAGGTCTCCAAGGGCCTCGGCGCGCCGATGCGGGGCATCGCGCTCGAGGCGATCCCCGAGGGCGAGCGCCTCGCGGTCCGGGGCTGGTAGACCGGCCGCGCGCGGTCACGTGACCCGGCCGGAGGCCCCGAGCCGGACGTCGCGGCGGCCGCGCGCCCGGGGAGCCATGTGGTGAGGATCGGCGTCCTCGCGGTCCAGGGGGCGTTCGCCGAGCACGTCTCCACCCTCGCCTCGATCGGCGTCGAGGGCGTGGAGGTGCGCCTGCCGTCCGACCTGGTGGGCGTCTCCGGGCTGATCCTGCCGGGCGGCGAGAGCACGACGATGCGCCTGCTCATCGACCGGTGGGGGCTCCGCGACCCGATCCTGGACCTCGCCCGCTCCGGCGCGCCGTTCCTCGGCACGTGCGCCGGCATGATCCTCCTCGCGACGACGATCGCCGACGGCGACCCGCCCGTCCTCGGCCTCCTCGACATGCGCGTGCGGCGCAACGCGTTCGGTCGCCAGCTCGACTCGTTCGAGGCGGACATCGTCGTCCCGATCCTCGGCGACGCTCCCGTGCACGGCGTCTTCATCCGTGCGCCGATCGTGGAGGCCGTGGGGCCCGGCGTGGACGTCCTGTCGCGGCTCGACGACGGGCGGATCGTCGCCGTCCGGGAGCGCAATGTCCTGGCGACGGCGTTCCACCCCGAGCTCGTCGGCGAGGCGCGCTTCCACCGCCTGCTCGCCACGATGGCCGCGGCCCACGCGGACCCGGGGGAGGGCGCCGGCCGCCGGCCGCACCCCACCCGCCGCGGCCGGGCGGAGGACTGACGATGGCCCCCGGCAAGGCGCGCGCGGCGCGGATCACGGACCTCGCAGCCATCGGCGAGCTGTCGCGCCTCTCGCTCCGCGACGCACCCGAGGCGCGGTCGCTGGGGCTTCCCGTGGCGGGCCCGCCGATCGGGGTGTTCAGCCTGTTCCGGTTCCCGCTCGGCGCGTTCACGCCCCACGACCTCCTGTACGTCTTCGAGGAGGGCGGCCACATCTCCGGCCTGCTGCGCGTGGAGCGCGACCCGCGCCGCGACGAGTGGACGATCGTCGAGCTCGACGGCCTCGGGGCCGCCGATGCCGGCGACATCCGCTTCCGCCTCGTCCAGCACCTGCTCCGCGACGCCGCCCGGCGCGGCGCGGCCCGCCTGCACGTGGCCTGCGCCGACGAGAGCGGCAACGTCCCCCTGTTCATGCAGGCCGGCTTCGCGCGGTACGGGGAGGAGCTCATCCTGTTCCGGCCGCCCGGCGCCCCGGCCATCCCGGCTCCTACGGAGGCGAGCGCCCGCGCGGCCCGGATCCGCTCCCCCGGATCGGCGGACGCCGTCGCCCTCTTCCGCCTGCACCGGACGATCACGCCCGCTCCCGTGGCGCGTCTCGAGATGCTGCGGATCGCGGACTGGGACCGCTCCGACGGCCCGTGGCGGGTGCCGCGCTCGAGCCTCGCGCCCATCCTCCGCTTCGCCGACGTGGACATGTTCGTCCAGGAGTCGGTCGACGGCGGGCAGGACGGGACCGAGCTCGACGGCTTCGTCGAGGTCGGCGTCGCGAAAGAGGACCAGCCCCACTACCTGAAGGTCTGCGTCCGGCCGGAAGCGGACGCCACGGACCTCATCCGCTTCGGGCTCGGGACGATCGCCGCGCGCGCCGGGGCGAGCGGGGGCGGCCGGGGCGTCATGGCGCCCGTCCGCACGTACGAGTCACCCCTCGAGCATCGCTTCGAAGAGGCCGCGTTCGCGAACGTGGCGACCGTCACACTGCTCATCAAGGAGACGCTCGTCCGCGTCGCCGAGCCGGCGATGGTGCCGGCGATCGGCTGACGGACCGACCGAAGGAGCCCCATGTCCGAACGCATCGCCGGCGAGAGGGAGACGATCGACGACCTCGACGCGCTCCTCGCGGCCCTGCCGCCGGAGATCGTCGCAGCCGTCCATGCGCTGCCGGACCGGGAGCGGCTGATCGAGGTCGTCATGGACCTCGGCCGGCTGCCCGAGGCCCGGTATCCCGACGCGGAGACCGCGCTGCTCGATCGCGAGATCACCGAGGCGGACATCGCGTACGTCGTCGATCACATCGGGTCGTTCGGCGACGACAACCGCGCCGGGATCGAGCGGACCCTCCACCGGATCAGCGCGATCCGGAACCGGTCCGGGAAGATCGTGGGGCTGACGTGCCGCGTGGGCCGCGCTGTCTACGGCACGATCGAGATCATCAAGGACTTCGTCGAGACGGGACGGTCGATCCTCATCATGGGCCGGCCCGGGATCGGCAAGACGACGATGCTTCGCGAGGCGGCCCGGGTGCTCGCAGAGGACCTCGGCAAGCGCGTCGTGGTCGTGGACACGAGCAACGAGATCGCCGGCGACGGGGACATCCCGCACCCCGCGATCGGGAAGGCGCGGCGGATGCAGGTGCGGACGCCGGCGCTCCAGCACGAGGTGATGATCGAGGCGGTGGAGAACCACATGCCCCAGGTCATCGTCATCGACGAGATCGGGACCGAGCTCGAGGCGGCGGCGGCCCGGACGATCGCCGAGCGCGGCGTCCAGCTCATCGGGACCGCGCACGGCAACAACCTCGACAACCTCATGCTCAACCCCACGCTCTCCGACCTCATCGGCGGGATCCAGAGCGTCACCCTGGGCGACGAGGAGGCGCGCCGCCGCCGGACGCAGAAGAGCGTCCTCGAGCGGAAGGCGCCGCCGACCTTCGACGTCATCGTCGAGATCCAGGACCGCGACCGGGTGATGGTCCACGCGGACGTGGCGGACACCGTCGACGCGATGCTGCGCGGTGACGCGGTCGCGCCCGAGATGCGCTGGCGCGACGAGGGCGGGGTCCACCGGTCCCAGTCCCGGCCACGGCCGTCGCCGCGTGAGCAGATGGGGACCGAGAGGTTCGCCGGTCTCGTGGGTGGACCCGGCTGGCGGATGGAGCCCGGCTGGCGTGGCGAGAGTCCCGGCCGGCCGGCCCCGTGGGAGGACGGCCGCGGCCTGCGGCCCGGCTTCCGCAGCGGCCAGAGCGGCGGGTGGCGGACGCCGCGGACCGCGCCGCCAGGTGGCCGCCCCGGCGCGCCCGGGCGGGTCATGCCCGGCGAGCGGATCGCCCGGCTCGACGACGGCACCGAACCGGGGCCATGGCGCCCGGGCGCGCCCCCGCCCGACCGGCCGTTCGTCGCGGGTGAGATCGCCGACCGCGGCCCCCTCGAGCGGGGCAGCGTCCCGCCCGCCCCGGAGCCGCGCGCACGGGACGCTCGCGAGATGGAGCGGCAGCGCGAGTGGCGCG
>JALOOH010000182.1 GCA_025454515.1 Chloroflexota bacterium
CCGGGGCCGCCGAACGCCTGGTCGAGCTTGCCGTCCGGGTTGGCGTAGGTCGAGATCGTGTCGTCGCCGGGGCCGCCCTCGATGCGCCGGAAGCCCCGCAGGTCGTCGTCGTCCTGGCCGCCGCGCACGTGCGTCACGCCCCGCAGCCGGTCCCCTTCTCCACCGGCGCCGCTCGTGGGGCCGATCCATCCGAGGATCGGGTCCTCGGTCTGCGGCGCCGCAACGACCGGGGTCGCGCGCGAGGAGTAGTCGACGATCGCGCCGCTCATGGTGTCCGCGCCCGGACCGCCGTCGAGGACGTCCGTGCCGCCGCCGCCGGTGAGCGTGTCCGGGCCTCCCGCTCCGGCGAGCATGTCGTCCCCCGGGCCGCCGTCGATCGCGTTCGCCTCGCCGTCGCCGACCAGGGTGTCGGCGCCCGAGCCCCCGAGCAGCGTCTCGACGTCGTCGCCGATCCCGTCCTTCTCGAGGCAGAAGGGAAGCGACCTGCAGTCCTCGCTGTTCCCGGCGCTGCGCACGGTGCTCGCGAGATCGACGCTGACCGCGCTCGTCCGGTCCTCGTAGGAGACCGTGTCGGCGCCGGCGCCCCCGCTGATGAGGTCGCCGCCCGGGCCGCCGATCAGGCGGTCGTCGCCGGTGCCGCCGGTGAGCGTGTCGTTTCCGGACCCGCCGAGGAGCTCGTGGAATCCGGGGCCTGCGGTCAGGGTGTCGTTGTTCGGGCCACCGTCGAGCACCGCCGTGCCCGGCGTCGAGCACAGCGTGCACGGCGCCAGCACCGCTCCCAGCAACTGGTCGCTGCCCGCCTCGCCGAGGATCGTCAGCCCCTGCCACGGGATCGAGCTTCCGGCGTGGGTGACCTGGTCGTCCCCGTCACCGAGGTTCAGCCGGAGGCGCTCCAGTGGGAAGGGCGCCGACGTGCACTGGGCGACCGAGAGGACGCCGCCCGGATGCAGGCACCCGGCCGGGAGGGTGATCGGTGATCCGGAGGTGTCGGAGATCTCGGCGGTCAGCGCGTCGACGCGGTTGACGATCAGCGTGTTCGCCTCGCCGGGAGCCGCCGTGAAGACGAGCGCGTTCGTCCCGACGATGAACCCCGTCGTCTCGATCGTGATCGAGGACGCGTGGGCCGGCGACGCGGCGACCGCAGGAGTCAGTCCGAGCGCGACGACCACGCGCAGGACCGCGCGCGTCCCGCGAGCGGCACGAAGACTCATCGCCGGCACGCTCCGGACGTGTTCACCGGGCGCCCCGGCTCGGAGTCGCCCTCCCAGCCGATCCTCTGCGGGTCGTAGATGCGCACGGCGTCGACGCCCACCTGGTTGGCGACGGCCGCCCGGAAGAACACGAACGTCGTCGCGATCTCGCCGCCGCGCAGGTCAGCCGCGTAGCAGGCGCCCCGGCTCGCCGTGGAGACCAGGTCGAGCCGCCCCTGGTAGCGGCGCTGGAGCGCGCGAAGGGTGGTCCCGCGGCCGGCGCCGCGCCTCGTCACCCACCCCGGGGACCGGGCCATGAGGAACGCCACGCGGCCGTCCACCGCTGTCGCCGACACCGTCGCGCCGCGCCGTCCGCGGACCGCCCAGCTGCACGACCGGGCGTCCCAGATCTCACCGTCCGCGTACCCGGGAACCGCGAAGCACGATCCGCGCGCCGGCGTCCCCCAGCGGGCGCGGACCTGCCGCAGCGACATCCCCAGGCGCACGCCGCCCATGCCGGCCCCTTCGACGATGGTGGCGCTGCGGGGGGCCGTCGCGTGCGCGGGCGGAGCGACGAGCGCCGTCGCGACGAGCGCTCCGGCCGCGATCGCCACCGCGAGCCGGCGCGCCCCGCGCCTGACCACGGCATCAGTGCCGACCGGTGCATACATGCTGGACCTCTTTCCGGAGCTGGACTCGGGCGAACCTATCACGCATTGGCTAGGTCGCCCGCGGCTCAGCGTGCCGGGGCCTTGCGGCCCGCCGCCCACCGGGTGAGCCGCGCCACGCCGATCACCACCAGCAGCAGCGCGCCCAGGAGCAGGCCGAACCACGCGACGTCGGCGATCGCCTGCACGGCGCCCTCGTTGTCGTTGCCCAGGAGCCCGGCGACGACGAAGCAGACGGCGGTGAACGCCGCGAGGATGATGGTGTTGCGTCGGGTGATCATCGGTTCTCCTCGAACTCGGGACTGGACCGCTCGGACAGTACGGTGCGCTCACGCCCCCGGTCATCGGCCGAAGGTCGCCTCCCCGGTCATCCCTTCGGCCGATGCCGCCGGCGGTCGGCGGCGATACGGTCGGCACCTGATGGCCCGGTCCCACCGTCGGCGTCCGCCCCCGGTCGACATCGCGCTCGCGGTCGCGCTGGCGATCTTCGCCCTGCTCGAGCTGTTCCTGCGACACGACTTCGACGGCCCGCGGGTCGTGCAGGTCGTCGCGACCCTCGCCATGACGCTGCCGCTGGCCTGGCGGCGCGTGAAGCCGGTGCCGGCGGCCACCGTGTCCGTCGCTGCGATGGCCGCCTCGGTGCTCGCCGGCATCCCGCTGACCGAGGGGTTCATCCCGATCCTCGTCCTCGCGTTCGCCGTCTACGCCGTCGCGCGGGCGGACGTCATCGAGGACGAGCTCGACGAGTACACCGAGCGCGCGACGATCGACGAGCGCCAGCGGATCGCCCGGGAGCTGCACGACGTGGTGGCGCACCGGCTGAGTGCGATCGCGGTGCAGGCCGGCGCGGGCCTGCACGTCCTCCACGAGGACCCGGGCCGGGCACGATCCGCCTTCGAGGCGATCGACCACGCCGCTCGCAGCGGCCTCGCCGAGATGCGCCAGGCGCTGGGGCTGCTGCGCGCGCAGGACGCCGGCGCCGCGCTCGCGCCGCAGCCCTCGCTGCGTGACCTCGAGCGGCTCGCCCGGGAGAGCCGTGACGCGGGCGTGACCGTGGACCTGCACGTGGACGGCGATCTGCGCACCGTCCCGGCCGGCCTGGACCTCTCGGCCTACCGGATCTTGCAGGAGGCGCTGACGAACGTCCGCCGGCATGCACCGGGAGCGGCCGCCCGGGTGGACGTGCGGGTCGACCCGCAGCGGCTGTTCCTGCAGGTGACGAACCCCCTGATGGCGGCAAGCGCCGTCGACGGCGAGCGCGGGCATGGGCTGGTCGGCATCCGCGAACGCGTCGCGCTGTACGGCGGAGCCCTCACCGCCGGCGAACAGCCGGGCGGCGAGTTCCTCGTCCGCGCCGACATCCCGCTCGACGGAGCGTCGCCATGACGATCCGGGTCGCGATCGCGGACGACGAGGCGCTCGTCCGCGGCGGGTTCCGTGCGATCCTCGACGCCGAGCCGGACCTCGACGTCGTCGCGGAGGCGGCCGACGGGCGGCAGGCGCTCGGGGCCGCGGCGCGCTTCAGGCCCGACGTGATCGTGATGGACATCCGGATGCCGGAGCTCGACGGGCTCGCGGCGACACGGCAGCTGCGGACGACGCATCCCGCCGTCCGTGTCCTGATCGTCACGACGTTCGATCTCGACGAGTACGTCTACGACGCGCTCCTGGCGGGGGCGGCCGGCTTCCTGCTGAAGGACGCCCGCCCGACCGAGCTGATCACCGCGGTGCGCGCGGTGGCATCAGGGGATGCGCTCATCGCTCCGCGCGTGACCCGGAGGCTGATCGAGGCGTTCGTCGCCGCACGGCCTCGGACGGTGCCCGAGGACGCGCGGATCACCGGCCTCAGCGAGCGCGAGCGCGAGATCCTGCTGCTGCTCGCCCGCGGCCTGTCGAACCGCGAGATCGCCGAGCACGTCCACCTGAGCGAGGCGACGATCAAGACGCACGTGGCGAGCGTGCTCGCCAAGCTCCAGGTGCGCGATCGGGTTCGCGCCGTGATCGTCGCCTACGAGTCCGGGCTCGTGGTGCCCTCCGGTCCGTGAGCACGATGACGCAACCGGTCGCACGATCCGCCGGGTTCCGGCAGACTGCCCGAACGATGGGTCGTGCGAAGGGACTCGCGCTTGCCTGGCTCCTGACGGGAGCGGTCGCGGCGTGGCCGGCCGCCGCGAGCGCCGCCCTCGTGGAGAACGGCGCGGACGCGGTGCCCGGGTCGTCGACGGCCGTGGTCACCGCCGAGTTCGAGCAGGCCGAGACGAGCTGGCAGGTCGAGTACGGGACGACGACGTCCTACGACCGCACGACGCAGATCGAGGCGCGCTTCGCCGGTGAGCCGGCCGGCCCGGTCAGCGTCCGCCTGACCGGGCTGGAGCCGGGGACGGAGTACCACTACCGCTTCGTCGCCGGCCTCGCCGATCCACCTGGGGTCCAGACGGCGGACCGCACGTTCACGACGCTCCCCGACGCCCCCGCGGCGGATCTCGCCGCCGCGATCGGCGCCGACCCCGGACTCGTGACCGGCGGCGCGTGGGAGGAGCGCCCGCCGATCACCGAGGCGGTGCCGAGCGCGCTGCTCGGCGCGCCGCTGGCCGGCTTCCCGCTCGACGGACTGGCCGGCTTCCCGCTCGACGGACCCGGCGCCGCGCTCCTGACCACCGGCACCGCCGACCTCGCCGGCGTGCCGGACCAGGCCGAGAACGCGAGCACCGGGCTCAGCGGGGGTCCGGCGCCCGGACGCGGCGACACCGCTCTCGACGCCTCGGTCCTGCGCGTGGACGTCGAGGTCCCCGCGGGCCGCTCGTGCCTGTCGCTCGACTTCCGCTTCCTCTCCGAGGAGTTCCCGGAGTACGTCGGCGGGATCTTCAACGACGCGTTCATCGCGGAGCTGGACGCGACGACCTGGACGACCGCCGGCTCGGACATCGCGTCCCCCGGCAACTTCGCCTTCGGGCCCCAGCAGCGCCCGGTGAGCGTGAACGGACTCGGTGACACGGCCGTCAGCGAGGAGCAGGCTCAGGGGACGACGTACGACGCCGCGACGACCGTGCTGCGCGCTTCGACGCCGGTCACGCCCGGGTCCCATTCGCTCTACCTCTCGCTGTTCGATCAGGGCGACGCGCAGTTCGACTCCGCGGTGCTGCTCGACCGGCTCACCACGTCCGCCGACTCCGGCACCGCCTGCGCGCAGGGTGCCGTCGACGCCGCCAAGCCGCGGCCGCCCGGCGGCGGCCTGCTCGTCGTGCCGCCGCTGAGCGGCGGCGTGAGCCCGGTGACCGAGGCGAGCGCGCCGCCGCCACCCGCGCCGCAGCCGCAGCTGCGCCGCCAGGTGGTCGGGACGGCGTCCGGCACGGTGTTCGTCACGCTTCCCGGAGGGCGCCGGATCCGGCTCGGCTCCGGCGAGGCGATCCCGCTCGGCGCGACCGTGGACACCCGCGCCGGCCGCGTGCGCCTGAGCGCCGCCGACGGCAACGGCGGCACGATGGACGGCTGGTTCTGGGGCGGGGTCTTCCGCGTCACGCAGTCCGGCGGGGCGCCGGTCCGCACCGAGCTGCGCCTGACCGAGGCGCTCGGCGCCTGCGCGCGCCCCGGGGGCGCGCGGTCCTCGGCGAAGCGCAAGAAGCGCTTCCTGTGGGGCGACGGCAAGGGCCGCTTCCGGACGACGGGCAAGAACGCGGCCGCGACCGTGCGCGGCACCCGCTGGCTCCTGCAGGACAGCTGCGCCGGAACGCTCGTGCGCGTGACCCGCGGCGTGGTGGACGTGCGCGACCTCGTGCGCAAGCGGACGGTGCCGGTGCGCGCGGGCGGGCGCTACCTCGCGCGCCCGCGGCGGTAGCCGGTCGGCTCAGGGCTGCGCCGGCGGGTCGCGCCAGGCCGGCGTCTCGCCCCGGTAGAGCCCCTCGCCCCCGAAGACGATCCGGATCGAGCGCCAGAGGATCCGCAGATCGAGCGCCATCGAGCGGTGCTCGATGTACCAGAGGTCGAGCTCGATCCGCTCGTCCCACGGGATCTCGGCGCGCCCGTTGACCTGGGCCCAGCCGGTCATCCCGGGCTTCACGGCCAGGCGACCGCGCTGGCGCTCGGTGTACTGCTCGACCTGCACCGGCACGGTCGGGCGCGGGCCGATGATCGCCATCTCGCCCTTGAGGACGTTCACGAGGTTCGGCACCTCGTCGAGCGACGTGCGGCGCAGGATCCGCCCGACGCGCGTGATCCGCGTGTCACCCTCGCTCACGGCGAGGCCCGCGCCGAGATGCTCGGCGCCGGTGACCATCGTGCGCAGCTTGATCACGTCGAACGGCCGGCCGTCCTGGCCGACCCGGCGCTGGCGATAGATCGGGCTGCCCTGCGACTCGAGCCGGATCGCGATCACGGCGGCGAGCAGGAACGGGGACGCGAGGATGAGGGCGCCGGCGGCGACGACCAGGTCGAAGGCGCGACGGAGCATCAGGTCGGCAGATCCGGACGGACCGTGACGAGTCCGGGGAACCGCGCGAAATCACGATCACGCGTGACGAGCGGCGTGCCCTGCTCGACGGCGAGCGCCGCGATGTGAGCGTCCGTGACGAGATTTCCGCGCGCGTCGCCCTCGACGACCATCCGGCGCATGATGTCCCAGTGACGCTGTCCGGACGCGACGCGCCGGCAGCCCGGCTCGGCCAGCAGCTCGTCGAGGAACGCCATCGCCGTCTCGGCGGGGCTCGCCGGATCGAAGATGCGAGGACTGGTCACGATGCGCACGAACCCGGTCATCGCGAGGTCGGCGAGCAGCACCGTCCGCCCGGACGCCAGCGTCGCCCGGAGCCAGTCCGCTACGGCGTCGTGGTGGGGGCTGTCGCTGCGGTGCGCGTCGATCAGGACGTTGACGTCGAGCAGCATCAGTCTTCATCGAGCAGGTCGAGCACCGCCGCGTTACTCGAGAGATCGACGCCGGGCCGCAGGCCGCGGCCGCCGAAGGTGACGAGCCGGAAGGGCCGCGGAGGCGGCGCCTCGTGTCGGGCGAGCCGCTCGCGCAGCCCTTCGCCGACCAGATCGCTCAGCGTGCGCCCCTCGGCCGCGGCCCGCTGCTTCGCCTCACGCAGCAGATCGTCGTCGATGGTGATGGTCGTGCGCATGCATCACAGCATACGCCCGGC
>JALOOH010000043.1 GCA_025454515.1 Chloroflexota bacterium
GACGCAGATCGAGGGCGTGGCGGACCTCGTGGACGGCTCCGCCTTCGACGGCTACCGGTCCGTCGGGGTCACGGGCGGCACCTCCACGCCGATCGAGGATCTCGCGGTCGTCGCGCGACGCGTCCTGGAGGTCGCCGGCGCGCCGTCGGTGCGGGGACGGGAGGCCGAGCTCGCCGCGGAGGCGCTCGCGGCCGCCGCGACGCCGGCCGGCCGGACGACGTCGCTGCCGCGGCACGCAGGCCAGGCAGAAGCGGCCGCGGCGCGCTGATGCCCGCGGACCTGCCCGTCGTCGCGATCGTCGGTCGCCCTAACGTCGGCAAGAGCACCCTCTTCAACCGGATCCTCGGCGAGCGGGCCGCGATCGTCGAAGACCGTGCGCGGACGACGCGCGACCGCCTGTACGGCGACGCGGAATGGGAGGATCGGCGCTTCGTCATCGTCGACACCGGCGGGCTGGAGATCGAGCCGGGCGACCCGATCGAGACGCGGGTGCAGGAGCAGGCCCGGCTCGCGATCGCCGAGGCGGACGTCGTGGTCTTCGTCGTCGACGCCGCGGTCGGCCTGACCCCCGCGGACGAGGAGGCCGCGGAGACCCTGCGTCGCTCGTCGGCGCCGGTCCTCGTCGCCGCGAACAAGGCGGACAGCGAACGCCGGGAGCTCGACGCGAACGAGTTCTACGCCCTCGGCTGGGCGACCACGCTGCCTGTCAGCGCGCTCCACGGCCGCGGCGTCGCGGATCTCCTCGACGCGATCGTCGCGGCCCTTCCTCCCGAGTCGGAGGCGGAGCTCGCGCGGAAGACGCGCGAGGCCACCGCGGAGCAGCGGGCGCGGGACATCGCGGACGGCTTCATCGACCCCGACGAGGCGGACGAGGAGGCCGCGGAGGAGCTGCCCGGCCCCGTGACGATCGCGCTGCTGGGGCGTCCCAACGTGGGCAAGTCGAGCCTCCTCAACCGCCTGATCGGCGAGGAGCGGATGATCGTGAGCGACATCCCGGGCACGACGCGGGACGCGATCGACACGCGCCTCGCGTACGGCCACGGGGAGGTCGTGATCATCGACACCGCCGGCATCCGGCGGCGCGGCAAGGTCGCCAACGCGGCTGCCGCCGAGCGGTACTCCGCCCTGCGGTCCCTTCGAGCCCTCTCGAGGGCGGACGTCGCGATCCTCCTCATCGACGCGGTGGAGGGCCTGACCGCCCAGGACGCGCACATCGCCGGGTACGTCGTGGACGAGGGCAAGGGCCTTGTCGTGGCGGTGAACAAGTGGGACATCGTCGAGGAGAAGACCGACCGGACGTTCGACCGGTACGTCGAGTGGATCCGTCGCGAGGCCCCGTTCCTTGACTTCGCCCCGGTCGTCTCGGTCTCCGCGAGGACCGGGCAGCGCGCCGAGCGCGTCCTCGAGCTCGCTGTGGACGTCTGGGGCGAGCGACGACGACGGATCCCCACGGGCGAGCTCAATCGCCTGGTCGCGGAGGCCGTCGCGCGCCAGGCCCCGCCGACGGTGCGCAACCACCGCCCCAAGATCCTCTACGCGACGCAGGCCGCCGTGGCGCCGCCGACGTTCGTCTTCTTCGCGAAGGACGCCGACGACGTCCACTTCTCCTATCGCCGCTACCTGGAGAACCAGCTCCGCGACGAGTACGGGTTCATCGGCACCCCCCTCCGGCTCGCCTTCCGCGAGCGCCGGCGCGACGAGGCGAAGAACCGCCCGCCGCGCGCGGGCGGCTCCGGCCGTAGCGCGGCCGGCGGCGGCCGCGGATCCGGCCCCGGGCGGCAGGGGTCGGCGCAGAGCGCGGCGGGGCGAGGGGCGGGGAGCCCGGGCTCGAGCCGCAGCGGCGCGTCGAGGCCCGCGAAGCCCACGAAGTCACCGAAGCCACGGCCCGGCGGCAGCGGCAGGAAGGGCCCCGGCGGCGCTCGAGGGACTGGGCGCGGGGGCGCGGGCGGCCCGGGAGGGAAGCGCCCGGGCGGGTGATGGCCGCGGACCGGGGGCTCGTCCGTCCGTCCTGCTAGAATCCCCGGCGTCGGGGCGTGGCGCAGCCTGGTAGCGCACTTGAATGGGGTTCAAGAGGTCGAGCGTTCGAATCGCTCCGCCCCGACCACTCACCTGAGCACGAATGAGGCCCCTCCGGTCGCCCGGAGGGGCCTCATGGTGGTCCTGACAGGCCCCCACGGCCGATCCGGCAGGCCACCGTGCCGCAACCCGATGCGCGGAGCCCCCTCGCATCCGGAGTCGCGAGGGGCTACGCTGCGCGCCACGGATCCACTGGCAGAGGGGACGCGATGCGAGAACGGATCGGAGCACTGGCGCTGGTCGCGGTGGTGACCTTCGCCGCGTGCGGGGGCGGGGGGACCGCGGCATCCGGCGCGCCGCCCGACGGTGGGGGCGCGGCATCTCCGGTCCCGGCCGCGTGCGTGAACCTCGCCTCGCTGGGCAAGACGGTGAACCAGTTGACGGCGATGAAGCCGGGGACGGACAGCACGACGGCGATCAGGCTGTCGGCGAACAACGTCGTGGCCCAGGCCGCGACCTTCCTGGCGGCGGCGCCGACGGAGGTACGGCCGGCGGTGCAGGCGCTGAAGGATGCCGTCGGGGCCGTGCGATCGGCGGTCGGGCAGGAGCAGGGAGCTGCCGAGGCCATCGCCACGGCCCTCGCGGGGGTCGACGCCGCGTGGAAGGGGCTGGAGACGCAGATGGCGGCGATCTGCGGACAGTGACCGGGTCACCGGGCGCGAGCTCCGAGGGGTCGCCCGCGGGCCCCGCTGGGACGGTGTGGCAGGGCGGGCGCGCCAAGGCGTATCGACCACTGCCGGAGGCGGCCCGGCTGTCCGCGTTCGCAGCCGGCCTTGCGGCCTACGACCGCGGCGAGTGGTTCGAGGCACACGAGCTGTGGGAGCCGGCGTGGATGGGGACTTCCGAGATCCCCGAGCGCGAGCTCGTGCAGGGCCTGATCAAGCTCGCTGCCGCGCACGTCCACCGGGAGCGCGGCAATCCACGCGGGATGCGCAAGAACCTCGAGGGATCCCGTTCTCGACTCGCCGCGGCACGCGCCGCCGGCGCCGACGGTCACGGGCTCGACCTCGGCGCTCTCGTTGGTGACGTCGACGACAGGCTCGCGCGCCTGCAGGGCTCGGATGCCGGCGATCCCCGCGCGATCGAGGCGGTCCCGATCCGCCGGCGCTGAGGCCGGGACGGACGGCCCTGTCCGCGGTCCAGGCGCGATGTCATGCTGCGCCGCGTTCGCCGCCGGACATCCGAGGCGCCGACGGCGGCCCGCGGCGGCGCGCGGTCAGCGCCCGGAGGGAGGTCGATGCGTGTCCCCTGTGCTCGTGGCCGGCGCGACCGGCCTGGTCGGCTCCGACATCTGCCGCCGTCTCGCAGGTGAGGGCGTGCCGGTCCGCGCGCTCGTCCGCGAGACGTCGGCCCCGGCGAAGGTGGCCGCGCTGCGCGACCTTGGCGCCGAGATCGCCGTCGGGGACGTGCGCGACGTCGCCTCGCTCGACGCCGCGTGCGCGGGCGTGGAGTCCGTGATCTCGACGCTCTCCGCGATGCCCTTCTCCTATGAGCCCGGCGTGAACGACATCGGCCCCACGGATCGCGACGGCACGATCGCCCTCGTCGACGCGGCGAGGCGCGCCGGCGCGCGGGGCTTCGTGTACATGTCGTTCTCCGGCAACATCGACCGGGACTTCCCGTCGCGTCACGCGAAGCGCACCGTCGAGGCGCACATCCGGGAGAGCGGGCTCGACTGGACCGTCCTGCGGCCGAGCTATTTCATGGAGGTCTGGCTCAGCCCCGCCGTCGGCTTCGACGCGGCGAACGCCACGGCGACGATCTTCGGGGACGGCGAAGGCCCGATCAGCTGGATCGCCATCGCGGACGTCGCCGAGTTCGCGGTCCGCGCGCTCGACGCGCCCGCAGCGCGGAACGCGACGCTCGAGCTGGGCGGTCCCGACGCGGTCTCCCCGGACGGTGTCGTGCGGATCTTCGAACGCCACCTCGGCCGTCCGTTCACCGTGACGCACGTGCCGATGGCCGCGCTCGAGGCGGCCCAGGCGGAGGCTCCCAACGACATGGCACGGTCGTTCGCCGGTCTCCAGCAGTGCTACGCGGCCGGCGACGCGGTCCCGATGGACGCGATCCTCGCCGCCATCCCGATCCCGCTGGCATCCGTCGACGACTACGCGGCGCGCGTGGTCGAGGGCCTGCGCGGGGGTTGAGCGCCCGGGCGTCGGCCTCAGACGCGTTCGAGCCCGCCGGGCGCCTGCCCGGCGGGCTCGAAGGTTCGTCGACCGGACGGCCTCGCCGTCCGGTCGGCCCTACTGGGCGGTGGTGTCGCCGGCGGCCTTCGCGGCCTCCTTCACGGCGACGGCGGTCTCGTCGTCCACCGGGACGGCCTTGACCTCGGTCGCCTGCGGGATCGTCTCCTTCACGGCATCGACGGCCGTGAGCGAGACGAGTGCGACGATGCCCGACGTGCCCGGCTTGATGACCTCGGTGAGCTCGGACGCGACGGCGCCGCGCTTGAAGAGGTTGCCCGCCTTGCCGGCCAGCGCGCCGACGACGCCGAGCGTCGCCGCGCTGGCGAGAACGCTGGGCGGGAAGATGATCCCGACCACGACGCCGGCGACGGCACCCCAGAGGAAGCCGTTGCGGGTCGTGTGGTCCGTCATCTTCTGGACGTGGATCTTGCCCTGGTAGTCGGCGTTCACGACGAGGACGCCGTCGATGTCGATGGCGCGCTTCATCTCGGCATCGAGCAGCGCTTCGTAGGCGAGCTTCGCGGTGTCCATGTCGGCGAACTGCGCGACGATGATCGCGGAGTCCCCCTGGACGGCCACCGCGGCCTCGGCCTGGATGCCGCTCTCGTCGCCGGCGACGACGGCGACGACGTCGACCGGCTCCTCGGCGGTCTCGGGCCCCTTCGGGGTCTCGTCGGTCATGCGTGATCCTCCCTGTGTACTGGTGGGTCGGGGACAGCGTGGGCCGCACGAGTGGCGGCGTCATCACCCGGGATGAGGATAGTCCCGTCGGGTCGGTCCGCGCTGCGGCTCGGCGGGCGACGCGATCACGCCGTCGGGTCCACGATGCCGGCGGACGCCGCCGCGGTGAGGAGCCGACGCTTCTCGCGATGCCGCGCGGCCTTCGCGCGGTTGCCGCACGTGGACATGTCGCACCAGCGGCGCCGGCCGGTGCGCGAGCGGTCGATGAACGCCTCGCTGCAGTCGGGGCTCTCGCAGATGCGGAGTCGCTCGGGCATCCCCTGGCTCAGCTCGCGGGCGAGCGTCTCCGCGAGACGGCCGAGCGCTCCGGCGATCGGGTCGCCGAGGTGGCGATGGCCGAGGGAGACCCCGTCGGCTGCGGGGACGAGGACGTACACGTAGTGGGTCCGGAGCGTGCGGTTCACCGTCCGCAGGTCGCTGCGCGACGCGGGACGTCCGTCGACCGCGGCCTCGAGGAGCCCGCGCAGCGCGTCCCGGACGCGGCGCACGATCTCGAGGTCCGCGTGGCCCGCGGCAGGGTCCGCCGCATACCGCGTGAGGAGCCTCCGGCGGGCGTCGTCGTGGATGAGCTGGCGAGCGGCGAACCACTCGATGGCGTCCGGCGGCCCGACGAACTCGTGCGTGGGCCTTCCCCGGACGAGCCGGCCCGTGTTCACGAACTCGAGGCAGTCTTCGAGAGGCGCGTTGTGGCCGTGGCGATCCGCCTCGAGGGGCGGGTCGTCGGAGACGAGGTCGAGGGGTACGGACGGGTGGTCCATGTGATAACCCCTTATACCCGCTTGACAGGTTATGCGCAAGAGGGTTATCGTTCACCTGCAGATAACCCCATCAAGCGACTCAAGCGGTTACTACCGCCGAACCACACGAAACGGACGGAGCGCCATGAGCTTCATCATCATCATCGCCGCGACCGCACTCTTCGCGATCCTCGCCGGCCTCGCCACCACGGCGGGCACGGACTCCCGGCTCTCGTTCCGGGAGGACGTCCGGCCCTGGATCTAGGGTCGCCCCCCGCCGGGAGGACCTCCCGGCCGCACGTCACACCCAGCCGATTCACCCTCGAAGGGAGGCCCTGACATGCTGAACGGCAGTGTCGCGCTCCTTCTTGCGAAGGATCGGGCGGCCGAGCTCCAGCGTGAGGCCGACCGCCGCCACCATCGCCGACCGGTCCGCAGCCGGACGCTCGAGCTCCTCCTCCGGCGTCGCGGCGCGAGCCGACCGTCGAGCCGCTGAGGACGCGCCGCACCGAGTAGGCGCACCCCCGACGACTCGCCCGACACCCCCGTCGCTCCGGCGACGGGGGTGTCGACGCGTCCGGGGCCCGACGCGTCCGGGGCGCGGGTAGACTCGCCGCCATGAGCGATGACCGCCGCGCGGAACCCCTCGAGCCGCTCGAGACAGCCGGGTCGCTCGGCGCCCTCGACGCGGAGCAGCGCGGCGGGACCGGCGACATGTCGCCCGCGCGCTTCCGCGAGGCCGGCCACGCGACGGTGGACGCGATGGCCGACTACCTGGCACGCGTCCGCGACTTCCCGGTCATGCCGCCGGTGGAGCCGGGTTCGCTGCGGGCGCTGTTCGCTCCCGCGCCGCCGGAGGACCCCGAGCCCATCGCCGCGATGCTGGACGACGTCGCCCGCCTCGTCGAGCCGAATACGACCCACTGGCAGCACCCGGGCTTCATGGCGTACTTCGCGACGACCGCGTCCGGCCCCGGCGTGCTCGCGGAGATGCTCGTCGCCGCGCTCGGCGCCAACGCCATGCTCTGGCGGACGTCGCCGGTCGCGACGGAGCTCGAGGAAGTGGTGGTGGACTGGCTCCGGGTGGCGCTCGGGCTCCCCGAGGCGTTCGGCGGCCTGCTCACCGACACGGCGTCCACCTCGTCGCTCATCGCGCTCGGGGCGGCGCGCGAGGCCGCCGGGACCCGCGCCGCGGCGAAGGGGATCGCTGGCCGCGCCGATGTCCCGCGCCTTCGCGTGTACGCCTCGGCAGAGGCGCACTCGTCGATCGAGAAGGCGTGCATGACGCTCGGCCTGGGTCGCGAGTCGCTCGTGCGCATCGCGACGGACGACGTGCTGGCGATGGACCCTGACGCACTCTCCGAGGCGATCTCGATCGACCGGGTGGCCGGCCTGCGCCCGATCGCCGTGGTCGCTACCCTCGGCACGACGTCGTCGACCGCGATCGACCCGGTCGGCGCGGCCGCGGACATCGCGGCCCGCGAGGGGCTCTGGCTCCACGTGGACGCCGCGTACGGCGGGGCGGCGGCCGTGGTCCCGGAGCGGCGCGGGCCGTTCACCGGCTGGGAGCGGGCCGATTCGATCGTCGTGAACCCGCACAAGTGGCTGTTCACGCCGCTCGACGCGTCCCTCCTCCTGTCCCGTCGCATGCACGTCCTGCGCGACGCGTTCAGCCTGGTGCCCGAGTACCTCCGGACGCTCGACCGGGCGACCCCCGTCCTCGACTACAACGAGTACACCCCGGTGCTCGGACGGCGGTTCCGTGCCCTGAAGCTCTGGTTCGTCGTGCGGTACTTCGGGCTCGCCGGGATCCGCCGCCGGATCGACGCGCACTGCGCCTGGGCGGCCGAGCTCGCCTCGTGGGTCGAGGCGGACCCGGACTTCGAGCTGCTCGCGCCCGTGCCGTTCTCCACGGTCTGCCTCCGCGCCCGGCCGTGCGCGCTCGCGGGCCGCGAGGACGCGCCCGAGGTGCGGGCGGACCTCGACGACCTCAACGAGCGGCTCATCGAGGCCGTGAACGCCACCGGGGAGGTGTTCCTCTCGCACACGCGGCTCCGCGACCGGTTCACGATCCGCGTCGCGATCGGCAGCCTGCACACGACACGCGACGACGTCGTGCGCGCGTGGGAGATCCTCCGGACGGAGGCCGCCCGCCTCGCGGCGGACGGGACGCAGGGACCCGCCGGGACCTGACCCCGGGCGACGCCGCCCGGGACGCCGGGGAGCGGCCGCGTCGGCGCGCGTCGGCCCCACGTGGCATCATCCGGGCCACGACCGCCCCGCCGGGACGGCAGGAGGAAGGGACCTGTGCCGCCGATCACCGCGCTCACCCGGATCGAGCCGATCCATCTCGAACGGCTCGAGAAGCAGGGCGTCTTCACGACCGGGCTGCTGCTCGAGGTGTCGGCCACGAGCACGCGGCGCCAGACGCTCGCCGACCAGCTGGACGCGAGCACGAACGACGTGCTCGCCTGGCGCGACGAGGCGCTCCTGCTCAACCTCGCGCGCCTCGGACCCGCCGAGCACGACCTGTTCGTCCAGTCGCGGATGGCCGGCGTCTCCTATCTCACCGATCGCGACCTGCCGACCGTGGAGACCAGCCTCGCCCGCGCGGCACAGGAGCTGAAGGTCGCGGCGCCGGACCCGTCCGTCGTCGAGATGTGGTGGGAGCAGGCACGGACGCTCGACCTCGGGTGACGGCCGACGGGCTCCCGGCCGCGCGATCGGGCGCTGCGGCCGTCTCGGCACCACGCGCGCTCGCACTGTCGGCGGCGGCCGGCGTCTCCGCCGTCCTGGTCATCATCGGCATCGCGATCGCGCTCTTCTTCAACCCCGCCTGGGTCGCGTTCGAGCAGGGCCGGTCCTCGGTGGACCTGTGGACCGGCTGGGATGCGGCCACCGTCCGCGAGGTGACCGATGCCGTGGTGATGGAGGTCTTCCTGGGGCCCGGGACGTTCGCGCAGACGGCCGAAGGCGCCCCTGTCTTCACGGCGTCCGAGGCGGGCCACATGGCGGACGTGCGCGGCGTCGTCCTCGCGTTCGCCTTCGTCGTCCTGCTGGCGTTCGCCGTGCTCGTCGCGGCGTGGGTCGTCGACCGCAGGCGGATCGCCTTCTGGCGCGGCGTCGCGATCGCGGCGGCGGCGCTCGCGGTCGGCGTGGTGGCCGTCGGGGCCTTCCTCGTCCTGTTCTTCGACGTCGCGTTCGAGGTATTCCACCGGGTCTTCTTCCCAGCGGGCTCGTATACGTTCGATCCGCGCACCGACCGCCTGGTGCAGCTGTTCCCGGAGGCCTTCTGGACGGAGACGTCGATCGCCCTCGCGGTCGTCGTCCTCGCGATCGCGATCGCGGTCGCGGTCGTCGCGCACACGCGCCGGCGTGCCGCGGAGCGTCGGGCGGCTGCCTGATGGCCGCGATCCGGGGGCCTGCGTTCCGGATCCTCGGCAGCGAGGTCCAGCTCCACGTCAGCTGGGGCGTCGTCCTTCCGCTCCTCGCAGCGGTCGTCGCCCTCTCGCGGATCCCTGCCGTCCGGCCGGACCTGGACCCGGTCGCGGCGTGGACCGCGGGCCTCGTGGCGGCGCTGCTCGCTCTCGCCGGCGCCGTGGCCCACGAGGCGGGACACGTCGTCGCGGCGCGGGCGCGCCGCGTCCCGCACGGCCCCGGCATCCTCTACTTCTTCGGCGGCGTGGACGCGAGCGACCGGCCACTGTCGAGCCCGGGCGACGAGGCGATCGTGGCGGTCGCCGGGCCCGTGGCGAGCCTCGCGGCGGCCGCCGCCCTCGGCGGCCTGGCGCTCGCGGCGGCGTCGCTCACCGGGGCCGTCGCGGCTGCCGTCGGGGAAGCGCTCGTCGTCGGGGCCGGGTTCAGCCTCCTCATCGGGCTCGCGAACCTGCTGCCGGGGGACCCGCTCGACGGCGGGCGGATCGTCCACGGGGTCGCGTGGCGCATCACAGGGGACGTCGGTCGCGCGCGACGGACGACGGCGCGCGTGGGACGGTCCGTGGGGCTGCTCATGGTCGGCGCCGGGTTCGTCGTGGCGCTCGCGGGCGACGTGACGAGCAGCATCGTCCTCATCCTCGCCGGCTGGTTCGTCCGCACGGGCGCGATCGCGGCCGAGCGTCGCGCGGCGCTTCGCGACCTGGTCGCGGACCTCACCGTGGCGGACGCGATGGACGCGGATCCGCCGGAGGTCCCCACCGGGCTCACGCTCGACACCTTCGCGCCGGCCGCGATCGAGGGAGGGGAGCGCGACGCGTTCGCGGTGACGCGGGACGGGACCGTCGTGGGCATCCTGGGCCTTAGGGCGATCCGCCGGCTCCGGCGGGATGCATGGCCGCGGACGCGTGCAGAGGAGGCGATGACGGTCCTCGGCGACCTTCGCCCGCTGGAGCCGGACGCCGCGCTCTGGCCGGCGCTGGAGGAGCTCCAGCGGTCCGGTCGCGACGCGCTCCCCGTACTGCGCGATGGGTCCTTCGCTGGGCTCCTGACGCGGATGTCGGCCACCCGGACGATCCGAGAGCGCGCCGCGCTCACGGGCCGGTCCGCCTGACGCGCGTCCTCCACGACCTCCGCCGCGGCGGATCCCTGCGGCCGGCGCACGGACGCCGCCACGACGGCGTCGATCTGCGCGACGATGTGGCCGACCCGCGCGACGACCCCCGAGGGAGTGACGATGGACCAGCCCCCGCCCAGCCGGAGCGACCGCCGCCGCCTCACGCACGTGGACCGCGGCGGCCGACCGCGGATGGTCGATGTCTCCGCCAAGCCCGCCACGGCGCGACGCGCCGTCGCCGAGGCGCTCGTGGCGATGGAGGATGCGACGCTCCAGCTCGTGGTGGACGGGGCGAACGCGAAGGGCGACGTCCTCACCGTCGCGGAGATCGCAGGCGTGATGGCCGGGAAGCGGACGAGCGAGCTCATCCCCCTGTGCCATCCGCTCCCCCTCACGGACCTCGTCGTCTCCGCGACGCCGGATCGTCCGTCCGGTGGGATCCGCATCCGTGCCGAGGCGGCCACGACCGCGCAGACCGGCGTCGAGATGGAGGCCCTCACCGCCGCGTCTGTCGCCGCGCTCACCGTCTACGACATGGTGAAAGGCGTGGAGAAGGGCGTGGAGATCCGGTGGATCCGGCTCCTCGAGAAGACAGGCGGCAAGAGCGGGGAGTGGCGGCGGCCCCCGGAGCCCCCCGAGGCGACCGGCGGCCGGGACGTCCGGCGCGGCCCGCGCCGCCCCGCCGTCCCGAAGCGTGGCGCCGGGCGCCCGCGTGGGAAGTGACGACCAGGTGACGGCCGGGCGGGACGCGGCGCGGGCGGCGGTCGTCATCACGGTGTCCGACGGCGTCGCCGCCGGCGTGCGCGAGGACGCTTCCGGGCCGGCGGTCGCCGAGCGCCTCGCCGCTCTCGGGTACGCCGTGGAGCGCGTCGCCGTCGCGGACGACCGCTCCGCGATCTCCGAGGCGATCGTCGCGGCGGCGGGCCGCGCCCCTCTCGTCGTGACGACCGGCGGCACCGGCCTCACGCCGCGCGACGTGACGCCGGAGGCGACGCTCGACGTCGTGGAACGGGTCGTCCCCGGGCTCGCCGAGGCGATGCGGGCGGCCGGCCGCGCGAAGACGCCGCTCGCCGACCTGGGCCGCGGCGTCGTGGGCGCGCGTGGGGGCTCGCTCGTCGTGAATCTCCCCGGGAGCCCGCGCGGGGCCGTCGAGTCGCTCGAGGCGATCGAGGCGGTCCTCGGGCACGCCGTGGAGACTCTCGCGGGGCCGTTCGACCATGCGGGATGGACCGGCGCGGACCGCGCCGACGATACCGGGAGAGGGAGCGCCGGAGGATGACGATCGCCCTGTTCGAGCCGTTCGAGCACGTGCCGGCATACCCGCTCGTCTTCCCCGTCTTCTGGGGCGCGTTCGCGGTCTTCGCGCTCGTCGTCGCCCGGCACGTCCGCGTCTGGGCAGCGGCGCATCCGGGCGGCCCCGCGCCGTTCGAGCGGGTGCCGGCGCGCGCGTGGGGGGTCGTGCGATACACGATCGCCCAGACCCGGATGTTCCGCGACCCCCGCGCCGGGGTCATGCACTACGCGCTGTTCCTCGGGTCCACGATCCTGCTCATCGGGAACATCAACGCCGTCACCGGAGGGATCCCGCAGGCGGTGGTCGGGTGGCCCCTGGACGGCATCCTGTGGACCGCGCTCGTGGCGATCCAGAACGCCGTCGCGATCGCCGCGCTCATCGGGGTCGCGTGGGCTTTCGAGCGTCGGCTCGTGAGCAGACCCCCGCGCCTTCTCCTCACGCGGACCGCGATCGTCATCCTCCTGATGATCGCGGTCGTCGTGTCGACCGAGCTGCTCGCACAGGCCTTCGAGGCGGCGGCCTGGGGGGACATCCCGGGCGCCTTCGTGGCGAACGCCCTGGCGATCCCGCTCGCCGGGCTCGACGAGGCGTGGCTGGAAGCCGGCTTCGCCGTGCTCTGGTGGGGGCACGTGGTCGCGCTCGGCGCCTTCCTCATCTGGATCCCCACGAACAAGCACTTCCACATCTACACGAGCTTCGTCAACGTCTGGCTGCGCCGGCTCACGCCGCGCGGCCGGCTGCCGGTCATGGACCTGGAGGTGGAGGACGCGACGTTCGGCCTCCGGACGCTCGCCGACCTGGGCTGGAAGGACATCCTCGACGGGTTCACCTGCACCGAGTGCGGCCGCTGCACGGACGCCTGCCCGGCCAACCGCACGGGGAAGACGCTCGACCCGCGCGGGCTGATCATGGGGATCCGCCGGATGTCCACGGCCGCCGAGCGGGGGATCGACATCGTGCCGGACTCGCCGGCCGTGCGCGAGATCCGCGGCTCGGACGACACCCGGCCCGACCCGAGCCTGCTCGCCGCGCCGCTGCTCGACGGCGCGATCGACTACGACGCGGTCTGGGACTGCGTGACGTGCGGCGCGTGCGTGGAGTCGTGCCCCGTGCTCATCGAGCACGTGGAGAAGATCGTCGGGATCCGCCGGAATCTCGTCCTCGATGAGAGCCGGTTCCCGCACGAGGCGACGGCCGCGTTCACGGGGATGGAGCGGTCGGGCAACCCGTGGGGCCAGCCCGCCTCCACCCGTCTCGACTGGACGAAGGGGCTCGCGTTCCCGGTCCCTGTCGCACGCGACCTCGCGGCGACGGGCAGGCTCCGCGACATCGAGGTCCTGTACTGGGTCGGCTGCGCGGCCGCGTTCGACGACCGCGCCCGGCGCACCGCCCGCGCGTTCGCGACGTGCCTCGACGCGGCCGGCGTCCGCTTCGCCGTGCTCGGCCAGGAGGAGGCCTGCTCGGGCGATCCAGCGCGCCGGATGGGCAACGAGTACGTGTTCCAGATGCTCGCGATGCAGAACGTCGAGACGCTGAAGAAGTACGACCCTCCGACGATCGTGACGGCCTGCCCGCACTGCTTCAACACGCTGTCGCACGAGTACCCGGACTTCGGCGGCACGTTCACGGTCGTGCATCACTCGGCGTACCTCGCGCGCCTCCTCGCCGACGGGCGGCTCACGCCGGGCGCGGCCGGGACCGCGGCGAGCGCACCGGCCGTGGCCGCCGGGAGCGACGCCCCCGGCCGGCCGGCCGGTCGCACGGTCACCGTCCATGACTCGTGCTACATCGCCCGGTACAACGGCATCGTGTCCGAGCCGCGGGCGGTGGTCGGAGCCCTGCCGGGCGTCCGGATCCGGGAGATGGAGAGGAACGGCCGCCAGACGTTCTGCTGCGGGGCGGGCGGCGGCCGGATGTGGATGGACGAGACGCGCGGGACGCGGATCAACGAGGAGCGGACGCGCCAGGCGCTCGAGACGGGCGCGCAGGTGGTCGCGGTCGAGTGCCCGTTCTGCATGACGATGGTGGGCGACGGGCTCGCGACGGCGGGCGCCGCCGACGGGGTCGTGGCGCTGGACATCGCCGAGCTGCTCGCGGAGGCCGTCGCCCCGCGCTGACCGGACCCCCGGGGCGGAGCGTCGGTACACTGGTGCGCGCCGGGCGCACGCCGCCCGACCGGGCGTGTCCGCGCCCGACGGACCCGCCCGGAGGCCGTTCGTGCGCATCGTCGTCCTCGCGAAGCCCGTGCCGGACACGACCGGCACGGAGCGCCTCGGTGACGACCTGCGGCTCGACCGCCTGTCGAGCCCGCCGATCGTCAACCCGAACGACGAGTACGCCGTCGAGCAGGCGATCCGGCTCGTGGAGGCCCACGGCGGCGAGATCACGCTCCTCACGATGGCGCCGCCCGGCGCGACCGAGACGATGCGCAAGGCGCTCGCGATGGGCGCGCACGGCGGGCTCCTCGTGACGGACGACGCGCTGGCCGGCGCGTGCGCGCTCGCGACGACACGGGTGCTCGCGGCGGCGCTCGCGACGCTGGACCACGACCTCGTGCTCGCCGGTGCCGCGAGCGCCGACGGCGGCGCCGGCGTGGTGGCGGCGGGGATCGCCGCGATCCGCGGCCTGCCGTACCTGTCGTATGCCGGGAGCGTGGAGGTCCTAGGCGACCGGGTGCGGATCCACCGGCTCCACGCGACCGGGTACACCGTGCTTGAGGCGCCGCTGCCGGCGTTCGTCGTGGTCACGCAGATGGTCGGGGAGCCGCGCTACGCCTCGCTGAAGGGGATCATGGCCGCACGGTCCCGGCAGATCCGGAGCGTCTCGCTCGCGGACCTGGGTCTCGACCCGGCCGAGGTCGGCGGGTCCGCGGCGACGACGCGCGTGCTCGCGGCGCGGCGGCCGGCCGAGCGAGGCGCGACACGCGTCGTCCGGGGGAGCCCCGCGGAGGTGGCGCGCGAGATCGTCGACCTGCTCGACGAGCGGAGGCTCCTCTGATGGCGGGGGCGGTGTGGGCGATCGGCGAGGTCGCCGACGGCTCGCTGACGCGCCTGTCCACCGAGGTCGCCACGGTCGCCCGTCGCCTGGCCGCCGGTGCCGGCCGCGAGGCCGTCGGCGTCGTCGTCGCACCGGACGCCACCGGCCCCGCGGCCGCCCTGGCTGCGTTCGTCGAGCGCGTGGTCGCGATCGGTGCGCCCATCGCGGAGGAGCGACCTGCCGCGGCGGTCGCCGCGGCGCGGATCGCGGCGCTCGCCCGCGTCGAGCAGCCCGCGTGGCTCATCGTGGGCGCGACCCCCGACGGCCGCGACGTTGCAGGGATGCTCGCGGCCTCCCTGGATCTCGGGGTCCTCGCGAACGCCGTCGACGTCCGGTGGGACGAGGGGAGCGGTCCGGTC
>JALOOH010000183.1 GCA_025454515.1 Chloroflexota bacterium
CGCGCGGCTCGACGGGCTCCCGCTCGGGTCCGACGACGACGCGATCCGCTACGGCGCCACGACGATCGAGCGCCACGACCGGCTGGCGGCCGCGGCGCCGGCGGCCGCCGGGCTCCGGGAGACGTGGCGGTCGCTCGCGGCCGGGAGCGCGCCCGCGGTCGCGCTCGCCGGCCACCTGACGGGCCACGACGCGAAGGCCGGCGAGGCCGCGCTCGCGGGGAGCGAGGGCCGCTATGCGGACGCGCTCGCCCGCCTCGACGAGGCCACGGCCGAGCTCGACGCCGCGACGGCGATCCGCGACGAGCTGGCGCGAAGCGTGGAGGTGACGACGCTCGACGGCTGGCTCGCACGGAGCCGGGCGATCGACGACGCGCTCCGCCGCCTGTACGCGGCGCTGGTCGCGTCCGGGGGCGTCGACGCGCCGGACGTGCGACGGGCCCTCGAGGCGGTGGACGCGGCCCGGGCCTCGCTGCCCCCGGACACGCGGGCGCTCGTCGTCATCCTCGCCGACGTCGCCCGCGGCGGCCTGAACCAGGCCGTGATCGCGATCGAGGAGGCGCGCGGGCGGCTCGCAGCGGCGGCCGGGACGGTACAGTAGCGGCGAACCCCCACGCCGGCCGTGTCCCTTCGCGCGCCGCCTCCGAGTGGCGGCCGCAGACCCACGGAGACCCATCACCGCCGCCCCGCGGCGGCCTGCCCGAGGACACTCCCATGCGGATCCGCATCGCCACCGACCAGCCCTGGGACGTCGCCGCCGACGTCCTCGTCGTCCCCCTGCTCGCGGATCCGGACTGGTCCGGGGCGCTCGGGGAGGTCGACCGCCGCGCGGCGGGCCGGATCCAGGCCGAGCTCGCGTTCGGCGAGCTCCAGACGAAGCGGTACGCGACAGCGCTCGTCCCCGGCGGCGAGCTGCGTTCCCCGCGGGTCCTCGCCGTGGGCGCCGGGGACGCGGAGGCGCTCGACCGGGAGACGGTCCTGCATGTCGGACAGTCCGCCGAGCGCCGCCTCGGCGGGCGCCCGGTGAGGACGCTCGCCGTCTGGCTCGATCCGCTCGCCGGGGCGCTCGACGGGGGCGCCACGGCCGCCGCCGAGCTGGTCGCACGGGGCGTGGAGGAAGGGTCCTTCGAGCCCGCCGCGATCTACCGCGATGCGGTCGAGGATGCGCCGCCCGCGCTCGAGGAGCTCGTCCTCGTGGCCGTCGGCGGCGATGCCGCGGGCCTGGCGGCCGCGGCCGAGAGGGGCCGGATCATCGGCGAGGGGGCGAACGTCGCCCGCCGGCTCGCGAACCGCTCCGCCAACGACGTCAGCCCCCAGGTGCTCGCGGACGAGGCGCGCGCGCTCGCGGAGGCCCATGGCCTGTCGATCGACGTCGTCGAGCCGGAGCGCGCGCGAGAGCTCGGGATGGGCATGTTCCTCGCGGTGGGGCAGGGGAGCGCGAATCCGCCCCGGATGATCGTGCTCCGGTCAGGGCCCGAGGGCGGGACCGACGCGCAGGGGCGACTGCTCGCGATGGTCGGGAAGGGTGTCTGCTTCGACTCCGGCGGGATCAGCCTCAAGGGGGCCGACCGCATGGAGGAGATGAAGATGGACAAGACGGGCGCGTGCACCGTCATCGCCGCGATCGCGACGGTGGCGCGGCTCGCGCCCGGCACGCCGCTCCTCGCGGTGGCGCCGGCCGTCGAGAACATGCCCGGCCCCCATTCGGCCCGACCGGGCGACGTGGTCCGCGCGCTCAACGGCAAGACGGTGGACATCATCAACACCGACGCGGAGGGGCGGCTCATCCTCGGCGATGCCCTGACGTACGCCGAGCGGCTCGGCGCGACCCATCTCGTGGACGTCGCCACCCTCACGGGCATCGTCGCGCGCTCACTCGGCGAGCTGGTGACCGGCGCGTTCGCCACGCCGCAGTCGTGGTACGCGGACATCGACGCCGCGGGCGCCCGCGCCGGCGAGCGCTTCTGGCAGATCCCGCTCGTGGACGACTACCTCGCCGACATGAAGAGCTGGTACGCGGACCTCACGAACTCCGGCTCGTCCGAGGGGAGCCTCGTGAAGAGCGGCCTGTTCATCCGCGAGTTCACCACCCGGCCGTGGGCGCACCTCGACATCGGGGGGACGGCGTACTTCCGCAAGGCGCGGCCGTGGGCGGCGCGCGGCGCGAGCGGCGTGACGCACGCCACGCTCGTCGAGCTCGCCCTGGGGGGCGCCCGGTAGCCGAGGAGCGGGTCCCGGCCGCTCGTGCGCCGCGCGCCCGGCCGTCGTCGGGCGCCCGGCCGTGACGCCGCTCGTCGTCGCGCTGGCGCTCGCCGGCGCGGTCTGGGGGCTCGCGTCCGACCGGATCGCGGTCCGCTGGCCGGCGCACGAGCCGGGCGAGGGCGGCAGGCGCCCCGGATGGCGCACGGTCGTGACGATCGCCGCGGCCGCCACGTCCTTCGGCGCGCTCGCCGCCCGGTCGCCGGAGCCGGCCACGTTCGCGATCGTCGCCGCGTGGTTCGGCGTGCTCGTGCTCCTGTTCGCGGTGGACCTCGACCAGCGGCTCCTTCCGGACGTCCTCACGCTCCCGTCGGTCGCCGTCGCCGCCGTCCTGCTCGCGACCGGCCTGAACCCCCTCGTGCGCGGCGAGGAGGCGGGTGCCATCGTGGCCGCCCTGCTCTTCCCCGCGATCCTGTTCGCGCTGTCGATCCCGTTCGGCTCGGGGGCGCTCGGGCTCGGCGACGTGAAGCTCATGGTGGCCGCAGGGCTCGTCGCCGGGCTGTCGCGGACGCTCGCCGGGCTCCTCGCGGGGGTCGTCCTCGCGGGCGTGATCCTCGTGGTCCTCCTCGCGCTGCGCCGGATCACGCTCCGCAGCTACGTCCCGTTCGGACCCTTCCTCATCGCCGGGATCGCCTGGGGGATCCTCGCGTCCCTCTGACCGCGGGGACCATCCGGGTCGTCCGCGTCGTCGGATCGCCGCGGTGCCCGGCCGCTCGAACGGGCGTTCTCGCACACGGTGCTAGACTTGGCCGCGAGCCGGGGTCGTCCCGCGAGCGCGTGCCCATGCGTGGGGCGACGTGACCGGCGAGCGTGGCGATGGACCGCGCCGCGGCGCGGCAACGGAGTCTCGTTCGCAGGATGACGTCGTTCACTCGAGACGGAAGATGACGAACGCGCGGGCCGGTCGGCGGTCCCTGCTGCGTCGCCTCGGGCCCCTCCTGCTCCTCGTGGCCCTCATCGGCACGTTCTCCGGGTCGCTCGCGACCCCGGTGAGCGCCGGCGACCCCCTCACGGACGCGATCGCGAAGCAGAAGGCCCTGCGCGCGAAGATCGAGAAGCAGAAGAAGCAGATCGCGCAGCTCAGGGTCCAGCAGGCCGGGCTCTCGAAGGACATCGCGGAGACCGCCGACACGCTCGCCGCCGTCAACGCGGACCTCAAGCTCGCGAAGAAGCGCGTCGCCAACGTGACGAAGCTCGTGAACCAGGCGCGGGTGCGGCTCAACACTCTGACCGACCAGGTGAAGGGGTGGGACGAGACGGTCGCCCAGCTCGAGGACGACGTCGCGCGCCAGGATCGGCTCCTCGAGATCCGCAAGTCGCTCCTCGCGACGCGCATCCGCGCCGCGTACATGACGGACCGCACGTCGCTGCTCGAGACGATCCTCTCGGCGCAGTCCTTCACGGACGTCATCTCGGACGTCTCCTCGTACATGGACATCTCCGCGCAGGACCAGGCGCTCGCCGGGCAGATCGAGCGCGACCGGCAGCTGCTCGACGTCAGCCGCCAGATGGCCGAGGAGGCCCGGGCGACGACGAACGACCTGCGCCTCGAATCGAAGGAGCAGAAGCTCGCGGTGGTCGCCCGCCTCGCGGACCTCAAGAAGGCCCGCGACGAGCTCCGCGCGCTCGACGCGAAGGTGAAGAAGCAGCTCGCGATCCAGCAGCGCAACTTCAGCCGGGTGAAGCAGACGACGGCCCAGCTCAAGGCCGCGATGGACCGGGAGATCAAGGCCGAGAACGCCCTCAAGGCCAAGATCCGCCGGCTGATCGACGCGCAGCAGCTCGGCGGGAACATCCCCTCGGCCTACAACGGCACGCTCATGTGGCCGCTCGGCGGGGTCGTGACGCAGGAGTTCGGCTGCACCGGCTTCGGCTGGGAGCCGCCTGCCGGGAGCTGCGGCCACTGGCACAACGGGATCGACATCGCCGCGCCGATCGGGACGCCGGTCCGGGCCGCCGGCGACGGGGTCGTGGTCTTCGCGGGACCCAACCCGTACGACCCGTATCCCAAGGCCGTCATCGTCATCGTCGCGCACTCCACCGGGCTCCAGACGTGGTATGCGCACCTGGAGCCCGGCGTCGCGGTGCAGGCCGGCCAGCGTGTGAGCCAGGGGCAGGTCGTGGGCACCGTCGGGATGACGGGCCGGACGACCGGTCCGCACCTCCACTGGATGGTCGTCCTCAACGACGT
>JALOOH010000184.1 GCA_025454515.1 Chloroflexota bacterium
GCCGTACGTGTTCGGTCGCTCGAACGCCACGCCGTCGGCGGCGAGGCGCTGCGCGACCTCCCAGCCGATGCCGCCCACGACGCGCCGCGGGTGCTCTCCCGGCGTCCAGAAGGCATAGAAGGTGTCCAGGACCGCCGTGGACGTCCCGCCCATGAACGCGAGCCGGTCCACGAGGAGGGTCCGCGCGCCCGCGCGGGCCGCCGCGATCGCGGCGGTCGACCCGGCCGACCCCGCCCCGACCACGACGACGTCGTACCGGCCCGTCACGCGAGTCCTCCCGCGGCGCGGCTCACGCGAGGCCTCCGGCGGCGCAGCTCACCCATCGCCGCCCGCGGCACCCGTCGGCCGGACCGCGTAGAACCGCGCGGGATTCTCCGCGAGGATCCGCTCGGCCGCCTCCCCGCCGAGCCTGCGCCGGAGCCGCGGCGCGAAGGCCGTCATCAGGTACCGGAGCCCGGGCCCGCCGCCGTACGCCCGGTGCAGCTCCCGGGTGCCGAGGTCCAGGCCGAGCATGAGCCGGTCGAGGTGGCCGGCCGCGACCAGCGCCTCGAGGAGGTCCAGGACCACGCTGTCCGGGTGGTACTTGGTGCGCCCCACGGTGTCGTACTCGAGCGTCACGCCGCGCGCCGCGATCTCCGCGTGGACCTCGGCGTCCGGGTTGCGGTCCATGTGGGCGAGCGCGATCCGGTCGGTCCGCGCGCCCGCGCCCTTGAGGACGTCGACGATCTCGTGGGCGGCCGTCCCGATCTCGCAGTGGACGAGGATCGCCGCGCCCGTCGCCGCGCTGGCACCGCCGATCGCCTCCAGACGACGGCGCTCGGATGGGCTGACGTGGTGGTACGAGGCGCCACCCTTGATCGCGCCCGCCCGTGCCCGGTCCAGCGGCAGCCCCGGAGCGACCCAGTCGGCCGGGTGCATGCCCGCCACGAGGTCCGTCACGACCCGGTCGGCCAGCTCCTCGACGGACGCGTCGTGGACCCAGTGGCCCGTGGGGTAGTGCGCGTCACGGTGGTAGCCGCTGGCGGCGATGATCGGGACCCCGGTCGCCTCGGCGATCGCACGGAGCCCGGCCGGGTCGCGGCCAAGCCCGATCGGCGTCATCTCCACGAGCGTCCCGATGCCGCTCGCCTTCCCGTCGAGCACCTCGCGCGCCGACGTCTCCGCGTCCGTGAACGCCTGCCCCGGGAGCCCGGGCGAATCGCACAGGAGATGCTCGTGCGCGTCCACGACGCCGAGCGCGTCCGCCGGACGCGGGCCCAGGACCGTGACGACGTGGCCCTCGATCACACTACGACCCGCCGGCCCCGTCCTCCGGCGCGAAGAGCCGAGCCCAGCCGTCGTACGGCCGCAGCCCGACGATCTCGAACGAGAGGACGCCCGCCCGCACGAACGGGAGGGTTGCGAGCGCATCGCGCGCCGCCGCCTCGTCCGGCGCCTCGAGGAGGATCACGGAACGGTGCGCGTCCACGCGGAACTGGACCTCGCGGATGACGCCCGACTGGTACAGCTCCCACGAGCGACGGGCTTCCGCGCGCCCGAGGGCGGCTGCCTCCTCGCGGGACATGCCGGGGAAGGAGATGTCGACCTCGGAGCCGAGTGCAAGGAACCGCATGGGGCCGATGGTACCCGCGCGAGGCGACCGGCACGCCTCGGCGCTGCGTCCTAGGCGATGCCGAGCGCGTGCGCGAGGCCGATCCCGACGGTGACCGCGAGGAGCATCGAGCCGAGGGCGATGGCGGTCGCGGCCCGCCCCCCGAGCTCCGCGCGCAGCGTCGCGAGCGTCGCGACGCACGGGATCGAGATCGACGCGACGATCGCGAACACGAAGAGCTGCGCCGGGCCGAGGACGGCGGTCAGGTCGGAGGCCGATGAGCCGGCTCCACCGGCCGCCGCTCCGGCGAGCTCGACGGCGCCGAAGACCAGGAGGAGCTGCAGGGCGAGCTCCTTGCGGAGGAACGCGAAGACGATCGCCACGACGGCGACCGCCGGCAGCCCCATCCACGACATCGTCACCGGGTCGAGCGCCTCGGCGACCGGCTGCCATGCGCCCGACTCGTACGCCAGCCCCACGATGAACGAGCCGACGAGCATGTACGGCGTCGCCGTGACGACGAACGCACGGAACCGGTGCCACGCCTTCGCCCACACGTGGCCGGCGATCGGGAGGCGGAGCGGGGAGAGCTCGAGCACGAGCGCCGGCTGGCGGCCGGGGATCATCGCGTTCGCACCGATGCCGGTGAGAATCGCGAGGCCGCCGATGATGACGAAGGCCGCCATCGCCGCCCCGAACCCGAGGAACGGCGCCACGGCGGCGATGAGGATGGCCGACCGGGCCGAGCACGGCATGAGCGTGACGAGCCAGCCGGCGATGACGCGCTCGCGCTGCGTGCGCAGGATGCGCGTCCCATGGACGGCCGGCACGTTGCAGCCGGTGGCCGTGAGCAGCGGGATCGCCGCGCGCCCGGGCAGGCCGAGGAACCCGAAGAGCCGGTCCATGAGCACGGCAGCGCTCGTGAGGTAGCCGGTGTCCTCGAGGGCCGCGAGGACGAGGTAGAAGGTGAGGACGTACGGGATGCCGACCGCGAGCATCGCGAGCAGCCCGCCGTCCACGGCCCACAGCAGGGCGTTCGCGACGGTGGGGACAGGGACGACGGCCGACACGATCGCGGTGAGGGCGGGCGAGACGGTCGCCATCCAGACGGATGTCAGGACGCTCGACAGGAGGCCGCCGACCATCACGACGGCCGCGAAGGAGCCGACGGTCGCGAGCACGAAGAGGGGGAGCCCCGGCCACGGAGCCGTCACGCGGCGAGCGATCCGGTCGGCGAGCGGCTCGGGCACGTCGCGCCGGTGCTCGACCTCGTCCGCCCACCGCTCGGCGACCTCGGCCCGGCGGGGAGCCAGGTCGCGCCCCAGCTGGATCGTCGCGGCGCCGCGCGGCGAGATCGAACCCGCCGCCACCGCCGCCGCGAGGACGTCGGACGCCGCCGCCGCCCCGAGTGACCGCGGCCCCTGCGCGAGCGCCGCGCCGGCGGCAGCCAGGCGGGCTTCGACGTCGGCCGGGTAGACGGGCGCCGGGATCGTGCCGCGCGGCGAGCGCATGCCCTCGCGCACCGCGGCCCGCTGGCGGGCGCGGGCGACGGCCCCGCGGAGCGCCCCGTCCACGCCCTCGCCGGTCCGCGCGCACGTCGCGACGACCGGAAGCGCGAGCAGCTGGCCGAGCCGGCCGGCGTCCACGTCGATCCCCGCGCCCCGCGCCTCGTCCACTAGGTTGGCGGCCACGACCACGGGCAGGCCCAGGTCGCGGCAGGCGAGCGCAAGGGGCAGGTGGCGCGTCAGGTCGCCGGCGTCCACGATCACGAGGATCGCGTCCGGGCGGGCGTCCAGCAGCGTCTGCCAGAAGGGCTCGTCTCCGGCGGGGACGTCGTCGAGGGACCGGGTACCGGGCAGGTCCACGAGGAGCGCCGCGTCGCCTCCCGTGTCCACGCGCCGCTGCTCCAGCCGGACGGTCGTCCCGGGGGCGTTCGACGCCTCGACGTACGCGCGGGAGGCGCGGGCGAGGAACGTGCTCTTCCCGACGTTGGGACGCCCCACGAGCGCGATCCGCGGGAGCGACGCGTCCGTGGCCGGGTCCGGTGCACCGTGGCGGTGGAGCATCAGCGATCCGCCGGCATCGTCGCTCGGCCGTCGTCCGTGCGGAGGCCCGCGTCCGCGTCGGCGTCCGGCTGGCGCGCATCCCCGTCATCACCCCTGCGACCCGCCTCGGCACCCGGGTCCACGAGGATCCCCGCCGCGACGGAGCGCGAGACGGCGAGCCGCGCCCGTCCGACCATCAGGAGGATCGGGCCGCCGAACGGCGCGCGCCCCGTGACCCGCACGGTGCGCCCGGCGCGCAGCCCCTCGCCGGCGAGCTCGGAGCGGTGCGCCGCGGGGACGTCCACGATCCTCGCGTCATGCTCGACCGGGAGTCGGACGAGCATGACGGGGGTCCGGTCGTCGGGGGAGCGGGCAGGCATGCGGCGGCGTGCTCCTGGTGGTGCGGCTCGGGGAGGGACGCCCGGTCAGGGACCCGGGCGACGAGTTTACCGACGCGTCGCCCGGGGCGGAGAAGGGCCGTTCGGCCCGTCGCCCCGCGCGGGCCCGCGGACGGAGGCTCCACGGGACGCCGCGGACGCGCGCCCCGCCGGACGGCCGGCCGCCCTACATGGCCGGGACGTACGCGGGGTCGAGGTACTTCTCCGGATCGTCCCCGAACTCGAGGAGGCAGCCCTTCCCGCAGAACACGTACTCGCGCCCCTCGTACTCGGTCGTCAGGCCCTTCGCCCGGGCCTGCTCCACGTCCGGGGTCATCCCGCAGACGGGATCCTCGTTCGCCGCGATCTCGCGTCGCTCCGCCATCGTCGTCCTCCGTGACCGGTGCT
>JALOOH010000185.1 GCA_025454515.1 Chloroflexota bacterium
GCGGCGACGGCGGCGGTTCGACGGAAGGGTGAGGACGCGACGCCCATGGGGATCGGATTCGGGCTCCTGAGCGCCCAGCTGCGGCCGGGCGAGACGGACTGGACGCGCGCGTACGACGAGACGATCCGCGCCGCGGTCGAGGCGGAACGGCTCGGCTTCGCGTCGGTCTGGACGACCGAGCACCACTTCGTCGATGACGGCTACATGCCGTCCCTGCTCGTCGTGAGCGCCGCGATCGCGGCGGCGACCAGCCGGATCCACATCGGGACCGGGGTCGTCCTCGCGCCGCTCCACCACCCGATCCGGCTCGCCGAGGACTCCGCCACCGTGCAGCTGCTCAGCCGCGGCCGCCTGATCCTGGGGCTGGGCCTCGGCTGGTCGGAGGTCGAGTTCGCCGGCCTCGGCGCCGACGCCCGGCAGCGCGGCCGGGCGATGGACGAGATCCTCCGGATCCTCCCCGCGGCCTGGAGCGGGGAGCCCTTCCGCCACGACGGCGACATCTACCGCCTCCCCGAGCTCGCGGTCCGACCGACCCCGTCGATGCCCATCCCGGTCGTGGTCGGCGGCAGCGCGGAGCCCGCCATCCGACGGGCCGCCCGGCTCGCCGACGGGATCTTCGCGAACGCCCCGGCCGAGCGGTTCCTCCAGATGGTCGGGTGGGTCCGCGACGAGCTCGAGCGGATCGGGCGCGATCCGGCGACCTTCCGGGTCATCCACTACTCCATCCTCCTGCCCGGTCGGACCGGATCCGAGGCGCTCGCGCGCTACGGGGACGCGCTCTGGGCGATGAGCTGGAAGTACCGCGACATGGAGGCGTCCGCCACGCGCACCGGGCCGCCGCCGTCGCCGCCGCCCACCCCCGCAGCGGAAGAGCTGCTGAAGGGGCGCGCCATCTTCGCCGGGCCGCCCGACGGGATCGTCGAGTCGCTCCACGCGATCCGCGAGCGGGCGGGGATGCCGGTGGAGTTCGTCGCGCGGAGCTGGTTCCCCACCCTGCCGTGGGGGGAGCAGGCGGAGCTGATGGCGGGGATCGCGGAGGGCGTGGGGCGGTTCGTGTAGGGTCCGACCGCGCCGGCGCTCGTGCGCTCGGTCCGAGGCTCCGGCGCGCCGTCCGCGACCCGGTGCCCGCACGGGCGTTCGGCTCTCGGCCACCATGTAGGCTGTCGGGGTGAACGACCCTGCCGCACGCCCCACCCGACTCGAGGACGTGGTCTCGCGACGCGAGGCCAGGCTCATCTTCTGGCTCGTCCTCGTCGCCCTCTTCCTCCTGATCGTCCAGCTCTCCTGGGGCATCGTGGCGGTCCTCGCGGCACCGGCGATCATCCTGTTCGTCGCGTGGCTCATGGCCTACGTGCTCGAGCCGCCCGTCTCGTTCCTCCACCGGCACCTTCCGTTCCGCGGGCGCGGGATCGCCGTCGCGATCACGTACGTCGTGACCGCCGTGGTCGCCGTCGTGGTCATCGGCGCGGCGTTCGTCGCGATCGTGAACGCGGCCGTGGCCTTCACGGACAACCTCCCGGGCATCCTCACGAAGGTCGGCGACCTGCTGCGTCCGATCGTCGAGGCGCTCGGGATCAGGCTGCCCGACGAGGGCGACGTGGTGGCCGCGATCCTCGACTGGCTGCGGCAGAACGCCAGCCAGCTCACCGACGCGGCCACGGCGGTCGTGCGGAACGCGATCGGATTCGCCGCCGCGCTCGTCACGGCCGTGATCATCTCGGTGGGCCTCGCGGCGGGCCAGGTCTCGCTCCTCGGGTGGATGCGGCGCTTCCTGCCGAAGAGCACGTACCGCGACCTGACGGAGCTCGAGCGGGCGATCGCGGTGTCGTTCGGCGGGTTCGTCCGGGGGCGCCTCGTCATCGGCCTGGTCTACGGCACCGTCATCTGCATCGCGGCGATCGTGCTCGGGATCCCGTACGGCCCGCTCATCGGCGTGATCGCCGGGCTCATCGTGTTCATCCCGTGGATCGGCCCGCTCATCGGGTGGGCGGTCCTGCCCGCGTTCGCCCTCGTCCTCGCCCCGGAAGCCGTGGTCCCCGCCGCGGTGGTGAGCATCGTCGCCGCCGTGGCGATCCAGCTCGTCGTCACCCAGCTGGTCATGGGCGCGGCCGTGAAGATGAGCCCGGTGGCGGTCTTCGTCGTCGTGATGCTCGGCGGGGCGGTCGCCGGGATCCTCGGCGCCATCTTCGCGATCCCCGTCGCGGCCGCGTTCCTCGCGATCACCGACTACCTGCGGCAGCGCGACGTGCTCCTGCGGCGGACGGACGAAGGCGATCCCGACGGGGCCGACGATGCCGAGGGGGCTGGGGGTGCCGACGGTGCCGACGCGCCGGACGAGCCTCCGGCGGTCCCGCCGGCCGCGGCCCAGGAGGCGGGACCGGAGACCGGCCGATGAGCCCGCCGGCCGTGGTCGAGCCGCCCGCGCCCGTGTATGGCCGCGCCGCGTGGCCCCGCGACGCGCGGATCGCCCCCGGACGGCTGGACGCGGTCCCCGACGCCGGAATCGCGGAGATCGAGCGCTTCGTGGCGGGTGGCGGCTCGCTGCTGCTGGCTCCGGAGCCGGGCGACGCCGTGGCGGCGCGGCTGGCGGGCGTGACCGTGGCCGGGGCGCTGCCCGAGGCCGAATGGGTCGTGACGCTCGGGCACGTGCCCGCGGCCGCGCGCCTCGACGCGGAGGCCGCCGTCGTCTCGCCCCTCCGACTCATGGAGCCGTCGGCCGACGACGCGGAGGTGGCGGCCACGATCAGCGTCGCGCTCCGCGGGCACCCGGCGTTGACGGTGCACACGTCGGGGGCCGGGCGCGTGGTCGCCAGCGCGATCGCCGACCTGGACCGGCTGGTCCTCGACCCCGTGCTGGGTCGCCTCGTCGCGCGCCTGCTGCGGACCGACCTGCCGGCCGAGACCCGCGAGGTCGGCGTGGGGATCGTGGGCTACGGCCCGTACGGAGGGATGGGCTACGCGCACGGGCTCGCCTGTGCCGAGACCGACGGGTTGCGGCTCGTGGCGGCCGCCGACACGGTGCCCGAGCGCCTGGCCGCCGCAGTGCTCGACTTCCCCCAGGTCCGGCGGTACGCCGACGTCGCAGGGATCGCCGGTGACGAGGACGTCGAGCTGGCGGTCGTCGCGACCCCGCCGTCGAGCCATGCCGAGCTGGCCCTCGCGCTGCTCCGCGCCGGCAGGCACGTGGTCCTCGAGAAGCCGATGTGCCTGACCGTGGCCGAGGCGGACCACGTGATGGCCGAGGCGGAGCGGTACGGCCGTGCCATCACCGTGTACCAGAGCCGCCGCTGGGACCGGGACTTCCTCGCGCTGCGCGAGGCGGTCGCGAGCGGGGCGATCGGCGACGTGTTCGCCATCGAGACGTTCGTCGGCGGCTTCGCCCACCCGTGCCGCCTGTGGCACTCGGACGAGGCCATCTCGGGCGGGGCGGTCTACGACTGGGGCTCGCACCATGTCGACTGGATCCTCCGCCTCTACGGCGGGCCGCCGACGCGGGTGACCGCGGTCGCCCACAAGCGGGCCTGGCTCGACGTGACGAACGCCGACCAGGTCACCGTGTGGATGCGGTGGGCCGACGGCCGGGAGGCCACCTTCCGCCAGAGCGACCTCGCCGCGATCCGACGGCCCAAGTTCTACGTCCAGGGCACGCGCGGCACGATCGAGGGTCACCACCGGCCGCTGATGACCGAGACGATCGAGCGCGGGCGCGGCTACGTCGACCACGAGGCGCACCACGCGGAGGCGCCGGTCGCGCTGCGGCTCGTCCGCTACGACGGCCCCGGCAGGCTCGTCGAGATGACGGTCCCGCCGGCGCCGGCGCCGTCCGGCTGGCCATTCCATCGCAGCCTCGCCGATCACCTGCTGCTCGGCGAGCCGCTCGCCGTTCCCCCGGCAGAGAGCCGTGGCGTCGTCGCCGTCCTCGAGGCGGCGACGCGATCGATCGCGGCCGGGGGGCTGCCCGTCGAGGTCGACTGAGACGTGACCGCGGACGGGCGGTCCGGGTCGCCGGGCGCGACGTCGCGCGACGACGCCGCCCGACCCGTCGGCTTCGGCGTCATCGGCGCCCGCTCGTACGTCGCCACGCGGGCGGTCATCCCCGCCATCCTCGCCTCTCCCCGGACGACCCTCGTCGCCGTCGCGAGCCGCGGCGGTCCCGTCCCGGGCGACCTGCGGGCGCTCGACGCCGGGTCGTACGAGGCCGTCATCGACCACCCCGCGGTCGAGGCGGTCTACGTGCCGCTCCCCAACGGGCTCCATCGCGCGTGGGTGGAGCGGATCGTCGCGTCGGGCAGGCACGTCCTCTGCGAGAAGCCGCTCGCGCCCGGCGCGCTCCACGTCGAGGCGATGCTGCGCGCGGCGGAGCGGGCGGACGTGCG
>JALOOH010000186.1 GCA_025454515.1 Chloroflexota bacterium
CGACGTCGATCCGGCCGCCGTGGGCCTGGGCGATCGCGAGCGCGGTGGGCAGTCCGAGGCCCACGCCGCGGGAGGCGCCGTCGCGGTCGTTGGGTCCGACGAAGAACCGCTCGAACAGGTGCGGGCGGTCCTCTTCGGCGATCCCCGGGCCCTCGTCGCGGACGGTCCACGTGACCCAGCCGCCGTGGGGCCGCACGGAGACGTCGATCCGCCCGTGCGCGTGCCCGTACTTCACGGCGTTGGAGACGAGGTTGATGAGCGCCTGCTCGAGCCGACGCCGGTCGCCGAACACGCGGATCGCGGCGGACGGCGCTGCGAGCACGATCGCCTGGGACCGGGCCGTCGCGAGGGGCTCGACGGACGCGATGGCGCCGCGCGCGAGCTCGACGGCATCGAACCCTCGCAGCTGGAGCACCACCTCGCCGGTCCGGAACCGCGCGATCTCGAGGATGTCGCCGACGACCTGCTGCATCCGGTCCGCGTTGCGCTCGATCGTCGCGAGCAGCTTCGCGCTCTCCGCCTCGGTCGGCGTGGTCGTCGGGTCACGCAGGATCCCGACGCAGGTCCGGACGGCCGTCAGGGGCGTGCGGAGCTCGTGGGCGATCGTGGAGAGAAGGTCGGTCCGCAGGTGCTCGAGGTCCGCGAGCTGCGTCGCGATCCCGGCGCCGATCACCGCCCCCGCGTCGGTGAACTGCCGGCCGAGGCTCGTGAGGACGTGGACCCGCCCGGAGCCGTCCGCCCGGGCCACGCGGACGAGCCCGAGCATCGCGAGCTCGCCGAGGATCCCCTCCGCGACAGTCTCGTCGATCCCGGCGCCCTCGGCAGCGAACCGATCGATCAGCGCGCGCGCGGTCACGCCCTCGCCCACGAGGCGCAGGGCGGCGGAGGCGAGGGCCGTGGGCGCGGAGGCGCGCGACGCGGGATCGATTCCGAGCATCACCACCCGAGGATACGCCCCGACGGCCGTCCGGCCGTAGCCGGCGACCAGCACGTCGTCGCCGGCCGCGGCGGCCTGCGCCGTCACGGCCGGCGACCCGGCGCTGACCTCATGAACGACGAGACCCGACGAGCCTCCCCGCGTCCGCCGGCGCGGCGGGGCGGACGACCGGGCGCGGGCGCTCGGTCGCGGCCGGTCGAGCGGGCTCCGCGATCGTGGTGGCGGCGAGGGCAGGCGGCTCCACGATCGCCTGGGGGATCGCTGCTGCGGTGATCTCGGGGTCGGCCTGGAGGTCCCCGGCGACGACCACGGCTCGGTCGGCGACGGCCAGCTCGGCTCCGGGACCGTCGTAGCTGCACATGCACGGCCCGTCGGCGGCGCACCCGGCGCAGCAGAAGGCGAGCCCGAGGTGGAAGACGGGGCTGTCGACGACGGTCGTGTCGCAGCTCGCACAGGTGAACGTGAGGGTGCGCATCGGGTTCCTCGCTGGCGGGGCGCGCCCCCGGTCCTGGCGGGCGCGTCCCCTGGCCGTGGCGGCTGCCACGCACGTCATCCTCGTCACCCGACCTGAACCGGCCGGGAAACGCGCATGAACGGGACGTGAACGTCCCCGGCGCGGGAGCCATCACACGACGGTATTCATGCGCTGTTCATGTCCGTCCATCGCGGTGTTCGTGCCGGTCGGCGAGTCTCGGATGCGGCGGACAGCGCCGGCACGGGCCGGCCCCGCGCCGATGGAGCCTTCCGCATGACGACGCTCACCCCGCCCCGCGCGCACACCGGATCGCACGCCGCTTCCGATGGCCGCCCCACGGACGCCCCCACCGCCCGCCAGGCGCACGCCGCCCCGCCTCGCGGGTCCGCCGTGCCGGGTCGGGCGGGCGTGGCTGCCGGCCCGGGCACGGCCGGTGCGCCCCGTCCGGGTGCGGCGCCCGGTGCTGCCGCGATCACCGCGGCGCTGGCGCAGTTCGACGCGGCCGCCGACCACCTGGAGCTCGACGAGGGGCTGCGCGAGATCCTGCGGTCGCCGCAGCGCGAGTTCAGCGTCCGCTTCCCCGTCCGCCTGGACGACGGGCAGGTGAAGGTCTTCAGCGGCTACCGCGTGCAGCACAACGTGGCCCGCGGGCCCGCGAAGGGCGGGCTCCGCTACCACCCGTCCACCGACCTCGACGAGGTCCGCGCGCTCGCGATGTGGATGACCTGGAAGTGCGCGCTCGTCAACGTGCCCTTCGGCGGCGCGAAAGGCGGCGTGACGTGCGACCCGCGCGCGTTGAGCGCGCGGGAGGTCGAGGCGGTCACCCGCCGGTTCGCCACGGAGCTCGAGCCGCTCATCGGCCCCGATTCCGACATCCCGGCACCCGACGTGGGCACCAACGCCCAGACGATGGCCTGGATCATGGACACGGTCTCGATGCACGCGGGGTACTCGATCCCCGGCGTCGTCACCGGCAAGCCCGTCTCCCTCGGTGGCTCCAACGGCCGCGCCGACGCGACGGGCCAGGGCGTCGTCTACACCGTCGAGGACGCGATGCGGCGCAGCGGGATGCGGCTCGAGGGCGCCACGGTCGCGGTGCAGGGGTTCGGCAACGTCGGCGAGGCCGCGGCACGGCTGTTCCACGAGGCGGGGGCGCGCGTCGTGGCGATCACCGACGTGGACGGCGGGGTCCGCGCCGACCGCGGCCTCGACGTGCCGGCGCTGAGCCGGCGCATGCGGGAGACGCGGTCGATCACGGGCACGCCGGGCACCGTGCCGATCGACAACCCGGAGCTCTTCGGACTCGACGTGGACGTCCTCGTGCTCGCCGCCCTCGAGGGCCAGGTCACGGCGGCCAACGCGGGCACCGTGCGCGCCAGGATCCTCGCTGAGGGCGCGAACGGCCCGACCACGCCGGAGGCCGATCCCATCCTGGCCGCCAGCGGCGTCACGGTCGTCCCGGACATCCTGTGCAACGCGGGCGGCGTCGTCGTCAGCTACTACGAGTGGGTCCAGAACCGAGACTCGCTGTTCTGGACGCCCAGGATCGTGAACGGTCGGCTGCGCGAGGCGATGCTCGCAGCGTCGGACGCCGTGTGGGCGCGCGCGGACGCGGACGGGATCGGCTCGCGGCGCGCGGCACACGCCATCGCCGTCGAGCGCGTCGCGGAGGCGGTCCAGCTCCGCGGCCTCTACCCCTGAGCGATCGGGCCACTCGTCCACCATCCGGCCCATGCAGCATCCGACCACCCCGGTCGCCGCCGGCTCCCGTCCGCCGGAGCCGCCGGCGACCGGGGACGATCCACGCCGCGGGGTGGCGCGAGCGTGCCGGCACGGCGGGGACCTGCCATCGTGTCCGCATGGCCGGGATCCGCGAGCTGACCCTCGACGAGCTGCGCCTCGCCACAGCCATCGACGTCACCGAGGACGGCGGAGTGGTGCTGGAGCAGCGCGGGACTGCCGTCACCGCGCGCGCCGAGGAATGGCACCGCCCGCCGCGATCCCCGGAGCGCTGGGCCGAGTTCGAGGCGGGGTGGCGCGCGTTCATCCCCGACGCCGGCTGCGCGCTCGGCGCGTTCGACGGCCCGCGACTCGTGGGCATCGCGACGCTTCGCCGCGGGGTCCGACCGGGCATGGACCAGCTGGAGGCGCTGTTCGTGGACCGCGCCCACCGGCGGATGGGCGTGGCCGCGGCGCTCACGGCGGGGATCGAGGCGCGGGCGCGCTCGGGCGGCGCCCGCGTCCTGTACGTGTCCGCGACGCCGTCCGAGTCGGCGGTCGGCTTCTATGCGAGCCGGGGGTTCGTCCCGACGGCCGACCCGATCCCCGAGCTGCTCGCGCTGGAGCCCGAGGACGTCCACATGGTCCTCGCGCTCTGACGGGCGCGCGGCCAGGCGGGCGGACGCGCCCGCCACGGCCTCGGGATCAGGCGCGCCCGCCCCGGATGAGCCGGCAGACCTCCGCCTGCTCGCGCGCGTCATCGAGCGCGCCGTGCGTGTGCGGCAGGGCCACCGGGTAGATCCGGCGCACGTCCACTGATCGGGTCTCCGCCCAGGAGCGCACCGAGTCCAGGTGCCTGCCCATGAACAGCGCCTTGAGGTCCACGGCGCTCGTCCCGAACGGGTTTCGGCCCAGGTGTCGCCACAGGTGGTCGGCGACGAACAGCCAGTCGAAGGGAGCGTTGAACGAAACGAAGACCGGGACGCTCCCGGCCGGGACCACCGCCTCCAGCCACTCGGCCAGGCGCCGCATCGCGTCGGCCGGCTCCAGGCCCTCGGCCGCGAGCCGATCGCGCGAGAGCCCGTGGACGACCTGCGCCTCGTCGCTCCACCCGCGGCCGGGGACGGGTCGGACCAGGATCTCGATCCCCTGTCCCGGATCGTCCACCACGCACGCGCCGATCGACAGGAGGCTCGCGACGGAG
>JALOOH010000301.1 GCA_025454515.1 Chloroflexota bacterium
GATGCGGACCCTCGTCCCCATCGTCGAGCGCGTCGTGACGCTCAGCGGGGAGGTCGCCGACCAGGTCGTCGCCCGCTACCCGGACCTGTCGGATCGCGTCCGGGTGGCCGTCCCCACCCTGGAGGCGCACGCCCCGCGGCCCGCGCCCGATCGCCGGGCCGTCCCACCCGTCGTCGATGGTCCGTACCTCCTGGCCCTCTCCACCGTCGAGCCGCGGAAGAACGTCCGTGCGATCCTCGACGCATGGCGGATCGTCCGGGCAGACCCGCGCGCCGCGGAGGTGCGGCTCGTCATCGCGGGACGCCGTGGCTGGAAGAGCGACGAGATCGAGGCCGAGATCGCCCGCGACGGCGAGGGCCTCGGCATCGTCCGGCTGGACCACGTCACGGACCCCCAGGTCGATGCCCTGTACCGCGACTGCCTCGGCACGGTCCACGCGTCGTGGGCCGAGGGCTTCGGGCTGCCGGCCCGCGAGAGCGTCGTCCGGGGCATCCCCACCCTCATGTCGTCCACGATCCCGCGGGACGGGCTGCCGGACGGGACGTACGCGCTCTTCGATCCCGCGGACCCTGCCGCGCTCGCCGCGCTCATGCTCGACGCGATCGAGCGGCGGCCAGCGCGCACGCCGATCGCCCTGGGTCCCGGGACGGGCTGGGAGCCGGTGCTCTCCGCGCTGGTGGACTGACGGCGGGGCACTCGCGCCGTTGACGCGTCTGACATGCGCCGTTCACACGTCCGGCAGGCGCGCTAGACTGCACACGTTGTGTAGAAACGTTCAGGAGCCGTCCGGTGACCGATGAGCGGACCAACCGCTTCAACGTCCAGCTCGATGACGAGCACGCCGCCAGGCTTCATGCCGTCGCAGAGCGGATCTACGTGCAGCCCGGCACGCTCGCCCGGTCGCTCCTGTCGTCGGCACTCGACGAGCTCGATCCGGATGCGCCCACCATCCCTCGACGCGATCCCGGGCGCCTGGGAGCGCGCCCAGGAGGGTCTCGCAGGGGCGCGGGCCGGGCGTTTCGTCAGCCTCGAAGACCTCTGATCAGGGGTGGCGCGCGTCATCGTCGCGGAGACGGCGCGAGAGGACCTGGACGGCCTGGTCCGGACACGCAGCCTCCCGCCCTCGGCACGCGATCGCGTTCGGCGGTCGATCGCGCCGCTCGCCTCCTTCCCGCTGCTCGGGCCGGCGCTCGATGGCCGCTGGCGCGGCTTCCGATCCATCGTGGGCCCATGGCCGTGGATGCTGATCGTCTACGCGTTCGACGAGCCGGTCGACCTCGTGATCGTCGTCACGATCCAGGACGCACGGGAGGGTGGTTCGCCGCGGTCGTCGCCGTGAGCGCGTGCACCACGTCCACCGCCACGGTCGGCACGGGCGACCAGTCGGCGGCGGGATCCGGCCGACTCATGGCCGCGTCGATCGCGCGGGCGATGGACGCCTCGTCGCGCGGGTCCATGAGGGTCAGTCGATCCGTCGGGATGGTCGGCGCGGCCCCGGTGGGCGAGGCCGCGACCTGGATGCCGACAGCCGCGGCCTCGACGGCGGGGAGGCCGTAGCCCTCCTCGAGCGACGGCTGGACGAGCGCACGACACGACGCGAGCAGGCGGTCGAGCTCCTCCTCCGGACAGCCCGTCCGGACGTCGACGCAGGCGAGCCCCTCGTCGCGCGCCCAAGCGGAGAGGTCGGCGGTCTCGGCCGAAGAGCCGCCGACGATCATGAGGCGGCCGCCCTGCGCGGCGAACGCCGTGACCGCGAACGCGCGGCACAGGCGACGGAGGTTCTTGTGCTCTGCGAAGCGGCCGACGTACAGGACGACGTCCGGGGCCTGCGGGAGGGGGTCCGGGGTCGAGGCGTCGGGCGGCGAGCTGGCCTTCGGCGTCTCGGCCCGGAGCGCGCGGATCCTCGCGAGTGACGGTGACGCGAGAGCTTGCGACACCGAGGTCGCGGACGATCGCGTCGCGCGAGGCCGCCGACACGGTCACGATCCGGTCGCTCAGGCGCGCCGCGACGCGCAGGAACAAGCGCTTGAGCGCCCGGGCCGGCCGGCTCCCGCCGTACCGGAGCGGGATCGTGTCGTGGATGACCGTGACAGACCTGCCCGGGCGAAGCGGCCGGATCTGGTGGAGGTAGACGACCACGTCGCCCGCCGGCACGTGCAGCAGGTCGCGCTGGCCGAACAGGCGCGTGGGATCGCCACGCCACGGCGCGACGCTCGCACCGGGCGGCGCGAGCGGGGCCACGCGGTCGGGGTCGCCCCATAAGAGCCACGTGCCGGATGGTGGCGCGTCGCGGAGGCCGGCGAGGAGGAGCTCGGTCACCCGGCCCGCGCCGCCGATGCCCAGCCACCGGCAGTCGAGGACGAAGACGTCGGCGCCAGCCGTGACGTCAACGCCGGCGGACCCACGGCTCCGCTCGTCTAGCATGATGGCCACTGTGGCGGCTGCCGGACCGCCACGTCAACGTGCGGGACGCACCGGCGCCCCGAGCCAGCGAGGTGCCTCGATCGCCATGACCGCCCGCTCCGCGGTCGTCCACGACTTCTTCATCGCCGAGGCCGGCGGCGAGGCCGTCGCCGTCGAGCTCGCCCGCCTCCTGCCCGGCGCGTCGGTCCACACGAGCTTCTTCGACGCCGGACTGTACGGGTCGCGGATCGATCCCGCCCGCGTCCACCCCTGGCCGCTCCAGCGGGTCGTCGGCCCGACCCGGCGCTTCCGCTCGCTGCTCCCGCTGTATCCCGCCTGGTTCTCGGCCCTGGACCTGCGCGGCGCCGACCTCGTCGTGGGCAGCTCCGTCGCGTTCACGAACGCCGTGCGCACGCGGCCGGACGCCCTCCACGTGAGCTACGTGCATACGCCGATGCGCTACGCGTGGGACCTCGACACGTACCTCGCCGGCTCCGGCGCGGGCACGATCGCGCGAGCGGGCGCCCGTGCGAGCCGGCCTTTCCTC
>JALOOH010000187.1 GCA_025454515.1 Chloroflexota bacterium
CAGTTCATCGAGAGCCGGACGACCCAGATCGCCCACGGCGACACCCCGAAGGAGATCGGCGAGATCCTGGGCCGCTACAACGACGGCCTGGCGATCCGCAACGTCGACTGGGGCCTGGGCAACCAGTACATCCGCGAGGTCGCGGCGGCGAGCCGGGTTCCTGTGCTGAACATGCAGTGCGACCTGTTCCACCCGCACCAGTCGCTGGCCGACCTGCTCACCATCCACGAGAAGAAGGGCGACCCCAGGGGCCGCACGATCGCCATCAGCTGGGCCTACGCGGCCAGCTACCAGAAGCCGATCAGCGTCCCGGTGGACCTCGCCCGGCTCACGACCCGGTACGGCATGAACGTCCGGCTCGTCCATCCGCCGGAGTTCCGGCTGCCCGAGGAGCTCGTCGCCCAGGCCGCGCAGAACGCGCGCGTCTCGGGCGGGTCGTTCGAGGTGATGGACGACTTCGACGCGGGCGTGAAGGGCGCGGACATCGTGTACGCGAAGAGCTGGGGCGCCCTCCTCACCGCGAAGGACGAGGCGGACGGCGCGGCGATCGCGGGGAAGTACACCGACTGGATCGCGGACGAGCGCCGCATCGCGATGGCGGCCGAGGACGCGATCTACATGCACCCGCTCCCTGCGGACCGGGGTGTCGAGGTGGCCGACGCGGTCATCGACGGCCCGCACTCCGTCGTGTACGACGAGGCGGAGAACCGGCTCCACGCCCAGAAGGCGGTGATGGCGCTCACGATGAGCTGAGCGCACCCATCGCGAACGAACCGGAGCGGCCGGGCGGCGACGCCCGGCCGCTCCGTAGGCGCCGCCAGGCGGCGCAGTCGCGCGCCCCGTCCGCGCGGCGTACCCTAGACCGGTGACCCCCACGTCCGGCGGCGCGTCCTACCGCGCCCTCCTCCGGGTCCCGCAGCTCCCGCGGGTCCTCCTGGGGATGCAGATCTCGCGCATCGCGCAGACGATGATCGGCGTCGCGGTCGTGCTGTTCGCCCTGCAGGTGTACGGCTCGCCCGAGATCGCCGGGATCGTCACGTTCGTCTGGATCTTCCCCGGGCTTCTCGTCAGCCCGATCGCCGGCGCCCTCCTCGACCGTCACGGGCGGACGACCCTCGTCGTCATCGACTACCTGGTCACGCTCGTCGCGCTCGTCCTCATCGGGGTCCTCGCGCTCGCGGGGATGCTCCCGGCGTGGCTCCTGATCCTCATCGCGTTCCTCGCGTCGTTCACGGGACCGCTGAGCAACACGGGCCTGCGCACGCTCCTGCCGATGATGGTCCCGAGCACGCTCTGGGAGCGCGTGAACGCCGTGGACTCCAACGGGTACGTGGTCGCGACGATCGTGGGGCCGCCCGTCGCGGCGCTGCTCGTGCAGCTCGTCGGCGGGCCGGAGACGATGATCGCGATCGGCCTCCTGTACGGCGTGGCGGCGGTCGTCCTCATCGGCATCCACGACCCGATCGCCCACGTCGCGTCCACGGGCCGCCTCATGCGCGACGCGTGGGACGGCGTCGTCTACACGTGGAACAACCGGACGCTCCGGGGCCTCGGGCTGTCGCTCACCGTCCTGAACCTCGCGGGCGGGATGATGACGATCGTGATCCCGCTCATCGTCCTCCAGCGGGCCGGCGGATGGCGTTCTCGCTCTTCCTCCTCCTGCCCGATGCGGGGCTCCTGCCCGTCGCGTTGTGCATGATCGCGGGCGGCCTCCTCAACGGTCCGCTGGACATCGCGATGTTCACCGTGCGGCAGCGGCGTACCGACCCGGCGTGGATGGGGCGCGCGTTCGCGGTCTCGATGTCGATCAACTTCGCGGGGTTCCCGATCGGCGCGTCGATCGCCGGCACGATCGCTGCGGCCTCGATCGACGCTGCCGTGTGGCTGGGGATCGTCGCCTCGTTCATCGGGGCGGGCCTGGCGTTCCTGCTGGTCCCGGCACACGACGACCGCGCCGCCGCCCCGACGCCCCTCACGGCGGAGGAGCTCGAGGCCGAGGGCGCGGTCGTGGGGGACGCGGTGTGGCCGGAGGCCGTGGGGTCAGGCGCGGCGGGCGCGGTCGCTCTCCAGCGCCTCCACGACGAACGCTCCGAGGCCGGCGCCCAGCATGGCGGTCCCGACCAGCCGGATCGCCTCGGCATCTGACGCCGCGGACGCGAACGTCGGCCCTCCGACGATGAGGAGCACGCCGGCGGCGGCGAGCCCGACGAAGATCACCAGCGCGGTGACGAACGTGCGGTCCATGGATCCGATCCCTCCCGTGCGGGCGTGCGCCCGCGTGTGTGCCGCGCGTCAGGCGCGGCGCGTGAGCACGAGGCTCGTGACGGTGAACGACGCGGCGCACCAGGCGCCGAGCGCGAGGAACGCGCCCAACGTGAGCGGGAACGCGTTCGTCGCGAGCGTCCCGCGGACCACCTCCCCCATCGCCTGGATCGGCAGCACGCCGTGGATCGCGGCGAGCCATCCGGGCAGGCGGTCGGCGGGGAACGTGAGCGGCGAGAACATGAGGACGAAGACGACGAGGACCTGGGTCGTAAGGTTCGCGAGCATCGGCGGCAGGACCGCCGCGATGGCATACCCGACCGAGGTGGCGGTGAAGGCGACGAGGAGGAACGCCGGGACGACGAGCGGGCTCACGTGCATGTCGAGGCCGAACCGCCACTGGGCGGCGACGATCGCGAAGACGACGCCGGGCAGGACGACGACGAGCCACACGGTCAGGTCGGCGAAGAGGTAGACGATCCGCGGGACGGGCAGGGAGCGCAGGAAGTCCAGGCTCCCCTCCGTCTTCGCCTGCGCGACGACCTGCGGGACGAGCACGAGGCCCATCGTGACCAGCGTGATCGTGGGGGCGGCGGTCGCGAGGAACAGGGTGGTGGTGCGGTCGATCTCGGGGAACAGGAGCGGGTACCCGAGCACGATGCCGACCGCGAGGAGCGCCTGCACGACGATCGCGAGCGGCAGCATGACCCGGACCCGCAGGACCTGCCACGTGACGAGGAGGACGTAGCTACGCAGCGCGTCCATCGCGCACCTCCGCACGGTCCGTCCCGCCCACCAGCGCGACGTACGCATCCTCGAGCGTCGCCGGCGCGAGCCCGAACTCCTCGACGCGGCCGGCGCGCTGCTCCGCGAGCGCCCAGCCGGCGGCGTCGCCCGCCCGGAACGCGGGGACGGTCACGACCATCCGGTGGCCGTTCTCACGGACCGCGCGAAGCGCCCAGGCGGGCGGGTCGGGCGGCTCCGCTCCCGGCTCGAGCGTGAGGTCCAGCCGGAGCTCGTCGGGGACGGATGCCCTGAGCTCGACGGGGGTCCCCTCGACGACGACGCGCCCGCGGTCGAGGATCGCGAGGCGGTCCACGGACCGCTCGGCCTCCACCACGTTGTGCGTCACGAGGAGCACGCCCGCGCCGCCGTCCGCGAGCGCCCGCACCTGCGCCCAGAGCAGCCGCCGGCGCACCGGGTCCACGTCGTTCGTGGGCTCGTCCAGGATCACGAGGCGCCCGGGCACGACCGCGGCCATGGCGAACGACGTCAGCCGCTTGACGCCGCCCGAGAGCCGTGCGGCGTCCGTGTCCATCCACTCCCCGATGTCGAGCGCGTCCGCGAGCGCCGCGGTCCGGCGGCGCGCGTCGTCCGCACGTCCGCCGCGCAGCCTGCCGGTGAGCTCGATCGCCCGGCGCGGCGTGAGGCCGGTGATGGGGACCTGTGCCTGCGGCTGGATCGAGCACAGGCGGCGCGCGAGGCCCGGGTCGGCGACGAGGTCCTGGCCGTCGAGGACGATCGTCCCCGCGTCCGGGGCTGCGAGCCCCACGACCTGGTTCACGAGCGTCGTCTTGCCGGCCCCGTTGTGGCCCAGCAGTCCGTACACCTCGCTCGCCCCGACCCGGAGATGGACGCCGTCGTTCGCGCGCACGCCGCCGCGGTATGTCTTCGTCACCCCGTCGATCGTGAGCATCCGTTCCCCGCCTCTCATCGCCGGACCGAGCCGCGCCGGTCGTCTCTGTTCAGATACCAGTCAGTATGCACATTCCGGTCGGTCTGTCAATACCGCAAGGTATCGGTCTACCGAGCGGTATCCGCGCGTGGTACACTCCGGCCATGCGCGTGACGGTGTCGGTGCGGCTGGGCAGGAAGGAAGCGCGGGAGCGGACGCGGCAGGAGCTCCTCGCGGCGGCCGCGCGCGTGTTCGCGGCAAAGGGGTTCGCCGGCGCAAGCGTGGACGACGTCGCGGAGGCGGCCGGGTACACGAAGGGCGCGGTCTACTCCAACTTCGCGAGCAAGACGGACCTCATGCTCGCGCTCATCGAGGACCGGATCCGGCGGCAGTCGGAGGTCATCGAGGACGCGTTCAACGGCGTCACGCTGGAGGAGGGCTTCCGCGACCTCGGCGCGCGGACCTCGGGGCCCGCCGCGCTCGATCGCGAGTGGATGATGCTCGTCGGCGAGTTCATGCTCTACGCGATGCGGGACGAGCGGGCACGCGTCGCGCTCGCCGCCGAGTACGAGCGGGCACGCGGCCTGAGCGCCGCCCTCATCGCGTCGAAGTACCTCGCGGCGGGCACCACGCCGCCGATCCCCGCGCGGGACATCGCGATCATCATCGAGTCGCTCGGCATCGGGCTCGGTTTCCAGGCGCTCATCGATCCCACCGGCGTCTCCACCGACCTCGAGGCGGTCGCCGTCGAGCGGATCCTCGGCCCCGGGCCGCAGCCGGCGACGCCGGCGACGCCAGCCACCCCGGCCGTACCCACGGTGCCCGAGCGGCCGCCGAAGCCCGCGCGCCCGAAGGTGCCGGGCCCGAAGAAGCCCAAGGGACGCTGAGCCGGGGTCGCCCGCGGGAACCCTGGCGGCGGGCGGCGCCCGACACCTCCGGCCAGGACCGGCGCGACCGGGCCCGATCGGCCCCTCCCGCCCACACATGGGTCTGGAATCGCCGCGGACCGCGAGCGATACTCCGCCGATGCGACACCCCGGCCCCGACCCCGCCTCGACCGACGCCCTCACCGAGTCCGTCGAGGAGCTCCTGCCGGCGCTCGAGCGCTTCCTCCGGTTCGACGGACCCGACCCGGCGGGCCGCCGGTCGGCCTGGTATCCCCTCCTCGACCGGCCCCTGCCCCGGACGGGCGCCGGCCGTGAGGCGGTGCTCGCCGAGATGCGGGACGTGCTCATCCCGAACGGGCTGCGGATCGGCCATCCCGGGTTCACCGGCTGGGTCACGACGGCGCCGTCCACGATCGCCACGGCCGCGGACCTCGCGCAGACGGTCGTCGCGGCCCAGCGGTGGTGGGCGACCCCGGGCAACCTCCTCGACGCGGTCGCCATGCGCTGGCTCGTCGAGCTCCTCGGGTTCCCGGAGGAGTTCGGCGGCATCTTCACCTCCGGCGGGTCCACCGCGAACCTCCTCGGGATCGGTGCCGCCCGTCAGCACGCCGGGGAGCGGCTCGGCCTCGACGTCGCGCGCGACGGCCTCGACGGGCTGCCCGAGCCGCGCGTCTATGCGAGCACGGAGACCCACGACGTCGTGGGCCGCGCGCTCGGCGTGCTCGGGATGGGGCGAGCGAACCTCCGGTCGATCCCGACGACCGGCGACGGCCGGATCGACCTGGATCTGCTCGAGGCGGCGCTCGACGAGGACGCCGCGGCGGGCCGCACGCAGGTCGCGATCGTCGGATGCGCGG
>JALOOH010000188.1 GCA_025454515.1 Chloroflexota bacterium
AACGCGGGGTCCGCCGGGTCCGTGGTCCCCGCGACGCCCGGGCTGAACGCCGCGAGCCGGTCCAGGGCGGCGGCCATCGCCGCGCCGTCCGCCGCGATGGCCGCGTCCACGAACGTGGCCTCAGGCGCGAGCCGGTGCGCGCTCCCGAGCGGCATCCCGCGCCGGACGCCCATCGCCCGCGCCTCCGGGCTGGCGGCGAGGACCTGCCCGTCCGTCCACGGCATCCCGCCGAGGACGATCGGACCCGAGGCCGGCACCGTCTCCCCCGACCCGCCGTCCGGCGTCGCGATCGCGGGCGCCGAGGGGCCCGTGCGCGATCGCGCGAGCGCGATGGGCAGGTCCAGCCAGGCGAGGTGCAGAAGGCGCATGAGGGTCGATGGCGTCCCGGTCGTGGAGGAGGTCGTCGCGGAGGAGGCATCTGTCGCGGGCCCCGCCCTCCGCGTAGAGGATCCGGAGCTCCGCCCGCCTCCCCGGCGGTCCGGCCCGTTCCTTCTCCACCACCACCTCCGTCCGCTGCCCGACGACCTCGCGTCCCAGGCGGATCCACGCCCGGCGGCGGAGGCGCAGCCGCAGGCCGGACGCCTCCGCGAGGGCGCCGACGGCGCGCGGCGGGAGCCCGGGCGGCTGGAGGAGGACGAGGAGGGCCCCCGACCGGCGCCCGATCGCGGCGAGACGGAGGAGGCGGTCCGGCAGCCGGTCGCCGGGTCGCCCGGGACGATCCGGGAGGTCCACGAAGAGGACGTCCACCGACCCCGAGCGCAGCAGCTCGGCGCCGAGGTCGATCCCCTCGGCGGCCCCGGGGGGCGCGACGACGACGAGCTCGTCCAGGCGGACCCCGCGCGCCGCCGCCTCCACCGGGTCCAGGGACCGCGCGGCGTCCACGTACGCGACGAGGCAGCCCGCCGCCTGCGCCTCCGCCGCGACCCGGAGCGCGAGCGTGGTCCGGCCGCTCCCCGGGTCCCCGGCGAGCGTGGCGGTGAGGGGGCGGGGCAGGCCGCCCGCGCCGAGCAGCGCGTCCAGGGCGGCGAAGCCCGTGGGGACGACCGCGCCGATCCCGGAGCGGTCGGGACGGGGGGCAGGCGCAGGAAGAGCGGCGCCGCCGGGGAGCGGGACCGGACGCCCCGGCGCCCCCGTCGGCACGCGGTGCGGGTCCGTCCCGGGAGCGCCGGGGGGGCCCGCCGGCAGGGGCGCGACGGCGAGCGCGCCGAAGACCTCCACGGCCGGCCGCGGGGCGGCCGCACCCCACCGGGAGCGGAGCTCCGCGAAGGTGGCGAGGCGGTCGTTCTGGGTGCTCATGGGACCTCACACGATAGAACATCCGTTCTACTTGTCAAGGTCCGGAGAGCCCTCCGGGAGGGTGCCCCGCTGGCATACGATGCGGACGGGTATGCACGGCCGTCCCCGATCCCGGGTGTGGACGAGGGCCTTCGCGGCGGGGCTCCTGCTCCGCCCGGTCCTCATCGTCCCGATGGCCCCGAGCGGGCCGCTGGGCGGCTCGAACCTGCTCCCGGCCGCGCTGGCGGCGGTGTTCGTCCTCAGCGCCGTCCTCGCCGCCGGCGTGCTCTCCCGGATCCGCCCGGCGACCGCGCTCGGCATCGTCACCGCCGTCGGCGGGGTCGTCATCGCCGCCGCCGGGGCCTGGGCGGGCCTGCCCGGACCCTGGCCGCTTCTCCTCGTCGCGTACAACGGCGCACTCGCGGTGGCCGGGATCCGCGCATGGCGGGAGTCGCGAGCGACGACCGGCGCCTGACCCGCGTCGCGTTCCGCCGTCCGCGATCGGTCGAGCGGGTCCACCTCCACCCCCTCGGGTGGCTCGAGGGTCGGTCGGTCGCCGGCCTCCGCGACCGGCGGCTCCTGCCGCCGTCCGCCTCCCCGCCGTCCGCGGGTACCATCGAGAGGCATGGACCTCACCGCCGCCTCCATCCTCGAGATCGGCGCCCTCCTGCTCCTCGCCGCCGTGGCGGGCTGGGGTGCCAGGCGGGTCGGGCTGCCGGCGATCCTCGGGTACCTGGCGGTCGGCCTCCTCGTCTCGCCCTTCACGCCGGGCTACGTCGCCGATCGCGAGCAGCTCCAGCTGCTCGCCGACCTCGGGGTCGTCCTGCTGCTCTTCGAGGTCGGGATCGAGATCGACCTCGGGCGGATCCGGCGCGAAGAGCGGCGGCTCCTCTGGGCCGCGCCGCTCCAGGCCACCCTGACGCTCGCCATCTCCGCCGGGGCACTCGCCCTCGCCGGGCTCGACCCGCTGGCCGCCGCCACCGTCGGCCTCGCGGTCGCGCTCTCCTCGTCGGTCGTCATCGTGAACATGACGCGGAGCCGCCGACGGACGACCGACCCGCCGACCGAGCACGCGCTCCTCGGCTGGAGCGTCGTGCAGGACGTCGTCGGGGTGACGATCGCGGCGGTGCTCCTCGCGATGCTCGGCGTGTCCGGCCGACCGCTCGCGGAGACGGCCGCCGGCCTCATCGCGTACACGGTCGTGGCGGTCGTCGTCGCGGCCGCCCTGCCGAGGATCCTCCGCCTGTTCAGGGGCGAGCCGGACCTCTTCCTCCTCGTGTCGGTCTCCGCCGGCCTCGTCGTCGCCGGCGTGGGCTCTGCCGTCTTCGGCGTCCCGCTCGCGCTCGCCGCGTTCGTGGCCGGCCTGGCGATCAGCGAGGGTCGCGAGACCGCGGAGGCGCGGCGGCGGCTCATCCCCTTCCGCGACCTCTTCGCCGTGCTGTTCTTCGTGACGATCGGGACCCTCGTCGACCCCGGGCGCCTCGTCGGCCCGGGGCTGGGCTGGCTCGCCCTGCTGCTGGCGCTTGTCGTGCTGGCGAAGGTCGTCGTCGTCTGGGCGATCGCGCGCCTCGCGGGGCTCCGCGCGCGGCCGGCGCAGCTGGCGATCGGGCTGGGCCAGATGGGCGAGTTCAGCTTCGTGCTGGCGGCCGCCGCCGCGACGGCCGGAGCCATCTCCCAGGACCTGTACGTGGCGATCATCGCGGCCGTGGCGGTGACGGTGGCGGCGAGCACCGTCCTGGTGCGCGCGGCCGGACCCTCGGGTGCCCGGCCCATGGCGGAGCCCGCCTGATGCGCACGGCGCACGTCCCGGCATGAGCGCCCGTCCGCGCGTCCTCGTCACAGGCGCCGAGGGCCTCATCGGCGGCGTCGTCCGGGCGCGCCTGGGCGACGCGTACGACCTGCGCGCGCTGACCTGGCGGCCCGCGCCGTTCCCGAGTCATGTCGCCGACATCGCCGATCTCGAGGCGATCCGGCCCGCCTTCGGCGGGGTGGATGCCGTGGTCCACATGGCCGGGACGCCGCACGTCTCGTCGTCGTGGGAGGACGTCCTCCGCAGCAACATCGTGGGCACGCGGAACGTGCTCGAGGCAGCGCGCGAGGCGGGTGTCGAGCGCGTCGTCCTCGCCTCCTCCAACCACGCCGTGGGGATGTACGAGATCGAGGCGGCGCCGGCGATCTACGCCCTCGACGACCCGCGCGTGGTCGCGGAGGACGCGCCCGTCCGGCCGGACTCCGACTACGGCGTCGGCAAGGTCTTCGCCGAGGCGATCGGGCGGATGTACGCGGACCGGTTCGGGATGCGCGTCGTCTGCCTCCGGATCGGGAGCGTCGTGGCCGACGACGATCCCACGGGGCCGTCGGTCCTCGCCACCGCGGCCTGGATGCCCTGGCTCACCGACGACGACCGCCGGGCGCGGCTCCGCGCCACGTGGCTCTCGCAGCGCGACTGCGCCGAGCTGATCCGCTGCTCCCTGGAGGCCGACGTGCGCTTCGCCGTCGCGTACGGGGTGAGCGACAACCCGCGCCGGTTCTGGAGCCTCGACGGTGCGCGGGCGCTCGACTTCGTGCCGCTGGACCGCGCGCCGGCCTGACCCGCCGGCGCCCGACCCGACCGCGGCGCCGAATGGCACTGGTCGCGGGCGGCGCTCCGTGGCATCCCTCGGGCACGGTGGCCGGACGTGCGTCGAGACGGCGCTTCCAGCTCGGCCCGGCAGGGCCGACGAACGTCGAGCCGGCGACCCGGGAGTAGGTCATGCGCGCCATCGCTTGGACACGTCCTGCGCTGGGCGGCCTCGCCGCGCTCCTGCTTCTCGCCGCGCCGGTCCCGGCAGCGGGCGTCGCCCCCGGGACCGCGCACCGCGTCGAGCAGGCCTGGACCGCGTCGGTCGGCGAGAAAGGTGCGAACGGCACCGCGTCCGTCCGGATCCTCGAGACCGGGACCGGGAGCCTGTCGGTGAGCCTGCGCGGGCTCCGCGCGTCGGCGA
>JALOOH010000044.1 GCA_025454515.1 Chloroflexota bacterium
GAGGCAGGATGGCGACGACACGGCCGCTCCCTCAGCTCTCGAGGCGCCGCTCGCCCGGCGAGCGCGTCATCGAGGCACTCCTGTTCCTCGCGGCCGCCGTCGGCGTGCTCACGACGATCGGGATCATCGTCGTGCTCGGGTTCGAGACGCTCCAGTTCTTCTCGAAGGTCAGTCCCGTCGAGTTCTTCACCGGCACCGTCTGGTCCGCGTCGATCAAGCCTTACCAGTTCGGTGTGATCCCGCTCGTCACGAGCACCCTCATGGTGGCGGGGATCGCGCTCGTGATCGGGATCCCCCTGGGGCTCCTGTCGGCGATCTACCTCGCCGAGTACGCGTCGGGGCGGACGCGGATGATGGTCAAGCCGATCCTGGAGCTCATCGCGGGGATCCCGACGATCGTGCTCGGGTTCTTCGCCATCAACTTCCTCACGCCGAACATCCTCAAAGTGCTCATCCCGAGCATCGGCGGGTTCTCCGCGCTCTCCGCCGGCATCGTCGTGGGCATCCTCATCACGCCGCTCATCGCGTCCCTGTCCGAGGACGCCATGCGGTCGGTCCCACGAGGCCTCCGCGAGGCGTCGCTCGCGATGGGGGCGACGCGGTTCGAGACGATCCGCAAGGTGATCCTCCCCGCGGCGCTCTCGGGGATCATGGCCTCGGTGATCCTCGCGATGTCGCGCGCGGTGGGCGAGACGATGGCCGTGGTCCTCGCGGCCGGCACGAACCCGAACCTGACACTGAACCCGCTCGAGAGCGTGCAGACGATGACGGCGTTCATCGTCCAGATCAGCCTCGGCGACACCCCGGCCGACTCGATCCAGTTCTACAGCCTGTTCGCGGTGGCCGCGCTCCTGTTCGCGATGACGCTGGTGCTCAACCTGCTCTCGGACTGGATCGTCCGGCGCTTCCGCAACGCATACGACTGAGGCCGGCCGATGACCGCGATCCCCTCCCGTGCCACGCCCCCGGCGCCCGTCGCCGGGACGGATCCCCGCTTCGAGCCGAACCTCGCGCGCCGAAAGCTCGCGGGCACGCTCTTCCTGGGCCTCGCCGTCTTCGCGATCGGGATCGCCCTCCTCGTCCTGGTCCTGCTCCTCTTCGACGTCCTCACGCGCGGGCTGCCGTACCTCGACTGGGACTTCATCACCGGCGTCCCGTCACGCCGCCCAGCGAACGCCGGGATCATGCCCGCGATCCTCGGATCCCTCTACATCGGGGTGATCACGGCCGTCATCACGTTCCCGGTGGGCGTCGCCGCCGCCGTCTACCTCGAGGAGTACGCCCCCCGGTCGCGCGTCACGCGCCTGCTGCGGACGAACATGTCGAACCTCGCCGGCGTGCCGTCGATCATCTACGGCGTCTTCGGACTCGCGCTCTTCGTCCGGGCCCTGAGCCTCGGCTACACGCTCATCAGCGGGGCCCTCACGCTCTCCCTGCTGATCCTGCCCGTGGTCATCATCGCGAGCATGGAGGCGATCCGGGCCGTCCCGGATTCGCAGCGCGAGGGGGCGCTGGCGCTCGGCGCCACGCGGTGGCAGATGGTGCGGACCGCCGTGATCCCGGCGGCGGCGCCCGGGATCATGACCGGGATCATCCTCTCGATGGCCCGCGCGATCGGCGAAACGGCCCCGCTCATCCTCGTGGGCGCAGTGACGTTCGTGACATACCCGCCCAACCCGTTCGACGGTGGGTACACGGTCCTGCCCATCCAGATCTTCCAGTGGGCGAGCCGCCCCCAGGAGGCGTTCCAGGCCATCGCCGCCGCGGCGATCATCGTGCTGCTCGTCCTCCTGCTCATCCTCAACGCGCTGGCGCTCCTGGTGCGCGCGCGACTCTCCCGACATCTCCAGTGGTAGCCCCGAGCGGCGAGGAGCGCATGGCCCAGACGACGACCGACCACGAGACCGACGGCGCTGCGGCCGTCGTGCCGATCGCTTCCCCGTCGATCCGCATCGACGTCGCGGGCGGTGCCTCCCAGGTCGAGCACCCGACCGACGGGGCTGCCGAGCCCGTCGTGCGCCTGGAGCAGGTCTCCTGCTTCTACGGCTCGTTCCGCGCGGTCCGCGAGATCTCGACGGAGGTCCGGCGGAACCGGATCACCGCGCTCATCGGGCCGTCCGGGTGCGGCAAGTCGACGCTCCTCCGGACCCTGAACCGGATGAACGACCTCGTCCCCGGGTTCAAGGTCGAAGGACGCCTCCTCTTCGAGGGCACCGACCTCTTCGACCGGTCGGTGGACCCCGTCGCGCTGCGACGCGTCGTCGGGATGGTCTTCCAGAAGCCGAATCCCTTCCCGAAGTCGATCTACGACAACGTCGCCTACGGGCCGCGGATCAACGGGTACAAGGGGAAGATGGACGAGCTCGTCGAGTCGTCGCTCCGGCGGGCGGCGCTGTGGGACGAGGTGAAGGACAAGCTCAAGCAGTCCGCGCTCGCGCTGTCGGGCGGGCAGCAGCAGCGGCTGTGCATCGCCCGGACGATCGCCGTCGAGCCCGACCTTATCCTCATGGACGAGCCATGCTCCGCCCTCGACCCGCGGGCGACCCTCCAGATCGAGGACCTCATGGAGGAGCTCAAGGAGCGGTACACCATCCTCATCGTCACGCACAACATGCAGCAGGCGGCGCGCGCCTCCGACCACACCGTCTTCCTCACGATGGGCGATGACCGCGCCGGCTACCTCGTCGAGGAGGGGCCGACCACCCAGATCTTCACCAACCCCCGGGAGCGCCTGACCGAGGAGTACGTCTCCGGGCGCTTCGGCTGAGAGGACGACGATGACCGACGACGCCTACCGCCCGGCGGACCCCTCCCAGATCCGCTCGGGCTACTCGATCGACGCGACGGGCGACCACGTGAAGGACAACCCCACGGCCACGTCGGTCGAGCAGGCCCACGCGGTGGCGCGGCCCGCGCTCGACCGCGAGATGCGCGACGTGAAGGACGCGATCATCCGGTTGGGGAGCTCCGTGCAGGATGCGCTGCTGCGCGCGATGGACGCCCTCGTCCGACACGACGCGGAGGCCGCGACGGCGGTGATCCGCGACGACGCGCGGATGAACGCCATGCGCGGCGAGGTCGAGGACCTGGTGATCCTCGCGATCGCGACACAGAGCCCGGTCGCCCGCGACCTCCGCTACCTCCTCATGCTCGGCAACGTGGCCGGCGAGCTCGAGCGGATCGGAGACTACGCGGCCAACGTGGCGAAGCAGGCACGGAAGCTCGCACCGGAGCCGCCTCTGAAGGAGTACGTGCACCTGCCCGAGCTGGGCCAGCTCGCCGCGGACGGGGTCGGGAGGATCACGCGGGCGCTCATCGACCTCGATCCCGACGAGGCCCGTGCGGTGGCCGCCGCCGACGACGAGATCGACCGCCTGTACCACGCGATCATCGACGAGACGAAGGCGCTCATGGCCGCCGACGGGGCGAATGTCGAGCGGGGCCTGCGGATCGTGTTCGCTGCCCACTACCTCGAGCGCGCCGGCGACCGGATGACGAACATCGCGGAGGACGTCGTGTTCCTCGCCACCGGCCACATGGAGGACCTCAACCAGTAGGCTTGCGGCGTCGCCGCCGCCCCGGCGGCGCTCGGGGGAGGACGGCCGGATGAGCACGGACGGGACCGGACGGGTGGAGCTCTACTTCCTGCGCCATGCGGATGCCGGCGACCCGCTCGCCTGGAACGGCCCCGACGAGGACCGGCCCCTGAGCGGCAAGGGTGAGCGACAGGCTGAGCGTGTGGCCCGACTGCTCGGTGCGATCGCGGCACGGCCCGACGCGGTCATCTCCTCGCCGAAGCTCCGGGCGTTCCAGACCGCACGGATCGTCGCGGCGGAGATCGGCGTGGAGGTCGTCATCAGCGACCGGCTCGCCACGGGCCTCGACGTGGCCTCGCTCGACGCCCTCGTCGAGGAGGCGGGGTACCCGGCGCGGCCGCTCCTCGTGGGCCACGACCCCGACTTCAGCGCCACCGTGTCGACGCTCGTCGGCGGGGACGTCCTCGTCCGCAAGGGCGCCCTGGTGCGCGTGGACGCGGACATCCCGCTCACGACGGGCGGCGGCGAGCTGCACTGGCTGATCCCGCCGGACGCACTGAAGCCGCGGTAGCCCGGGGCGGGCGGCGCCGGAGGGGCCGGCCCTCCCCTATCCGACCACGAGGTCGGCGACGAGCCCGAGGTGGTCCGACGGGTAGAGCGTCCGATCGTCGACGGCGGGCCGGTCCCACGCGACGCGCGCCGCCTCGACGGCGACGGCACCGCGGATCCAGATGTAGTCGAGACAGCCCGGATCGCCGTCCGTGTCCATCGCCGGCGCCTGCAGCCCGGACGGCCACGTGACGTCGGGCTCGGCGCCGTTCGCCTCGAAGAGCGCGGATCGGAACCCGGCCTCGCGCATCCGCACGGAGGCAGGCTCGTCCGGCTCGGCGTTGAAGTCGCCGACGACGACCTGGGCCGTCGCGGGCGGTCCGCCGTCGAGCCAGTCGATGAGCGAAGCGGCCTGGACATCCCGCATCTCGGCGTCGGGCACCTCGTGATGGAGGTGCGTGACCGCCATGAGCACGGTCGCGCCGCCGGGCAGCGCGACGAGGACGCGATGGGCGGAGCGGCCGAGCCCGAGGTCAAGGCGGTCGTACCCGTCGAACGACAGCGGCTCCCGCACGAGGAGGCTGTTCCCGTACTCGGGACGGCCGGCCCAGCCGCGGACCTCGCGGTAGCGCGCCGGCCCTCCCGCGCCGATCACGCGGTCCTGCTGGAGCACGTACACGACCTCCTGGAGGCCCAGCAGGTCGGGCGCGACCGCGGCCGTATCCGAGAGGAGGAGCGGCAGCCGCTCGTCCCAGCGGTCGGCGAGATTGCGGATGTTCAGCGTCGCCACCCGTACCCGATCGGTCACGCCCCGTCCTCCTCCTCGTCTCCCGTCCACGCCGTGGCACCGCCGGCCGCGGCACCGCCCCCCGCGGCGCCGCCGGCAGCGGCCCCGCCCTCGTCGAGCGCGTCGTCCTCCACGCAGACGGCCGTCACGCCAAGGGATGCCAGCTCGGCGAGCCGCGGGACGTGCCGCACGGTCCACGCCGCGACCACGAGCCCGGCGGCGCGCGCCGCCGCCACCCCCGCGGCGTCGATCGTCGCCTCGTCGGCCGCCACCCCGTCCGCCCCGAGGCGGACCGCGTCCGCGATCGCGTCGTCGTTCAGCGCGAGGACGTTGAGCCAGACCGGCCAGCGCGGCGCGAGCCGCCGCATCGTCGCGACGGCCGCCTCCTCGAAGCTCGACACCACCGCGTTCGCGAGGTCCGCGCCTCGCACCGCGCGCAGGACGGGCAGGACCGCGGCGGCTACGTCCTCCTTCAGCTCGACATCGAGGAACGCGTCCACGGGCACGGCGGCGAGCACGGCGGCGAGGGTCGGCACGCCGGCGTCGGCGAGCTCGGCCGCGGAGAGATCCGCCACGCGCTCGGGGCGGCCGAAGACCCGGTGGAGCGTCTCGTCGTGGGCGAGGACCGGCGTCCCGTCGCGCGCGGCGCGGACATCGATCTCGAGGCCGTCGCACCCGGGAACGGCGAGCGCCGCGACGAGCGCGTGGACCGTGTTCTCCGGCCGGCCGCGGGCGTCGCCGCGGTGCGCCAGGACGAGCATCCGCCGGCCGGCCGGCGGAGACGGCGCCCCCGCGGTCACGGGGCGGACCCCCCGGCGGCGGGAGCCGCGATCGGCAGCGCGACCGTGAACGTGGATCCCACCCCCTCCTCCGATTCGACCCGGATGGTCCCGCCATGCGCGTGGACGACATGGCGGACGATCGAGAGCCCCAGGCCCGTGCCGCCCTGGCCGCGCCGCCGGGCCCGGTCCACCTTGTAGAAGCGCTCGAAGACGCGGTCGCGGTCCGCGCGGGGGATGCCGGCCCCCTCGTCCGCGACGACCACGGTCGCGGCCTCGGCGGACGCGTCCACGCGCACCGTGACGGTGTCCCCCGGCTCGGAGAACTTCACCGCGTTGTGCACGAGGTTCAGGATCGCCTGTCCCAGCCGCGTGGCGTCGCCGCGGACGATCGGCCCCGTCTCGGGAGCCTCGACGACGATCGCCACGCCGTTCCGTTCCGCGTATACGCGCAGGCGCTCGGCCTGCTCGCGCGACAGGTCGGCGAGGTCCACATCTGCCAGCAGCAGCGGCTGTCCCCCCTCGATCGAGGCGAGGTCCAGCAGCTCGGAGACCATCTGCGCGAGCTGCGCCGCCTCCACCTGGAGGCGCTCGAGCCGCTCGCGGGTGCGCGGAGGCAGGGCCTCGGCGTCGCGCATGAGCATCTCCAGCAGGAGGTTCACGTTCGTCACGGGCGTCCGGAGCTCGTGCGACAGGTTGTCGAGGAACTCGGCACGGATGCGCTGGAGTCGACGGAGCTCCGTCACGTCCTCCACGACGATCCAGACGATGCCGTCGGCCGACCGGCGCGCCCGGAGTCCCAGCCATCGACCGTCCGAGATGCGCGGCGGCAGGTCGCCGGCGGCCGACCCCTGCCGCCGCGCCGCCACGACCAGGTCCTCCGCGCGGTGGTCGATGAAGGCCTCCATCGCGCTCCCGCCCGGGAGGGAGGCGGGTCGCCGCTCCAGGATGCGGTGCGCCGCCGCGTTCGCGAAGACGATCGTGTTCCCCGGATCGACCGCGAGCACGCCTTCGGCGAGATCGTCGGCGATGACGAGGCCGCGCGGAGCGGCCGCGGCGAGCGGGTCGCCGTCGCCGCGGCCGCCCGGGGGGATGTCCATCCCGATGCGAGGCGCGTCGCGCCGACGCCGGGCGAGCCCGCCCGGTCGTCAGCCGCGCAGCAGCGCCTCGACCTCCGCGAGCGGGCGGACGGAGCGCTCGCCGGTCTCGCGCACGGTGACCTCCGCGCCGCCGGCCGCGAGGCTCCGCGGGCTCACGGTGACGATGAGCGGCATCCCCAGCAGCTCGGCGTCGGTCAGCTTCACGCCCGGCGACTCGTCACGATCGTCGTACAGCACCTCGCGGCCGGCGGAGAAGGCGAGCTCGTGGAGCGCGTCCGCCACCTCGGCGACCCGGGGATCCTTCGTCGCCCCGATCGACACGATGTGCGCCGGGTACGGCGCCACCTCGGCGGGCCAGACGATCCCCTTCTCGTCGTGGTGGGCCTCGACGATGCACGCGACGGCGCGGCCGACGCCGATCCCGTAGCTGCCCATGACGATCGGATGCTCGAGGCCGTCCTCGCCGAGATACGTGGCGCCCAGCGCCTGCGTGTACCTGGTGCCGAGCTTGAAGATGTTGCCGACCTCGATCCCGTTGCGCAGGACGACCGGTGCCCCGCACTCGGGGCAGCCGTCGCCCTCCCGGGCGCTCGTCAGGTCGGCGACGAGGTCCGGCGTGTAGTCGCGCCCGACGTTGGTGTTCCGCAGGTGGTACCCCTCGCGGTTCGCGCCCGCGACGAGGTTCGCCGACCGCGCGATGAGCTCGTCCACCACGACGAACGCGCCGGAGGCGCCCACCGGCGACGCGTAGCCGGGGACCATCCCCGCCGCCTTGATCTCGTCCGGGTGCGCGGGGCGGAGCCCCGTGGTCCGCAGCGCGTTCACGAGCTTCGTCTCGTTCACGTCCATGTCGCCGCGGACGATCGCGGTGACCAGGCGTCCGTCGTCCGTGACGACGAACAGCGCCTTGGCCGTCCGCTCGGCTCCCACCCCGAGGAACGCGGCCAGATCGGCGATCGTGGCGGTCCCCGGCGTCTCCACCTCTTCGAGGGGGAGCGGCTCCTCCGCGGGCGGCTCGGAGACCCGCGTGCGCGCGACCTGCCGGTTCGCCGAGAAGCCGCACCGCTCGCAGAGGACGAGGACATCCTCGCCGGCGGGGTTGAGGAACATGAACTCGTGCGCCTGCGAGCCGCCCATCATCCCCACGTCCGACGCGACGGGGATCGTGGGCACGCCGAGGCGGTCGAAGATCCGCGTATACGCGGCGTAGTGGAGGTCGTAGCTCGCGTCCAGCCCGGCTTCGTCCGCGTCGCACGTGTAGCTGTCCTTCATGACGAACTCGCGGACGCGGATGAGGCCACCTCGGGAGCGCGGCTCATCGCGGAACTTCGTCTGGAAGTGGTAGATCATCATCGGGAGCTGGCGGTACGACTTGACCACGTCCCGCAGGAGCGACGCGACGACCTCCTCGTGCGTCATCGCGAGCACCATGTCGCGGCCGCCGCGGTCCTTGAACCGCGCCATCTCCGCCCCGACGGAGTACCAGCGCCCGGTCTCCTTCCACAGGTCCGCCGGGTGGACGACCGGCATCTCCATCTCCTGGCAGCCGATCGCGTCCATCTCCTCGCGGATGACCTGCTCCACGCGCCTGCTCACGCGGTAGCCGAGCGGGAGCAGGGAGTAGATGCCGGAGCCGAGCTGGCGGACGTAGCCGGCCCGGACCAGGAGTCGATGGGAGGGCATCTCCGCGTCGGCGGGATCGTCGCGGAGCGTGGTGAAGAAGAAGTGGCTCAGGCGCATGCGCGAAGGATACCCGGCGAGGGGTGGCGGGCGGGCCGCGTCTCCCTCGGGATCCGCGTGGTGCGGCGGATCAGGACGCGAGGCCGCACGCCGGACACCGCGTTCGCGCCCGGAGCGCGACGGACCATTAACGGCGTTCACGCTGCGATAACATCTCGACGCGAGGGCGGACGGGGATGCCTCCGGACCACCCGCCGGACATCGGAGGTGGTCGCCACGGAGCTCGCGGGCTTCACGCCGCTCCTCCTCATCGTCATCGGGCTCGCCGTCCTCTTCGACTACGTCAACGGCTTCCACGACACCGCGAACGCGATCGCCACGTCGGTCGCGACGCGCGCGCTCCGCCCCGCATACGCGATCGCGATGGCCACGGCGTTCAACTTCATCGGGGCGTTCGCCGGGACGGCCGTGGCCAAGACGATCGGCGCGGGCCTCGTGAACGACGAGTCCACCACCCTCGCGATCGTGGCGGCGGCCCTCATCGGCGCCATCACGTGGAACCTCATCACCTGGTGGCTGGGGCTCCCCTCCTCCAGCAGCCACGCCCTGATCGGCGGGCTGCTCGGCGCGACGATCATCGGCGCCGGGTGGAGCCAGCTCAAGTGGGGCGACCTGACCTCGGGGATCATCGGGAAGGTCATCGTCCCGCTCGTCACGTCGCCGATGCTCGGCTTCGCCATCGGCTTCGGGTTCATGGTCCTGCTGCTCTGGATCTTCCGGCGAGCGACACGGAAGGTCCTCGCCGGCCGGTTCCGGAAGCTGCAGGTCTTCTCCGCCGGGTTCATGGCCTTCGCCCACGGCTCGAACGACGCGCAGAAGACGATGGGCATCATCACGCTCGCGCTCTTCTCGGCCGGGGTCATCGACACGAACACCGTCCCCACGTGGGTGATCCTCGTGGCCGCCTCGGCACTCAGCCTGGGGACCGCCGTGGGCGGCTGGCGGATCATGAAGACGATGGGTCAGAAGGTCGTGGACCTCGAGCCCGTGCACGGGTTCGCGGCCGAGACGACCGGGGCGACGATCATCCTCGGAGCCGCCCAGCTCGGGATGCCGGTCTCCACAACGCAGGTCATCTCCAGCGCGATCATGGGCGTCGGCACGAGCAAGGGCGTGAAGCACGTCCGCTGGGGCGTCGCCCGCGACATCCTCACCGCATGGGTCCTCACGCTCCCCATGGCCGCCCTCATCGGAGCGGCAGCCTGGTGGGTCCTCGACGCGCTCGGCATCCAGTGACGAACCCGCGCGACGACGTCGCGCGCTCCCCGCGACCGGCGGGCCCCGAGAGGAGACGACGATGGTGAGGATCATCCCGAAGGACGAGAAGTTCCAGGAACTCTTCGTCGAGGACGCCCGGAACATGCTCGAGGCCGCCCACAAGCTCGAGGACATGATCGGCGTCTACGACCGCCTCGAGGAGCGGGTCGCCGAGATCCGGGCTCTCGAACACCGCGGCGACGAGATCGACCGGGAGGTGGAGATCCGGCTGGACCGCGCGTTCATCACGCCGTTCGATCGCGAGGACATCCACGACCTGGTGAACCGGATCGACGATGTCGTGGACCTGATCCAGGAGGTCGCGGAGACCTTCATCATCTACGGTGTCGAGTCCACGACCGACGATGCGCGACGCCTCGCGGGCATCCTCTCCGCCCAGGCGAACCAGCTCAACGAGGCCGTCGGGAAGCTGGAGACGCTCAAGGGCCTGGAGCCTCACCTCAAGGCGATCCACGACCTGGAGAACGAGGCCGACGGCCTGTCGCGGGCGGCGGTGGCGCGCCTCTTCCAGAACGACCCTGACCCGATGAACGTCATCAAGTGGCGCGACATCTACATCGACCTCGAGAATGCGATCGACGCGGCAGAGGACGCCTGCGAGGTCATCGAGAAGATCGTCGCGAAGTCGGCCTGAGGCGAGCCGCGTCGCGGGCACGGGCGGCCCGCGGGTCATGCGCGGAGTCGCCCGTCCTCCAGCTCGATCCACCGGAGGGCGTAGGCGAGGTCGAGCGCGTCGACGGTCCCGCCCCGTCCACCTTCGGCCGATCCGGCGGTCCGCTCGGGGTCGAGGATGTGGCGTCCCTCGCGGGCGTACGAGGCGGCGAGCGCCGCGCGGGAGCGGATCGGGACGAGGTGCCCCAGGATCGTCGAGACGTCGTGGTCGGCCGGCTGGACAGACCATCCGGCCTCGCGGCGGCCTTCGGCGTCGAGACGCGACAGCGCGCCCGCCAGCGCGGAGAGCCGGAGGATGGCGCCGCGGGGCGTCCCGGGTCGGTGCGTGAGTCGGCGACGAGGGGACCGCGGGAGCGAGGCGAGCGTCGTGCGTGCCATGCGGCCACGGTGCGCCGCACTGGTCAACGTGCGATGAACCGCGCGTGAAGTCTCGTCCGTCGTCAGGCGGGGCGCCGCAGGACGTAGCCGACGCCACGCACCGTCTGGAGCAGGACGGGGTTCGCCGGGTCCGCCTCGATCGCACTCCGCGCCCAGTGGACGTGCACGTCCACCGTGCGGGTCTCGCCGGCATAGTCGTAGCCCCAGACGCGCTCGAGGAGCTGCTCTCGCGTGAAGACCTGGCCGGGGTGCCGCACGAGGAACGCCACCACCTCGAAGACCTTCGGCTTGACCGGGACCTCGACGCCACCGCGCAGGATGCGGTGGCCCGCGAGGTCCACCTGGACGGTCCCCAGGTCCACCAGCGGCGCCGGGCGCTCGGAGATGCTGCGCAGGTCCGACCGGCGGAAGACGGCGCGGACGCGCGCCACGAGCTCACGCAGGCTGAACGGCTTGGTCACGTAGTCGTCGGCGCCGAGCTCGAGCCCGACGACCTTGTCGACCTCGCCGCCCTTCGCGGTGAGCATGATGATCGGGACATCGGCCTCTGCGCGGACGATCCGGCAGACCTCGACGCCCGAGAGCTCGGGGAGCATGAGGTCGAGGAGGATGAGGTCGGGACGGTCGGCGCGGAATCGCTCGAGGGCCTCGCGGCCGTCCGCTGCGAGCGTGACGTGGAACCCCTCGGCCTCGAGGGTCTCGCCCACCGTCTCCCGGACCGTCTGCTCGTCGTCGACGACGAGGATCGAGCGACTCATCGGCTGCATCGTGCGGGCACCCGGTCAACGACGCGTTAACGCTACGTCGACGTTAACGCAGGAAACGGGCGGGCCGGGAGGCTCAGCCGCCTCTGCTGCCCCGGTCAGGCGGGTGCGTCGAGCTCACGGACGAGATCCCGCGCCCGGACGAGCCGTGCGAGCGTCCGCCCGAACCCCAGCGCGACGAGCGTCTCGAAGAGCGGGGGCGTGGCGGTGCGGCCCGTGACGGCGACGCGGATCGCCATGAAGAGGTCGCCCGCCTTCCAGCCGCGAACCTCCGCGAGCGCCCGGAGCGTCGCCTCGAGCCCCTCAGCGTCGAACGCCACCTCCCCGTTCGCCTCGATCGCGGCTCGCGCTGCCTCCAGGCCGTCCGCCGTCGTGGCCGTGTCCCATCGCTTCGGGACGACCAGCGCGGGATCCACCGCGGGCTGCGCGACGAAGAGGAAGCCGGCGACGTCGCCGATCGCGCCGAGCGTCGGGAGCCGCTCCTGCACGAGCGGGACGATCGCCCGGACCTCGTCGTGCGACGGGAGCCGGTCGATCCGCCCGAGGATCCGGTCGGCGTCGAGGAACGGGAGCAGCCGGTCGGCGAGGTCGTCAGGATCGAGTCGCCGGATCCACTGCCCGTTCATCCACTCGAGCCGTTCGCGGTCGAAGACGGCCCCCGCGCGGTTCACGGCCGAGAGGTCGAACCGGGCGACGATCTCGTCGAGCGCGAGGATCTCCTCCTCCGTCCCGGTGGACCAGCCGAGGAGAGCGAGGTAGTTCACGAGCGCCTCGCGGATGAACCCCTGGGCGACGTAGTCGTCCACCGCCGTCTGGCTCTTCCGCTTGCTCATCTTCGTCCGGTCGGGATTGAGGATGAGCGGGAGGTGGGCGAACGCCGGCACCTGGTGGCCCAGCGCGCGGAACAGCAGGATGTGCTTCGGGGTGTTCGACAGGTGGTCCTCGCCGCGGATCACATGGGTGATCGCCATCTCGGCGTCGTCGACGACGACCGTGAAGTGGTACAGCGGGGTGCCGTCCGCCCGGACGATGACGAAGTCGCCGCCGAGGGCGGACGTGTCGATCTCGACGTGGCCGCGGACGATGTCGTCGAACGCCACGACGCCGGGCGTGACGCGGAAGCGCAGCGCGGAGCTCCGGCCCTGTGCCTCGAGCGCCGCCCGCTCCGCCGGCCCCAGCGCGGCGCACGTGCCCGGATACCGCGACGGCTCGCCGGCGGCATCCTGTCGCTTCCGCTCCGCCTCGAGGTCATCCGGGGTGCAGTAGCAGCGGTAGGCGAGGTCGGCCGCGAGCAGTCGCTCGGCCGCCGCCGCGTAGAGCGGGAGGCGCGCCATCTGGCGGTACGGGCCGTACGGCCCCCGTTCGTCGCGCCCGGCGACGCCGGGCCCCTCGTCCCACTCGAGCCCGAGCCCGTGCAGGCCGTCGAGGATGTCGCGCTCGAACGCCTCGGTCGACCGGGCGACGTCGGTATCCTCGAGCCGGAGGATGAAGGTGCCGCCCATGTGGCGGGCGTAGAGGTGGTTGAAGAGCGCGGTCCTCGCGGTCCCGATGTGGAGCGGGCCGGTGGGGCTCGGCGCGATGCGCACGCGGACGTCGGTCATGGGGCCGAGCATACCGGGTGGAAGGCCGCGGGACGGCCACGCGGCCGGGATCGGCGGGTCACGGTCGGGATGGCCGGTCACGGTCGGGGCGAGCGGAGGGAGGCGAGCATGGGCGATGACGGGAGGGCGGTCGTCGCCGCCGGCTACGACGCTCTCGGCCGGTCGTTCGACGAGTGGAGCGGCCGGATCGTCGATCCGGAGCGCGACCGGCTGTTCGGGGCCTTCCTCGACCTGCTCCCGGCGGGAGCGGCGGTCCTGGACGTGGGCTGTGGCTCCGGCGTCCCGTGGACGCGACGCCTGGCGGAGCGATCGCGGGACGTGACCGGGATCGACATCTCGCCGGTGCAGGCATCGGCGGCCCGTCGCAACGTCCCGTCGGCAGAGATCATCGCGGGCGACGTGACGGCGGTGGAGTTCCCCGCCGGCCGGTTCGACGGCGTGATCGCCCTCTACTCGCTCGGGCACGTCGCACGCGCTGAGCATCGCCGGCTGTTCCTGAAGCTGGGTCGCTGGCTCCGTCCCGGCGGACTCCTCCTCGCCTCGCTCCCGGCGGCCGAGGAGGAGGGCTGGACCGGCGAGTGGCTCGGCGTGCGGATGTTCTTCAGCAGCCTCGGGGCGCAGGCCTATCGCGACCTGGTTCGCGACCTGGGCTGGGCGCCCGTCTCGATCCGCGAGACGTCCGTCCAGGAGCCCGAGGGGCCGGCGCGGTTCCTCTGGATTCTCGCCCGGACGATCGTTGACGGGACGACGCCGGCCCCGTGAACGCGGGCGTGTCACCCTGCCGGGAGCTGGAGGTGCGGGACATGATCGAGACGACGCCACGGCGCAAGACGATCGGCCTCGTCGCGCACGACAACAAGAAGCGCGACCTCATCGAGTGGGCGACCTTCAACAGGGCGCTCCTCCTCCGTCACGACCTCGTCGCCACCGGAACCACGGGCACCCTGCTCGAGGAGTCGCTCGGCGTGGGGATCCGCAAGCTCCGGAGCGGGCCGCTCGGCGGCGACCAGCAGATCGGCGCGCTGATCGCGGAGGGCGAGATCGACTTCCTCGTCTTCTTCTGGGATCCGCTCGAGCCGCAACCCCACGATCCAGATGTGAAGGCGCTGCTGCGGATCGCGATCGTCTGGAACATCCCCGTCGCGTGCGATCGTGC
>JALOOH010000189.1 GCA_025454515.1 Chloroflexota bacterium
CGCAGGTCCGCGCGGTGGTCCGCAGAATCGGCGACGCTCTCGGTGCCCCCGAGCGGCCCGAAGTTGCGGACACCCTGCATCGCGTAGGCGGCGCAGAAGCGGAAGCGGGCCTGGAGGAAGCCGACCGCGGCGCCCGTCGCGGGGAAGAACACGAGCAGGCGCGCCCACGTCGGCGCGTCGATCGCGACGAGCACGACGGCGAGGGCGACCGTCGCGACCGTTGCGGCGATCCCCGCGTCCCGGCGCCGCCGGATCTCGGCCGGCCCGATGTTGCATGCGCCCGCGCGGTAGGCGGAGGTCCCGGGCTCGTCGACCATCCGGATCGTCGTCATCGGTGCGTGACTCCTCGTCGAACCATGGCAGCGGGGCGGGCAGCGCCGTCCTCACCCGTCCGTTCGCGCCGGAGGCCGCCGCGGTTTGCCCGCCTCGGGGACCCGGTCGGTGAGCGGCCGCACCTCCGCGAGCCGGCCGGCCAGGTCGGGGTCCAGCGCCTCGACCGCGGCGACCGCGGTCTCGGCGGCCGTGAGGCACAGGATCCCCTCGGCGACCGTGCCCAGCCGGATCTCCGCTGCGTCCCGGACGGCGCCCGAGCGCGGGGTCGGCGTGTTCACGACGAGGCCCGTCCGCCCCGAGGCGATCGCCTCGAGGATCGGCGTCCCTTCCGCCTCGGCGCCCGCGCCGAGCTTCGCGACGGGGTCGGCGTCGATGCCCGCAAGAGCGAGCGTCTCGCGCGTCCCCGGCGTCGCCGCGATCCTGTACCCGGCCCGGAGGAGCGCGGTCCCGATCCGCGGGACGAGCGCCTTGTCGCGGTCCGCGATCGAGACGATCGCGATGTCCCGCCCCGGCAGTGGGTGCGGCGGGACGAGCGCGGCGCCGGTGAGAGACTTCGCGATCGCGACCCGGAGGTCCTCGTGGATCCCGATGACCTCGCCGGTGGACTGCATCCCCGGCCCCACCGACGGATCGACGCCGCGGAGCTTCGCGGTGGAGAACGCGGGCGCCTTCACCGCGAAGAAGCCCGGTGCCGGGAGGGGTCCGTCGCCCCAGCCGAGCTCGGCGAGCGTCGCGCCCATCGCCACCTTCACGGCGAGCTCGACCATCGGCACGCCCGTCACCTTCGAGAGGAACGGGACCGTCCGGCTCGCGCGGGGGTTCACCTCGATCAGGTAGACGCCGTCGTCGCGAACGATGAACTGGGCGTTCACGAGGCCGCGGGCGCCCAGCGCACGGACGACGCGGGACATCGTGGCGGCGATGATCCCCTGGTCGGCGTCGCTCACCGCGTGCGGCGGGAAGATGCCGATCGAGTCGCCGGAGTGCACGCCGGCGCGCTCGAGGTGCTCGAGCATCCCGGGGATGAGCACGGACTCGCCGTCGGAGATCGCGTCCACGTCCACCTCGGTCCCCTCGAGGTAGCGGTCGATCCGCACCGGCCGGTCGGGGTCCACGACCGTCGCAGCAGCGAGCTGGCGGACGAGGTCGTCGGGCGAGTAGCTGAAGTCGATGGCGAGACCGCCGATGACGAACGACGGCCGGACGATCACCGGGTAGCCGATGCGGTCCGCGATCGTGAGCGCCTCGTCCACCGAGTGCGCCATCCCGCCCTCGGGCTGCGGGATCCCCAGCCGGTCGAGCAGGGCGGCGAACCGCGTCCGCTCCTCCGCCTGGTCGATCGCCTCCAGGTCGGCCCCGAGCAGCGGCACCCCGGCCGCCGCCAGCGGCGCGGCAAGGTTCAGCGGCGTCTGGCCCCCGAACTGCACGAGCGCCGGGAGCGGCCCCGACCCGTCCCGCGCCTCGGCCGCGACGACGTCCGCGACCGACTCGGGGTCGAGCGGCTCGAAGTACAGTCGCGTGGACGCGTCGAAGTCGGTCGAGACCGTTTCCGGGTTGGAGTTCACGAGGACCGCGGACCAGCCGGCCCGGCGCAGCGTCTCGGCGGCGTGCACCGCGCAGTAGTCGAACTCGATCCCCTGCCCGATCCGGACGGGACCGGATCCGATGACGAGAGCGGCCGGCCGCGGGACCGGCGCGGCTTCCGGCGGCGAGCCGGCCGCCGCGTACGTGGCGTAGAAATACGGCGTCTCGGCGGCGAACTCCGCGGCGCACGTGTCCACCATCGCGTACCCGGGCGCGAGGCCGAGGGCGCGACGCGCGGCCGCGATCGCCGCCGGCTCCACGCCCGCGAGGAGCGCGAGGTCGCGGTCGCCGAACGCCGCGCGCTTGACGGTCGCGAGGAGGGTCGCCGCCTCGGGGTCGTGCGCGTCCGCGAGGCCGGCCCCGAGCGCGCGGACGCGCGCCTCGAGCGCGACCAGCCGCCCGATCTCCGCGAGGAACCAGTCGGCGATGCCTGTCGCCGCGCCGACGTCCGCCTGGAGGACCCCGCGCCGCAGCAGCGCGAGGATCCGCCACAGGCGGTCGTCCGACGGCGCGAGGAAGCGCTGGAGGACGACCGGGGCCGCGGCGCGCTCGGCGTGGCGCGTCGATTCGCAGGCCTCGCCGGCCTCGCCGGTCCAGCGGATCGGCTCGTCGTCGGGGAGCTCGTCGAGGGGCCCCGCCCCGGCGGCCCGGGACGCGCCGTCGCGGCCACCGGCGCCGCCGGTCGCCGCCGTCTCCGGGCTCCCCATCGCCGCGGCCAGGTAGGCGAGCGTCGGCTGCCACGCGGCCTCCTCCGCGAGCGGGCCCGAGCCGGCCTGCTCCAGGCCGCGGAGCGCCTTGTTCAGCGCGGCACCGAACGTCCGGTCGATCGCCATGACCTCGCCGGTCGCCTTCATCTGGCTCCCGAGCGTCCGGTCGGCCCGGGGGAACTTGTCGAAGGGGAAGCGCGGCAGCTTCACGACCACGTAGTCGAGCGCGGGTTCGAAGGCCGCGACGGTCGTCCCGGTCACGACGTTCGGGATGTCGGCGAGGGTGCGGCCGGCCGCGATCTGCGCCGCGACCCGCGCGATCGGGTACCCCGTGGCCTTGGACGCCAGCGCCGACGACCGGCTGACGCGCGGGTTCACCTCGATGACCGCGTACTCGTCATGGTCGGGCGACAGGGCGAACTGGACGTTGCACCCGCCCTCCACCCCGAGCGCGCGGATGATCGCCAGTGCGGCGCTGCGGAGGCGCTGGTGGACCTGGTCCGGCAGGGTCTGCACCGGCGCGACGACGATCGAGTCGCCCGTGTGGACGCCGAGCGGATCCACGTTCTCCATCGAGCAGACGGCGATGCACGTGTCCTCGGCGTCGCGCATCACCTCGTACTCGACCTCCTGCCAGCCGACGAGGCAGCGCTCGACCATCACCTGGCCGATGGGGCTGGCCCGGAGCCCGGCGCGGACGCGCTCGCGGTACGCCTCCTTGCTCTCGACGATCCCCCCGCCCGTGCCGCCGAGCGTGAAGGCCGGGCGGACGATGGCCGGGAGGCCGATCGCGGCGAGGGCCGCGTCGGCGGATGCGCCGCGTGCCTCGTCCGTCGCGCCCTCCACGATCGCCGACGGCGCGTACGGCTGGCCCAGCCGGTCGAGGAGGTCGCGGAAGAGCTCGCGGTCCTCCGCCATCTCGATCGCCGCGAGCGGCGTGCCGAGCAGCCGGACGCCGTGCCGCTCCAGCACGCCGGCGCGGGAGAGCTCCACCGCGAGGTTGAGCGCCGTCTGGCCGCCGAGGCCGGCGAGCAGGCCCTCCGGCCTCTCGCGCGCGATGACCGCCTCGATCGTCTCGACCGTCAGGGGCTCGAGGTAGACGGCGTCGGCGACGGCCGGGTCGGTCATGATCGTCGCCGGGTTGGAGTTGACGAGGACGGTGCGGACGCCCTCGGCGCGCAGGGCGCGACACGCCTGCGTGCCCGCGTAGTCGAACTCGGCCGCCTGGCCGATGACGACCGGGCCCGAGCCGAGGATCAGGACGGAGGCCGGCCGCGTGCGCTCCGAGGCCGGAGAGGCGCTGCCGGGCGCGCCCGCGCGCGGGGCTCCGCCTCGGCCACGGCCGCCCCCGCCCGTCATGGCCGCCCCCGCCCGCTCACGTGCGTTCCGCGTGCGCGCGCGCCGCCGCGACGAAGCGATCGAACACCGCGAGCGCGTCGAGCGGCCCCGGCGCCCCCTCCGGGTGGTACTGCACCGTCTCGATCGGCAGGGTGGCGTGCCGGAGACCCTCGACCGACCCGTCGTTGAGGTTCACCTGGCTCACGACGAACCCGCTGCCCGCGGGCAGCGTCGCCGCGTCCACGGTCACCTCGTGGTTCTGCGCGGTGACCTGC
>JALOOH010000045.1 GCA_025454515.1 Chloroflexota bacterium
GCGGCGATCGCCTCGAGGTTCTCCGCCGGCCGCCGGCGGATGTCCACCTTCCCGACCGCCGCGGGCCCCACGCAGAGCTTCTCCATGTACGTGTCGGGCGCGTGGAGGAGCCCTCCGCGGTCGGAGGCGGCGAGCACGGTGACCGCCCCGCCCTGGCCGTACGCGACGAGGTTCGTCCCCTCGAGGGGGTCGACGGCGATGTCCACCTCGGGGAACGTCTTCCAGCCGATGACGCGCGCCTTCCCGACCGACTCGCCGATGAAGAGCATCGGCGCCTCGTCCCGCTCCCCCTCGCCGATGACGATGGACCCGTCGATCTCGAGCTCGTCCATCGTGGCGCGCATCGCCTCGACGGCCGCGCGGTCGGCCTCGTCCTTGTCGCCGCGCCCCATGAGGCGCGCGGCCTCGACCGCGGCCGCCTCGGTGACGCGGATCATCTCGAGGGCGAGCAGGTGCTCCATGGGGGGCTCCTCCGGCGGGATGGGTCGCCCGCGGAGTATCCCGCGGGCCCGCGATCAGTGCCGGAAGTGCCGGCGGCCGGTGAAGACCATCGCGAGGTGGTTGCGGTCCGCGACCTCGATCGCCGTCTCGTCCCGGATCGAGCCGCCGGGCTGGATCACGGCCGTCACGCCCGCCTGCGCCGCGAGCGCGATCGCGTCGGGGAACGGGAAGTACGCGTCGCTTGCGAGCACGGCGCTGCGTGCCCGGTCGCCCGCGCGGTGCACCGCGAGCTCCACGGCGGCGAGCCGGCTGACCTGCGCGGCTCCGATCCCCACCGTCACCAGGTTGCGGGCGATGACGATCGCGTTCGAGCGGACGTTGCGCACGGCACGCCACGCGAAGAGCAGGTCGGTGAGCTCCTCGAGGGTCGGCCGCCGGCGAGTGACGACGCGGATCCGGCTCCGGTCGAGGTCCGAATCGTCGTCGCGCGTCTCGATCAGCGCGCCGCCGGAGATGCGCTTGAAGTCGAGTGCGGCGATCCCGTAGTCGAGCGGGCCGTCCACCGGGTTCGGCGGGACGGCGAGGATCTCGAGCTCGGGCGACTGCGCGAGGATCGCGAGCGCGGCATCCGTGTAGCCCGGCGCGACGACCGCCTCGAAGTGGTTGAGGACGATCTCGCGGGCGGTGGGCCCGTCCACCTCGCCGTTGAGCCCGACGATGCTCCCGAAGGACGAGGTGGGGTCCACCTGGAGCGCCGCGCGGTATGCCTCCACGAGGTCGTCCGCGGAGGCGATGCCGACCGGGTCGGTGTGGCGGACGATCACGGCCGTCGGCGCGGCGAAGTCGGCCGCGATCCGCCAGGCGGCGTCGAGGTCGAGCATGTCGTTGAAGCTGGGCAGGCGTCCGCCCAGCCGGCGCGCGTCCGCGAGCGTGCCGTTGCGATGCGTCGTCTCGCGGTAGACGGCGCCGGACTGGTGCGGGTTCTCGCCGTACGGGAGGTCGCCCACCTTCTCGAGGACGATCGCCATGTGCGGCGGGAACGTCTCGCCGGAGACGCGGTTGAGGTAGGCCGCGATCTCCGCGTGGTAGGCGGCGACGACCGCGAACGACTCGGCGGCGAGCGACCGGCGCGTCTCGGCGGAGACGACGCCGCGATCGCGGATCTCCGCCACGATCGTCGGGTAGTGGCGGGGGTGCGGCACGGCGGCCACGGCGAAGTGGCTCCTGGCCGCCGCGGCGAGGAGCGCGGGGCCGGCCGTGTCGATCATCCCGACGGCCTCCTCCATCGGGACTGCGCGCGACCCGACCTGGGGCGCGAACGGGCGCAGGTTCACGACGACGATGTCGATGAGGCCGATGCCGGCCTCCTCCAGCTCCGTGAGCTCGTCCGGCCGGTCGCGGCGCGCGAGGATCCCGGCGTGGATCGCCGGGTGGAGCGTGCGGACGCGCCCGCCGGCGAGAGCCGGGACCCCGGTGAGCTCGGACAGCTCCGCCGCCTCCACACCGTGGGCGCGCAGGTGGTCGCGGGTCCCCTCGGTCGCGACGAGGTCCACGCCGAGCGCGACGAGCTCCCGGCCGAGCTCGACGATGCCGTCGCGGTCCGCGACGGACAGCAGGGCCCGCACCTCTCCACCTCCCTCGCGATGGGGGGCCGCCCCGGGCGGGCGCGTTCCCGGGCGGCCATCGGCCGCGAGTATACCGTCCGGTCGTGGCATACTCCGGCACGGTCCGAGAACGTGATGGAGGCCTTCGGTGACGCTCGCTCCCTGGGAGTACCTGTTCCTGTCCTTCAACCAGGCGAACTTCCCGGACCTGTTCGACTACACGTGGATCGCGGCCGTCGCGCTGCTCGTCGCGACCGTGGTCCTGTACGTCGTCCGGACGCGCCAGCTGAAGCGCCACCAGCCGTACCTGGACCTGTACGAGTGGATCCTCTGGACGGGGGTGATCCTCTACTCGCTGATCCTCGTGTACGCGGTCTTCCACTTCGACTTCATCATCGTGATCGCCACGATCCCGGCCGGTCTCGGCGTCCTCGTGTGGGTGCGGTTCGTCCGGTTCCCGCCGGTCCTCGCCGCGTACGACGCCCAGCTCGCGAAGCAGCGGTACATGAGCCGCTTCCGCTACTCGCACCCGGACGCCACGATCCGCCAGACGAAGAAGGCGTCCGGGAAGTCGACCGCCAAGTCCTCGGGCAAGCGGCGGCGGCGGTAGGCGACGGGCGCCGATGGAGATCCGCCGCTTCGGGATCGGCCACCGCCGACCGGACGGTCCGCCCGGCACGCAGGGCGTGAGCGGCTCCGTCATCGAGAGCAGCCCGCGCGGGACGATCGCCGAGCTGGCCTTCGCGCGCGGGGCCACGGTCCAGCCGCACGCGAACCCGAACCACACGTGGCTCATCGTCATCGAGGGCGGCGGCTTCGTGCGCACCGGTGACGAGCAGACGCGCGTGAGCGCCGGCGAGGCGATCCTCTGGCCGCCCGGCGAGATCCACGCCGCGTGGACGGACGTGTCCGAGATGCGGGCGATCGTCGTCGAGCTCGGCGCGGCCGACCCGGCCACGATCGCGGGGCTGCTGGAGGGCGCGGCCCGCGAGGTCGGGCCCGATCCGGCAGAGGCGGGCAGGAGGGCGCCGGCCGACGGCGAGCTCGTCCGCGACCTGGATCCCGCGTACGACCCGTCCGAGGGCGAGCCGGTCTAGGTCCGGCTTCCCGATCAGAAGGATCCGCCACGCACGTGCGCCCCTCAAGCTCCCCGCCACGACGCGTGACGCCGCGTCACCGACCCGCCCGAGGGTGAGGTGGGGCCGGCACCGGCGGAACGGGCATCACGGGTGTTCAGCCCCCGTGGACCCGCCAACCGCCCCGCGCGGCGCCGGGCCGGCGTCCACCTGCAGCACGGCGGGAAGGTCGCCATCCTCGATCCACGCCGCGACCATCGCGATGTGGACCCGCAGCGCGGATCCCAGCCAGCCGTGAGGAGCCCCGGGCATCACCCGTGCGATCGCGAACGGCATCCGCTGCGCGAGCTCGCGATCGGATCGTCGGACGGCAGCGATCTCCCTCTCGCCGGCGACGAGGAGCGTCTTCGTGGGCGCCGCGAGAAGCGAGGGCGAGATGCGGACATCCTGGGCGTCCGAGAACGCTCGCGCGAAGGACGAGGGCTCGACCTGCCGAAGCTGATCGCCGAGATCGGCGATGTCCGCCGCGTCGCGCAGCCCGACGGATCTCGCGATCATCCTCGCGACCATGGGCCTCCGCACGAACGGCGCGACGAGGCGAACGCCCGCCTTCATCAACGGCGCGAGCGGAGTCCCGATCGCCGCGCAGCCATCGACGATCGCGTGATCCACCAGATCGGGCCTTCGTTCCAGGACCGCGAACACGACGGAGCCCCCGAGCGACAGCCCCACGAGCGCGGACGGGCGTCCGAGACCCTCGAGGAGTCCGATGATCAGGCGTGCCGTCTCCGCGCGGCTCTGCCACGGCACGTCGCGACTCCTCCCGTGCCCCGGAAGGTCCGGGGCGAGGCAGCGGTAGCCGGCCAACGCCGCCGCGTGCCGGTCCCACATCGCCCCCGTGTTGCCGACGCCATGCAGGAACACGATGGGTCGTGCGCCGATGGGTCCGTGCGCCCGTACGTGGAGGGCAGGGACGGTCACGGTCGGCCCTCCCACAGCCATCGCGGGGCGAACATGGAGAGCGTCCCGACAGCGAGGATCGCGACGGGCGCGAGGCGGACCACGAGCGGCAAGCCAGTGTCCCGGGCCCCGAGGCCCTCTCCTGCTCCGCTCACTTGGTGCGCTCTGCGCGCGCCTTCAGCCCACGCAGGAGGTGACGCATCATCGGGAAGTCGCCGAGCTCCATGAGCACCATCGAGACGGCTGCCGACGCCGGGCGATCCAGCTCGTAACGGCACGCGAGACGCGTCACGAGCCGGGTCCTGCCGGCATCGAGCGGCTCGAGTCGCCAGGCCCACGTGCTGTCCGGCTTGCGCCAGACCATCCAGCTGGGCTCCTCGAAGGATTCGACGCGGAAGGCGGTGACCTCGTTCACGGGCTCCGCCATCGCGATCCAGTCGCCGACCTTGAGATCCTGGAGCTCCTCGACGATCTCCGTCGCGCTCGGGTGGCCCAGGTTGTCGAGGAGATCGTACGCGTAGAAGCCGGCGCGCCGGAAGCCGATCTGGCGGATCCACGGCCAGACGCGATCGGGCGGGGCGTCGATCGTGATCGCGCGGGTGGCGACGAACTGCGCACGACGGACGAGGCCATCGCCGGGCATCGAGGCCGCGACCTCGGCGGCCGTGGCGCCCCAGCGGAGGTGCCAGCGCCGGACGAAGGGCGTGACCACGAAGTAGGGGATCCCGCCCAGGAAGTCCGTGAGCGCGTGCCGAAGCCCCGGCCGGCGGGGGGCGAGCAGGCGTCGGCCGAGCGCGATCGTCCCGTCGACCGGGACGTTCGTTCGCACGTGCCGGGTCGTGATCTCGATCCAGGGTGCGTCCTCGTCCGCCCACTGCGCCGTGAACCGACCCGGCACCAGGACCCCGTCGATCCGCCGCCAGCCGGTCGTGGTCCCCGTCCACGACACCCTGGGCCCGTCGCCCTTGTGGCGGTCCGCCGTGCACGATCTCGGCAGGCCCGTCACGGGGTGGAACGCGACCGTGATCGGGAGCTCGCCCTGCGGTCCCGCCACGGCGAGGATCGCCGTGTCATCGTCCACGGGCTCCCAGCGGACGTCATCGCGTCCCTCCCAGGCACTGCGGAATCCGAGCGCCTCGCCCCACATGGCGATGAGCGCACCCTGGTCGTAGTTGGTCCCTCTCGACACGGCAGGCCCGATCCGCACGACGCCGTGACCGTCGACGAACGCGTCGAGGCCGAAGCGGAACGCGACCGGCCTTCGGCCGATCCGGATGTCGTGGACGAATGCCTGACCGAGGCGATGGGCCATCGTGATCTCGAGCGGGATCGGCGGCATCCCGGGGCGACGCATCCACGCCGTGGTCTCGATCCGGACGGTCTCGATGTCCGGCTGGTCGGCCAGCAGGGCCCGGAAGCGCTCCACCGGGGCGGGCAGGGCGCTCATCGGGCGGTCGGGTGCGTCGCCGCGACCGCGAGCGTCGCGAGGGCATGTGGGCGGCGGATGAGGGTGGGTGCGATCACGAGCGCGGACAGGAGGAGGATCATGCCGAACGGGAGCGCCTGCGAGAGGTCGAGTGCGTCGCCGATCGCGCCGAACCAGAGCTGCTCGACGAACATGTCCAGCGCGAGGAGAGCACTGAACCACGCGAACCCGAGGGCGAGCATCGTCCCCCGCTGGTCATGTCGCGCGAGGAATGCCGCGGCGACGAGGCCGAGAGGCAGTGCGAACGCGAGGTCGAAGGCGTAGACAGGCGTGTTGAGCCAGCCGAATGAGACGAGGGCAGCCGGAAGCGCCCCCGACGCCGCGGATCCCACGACCTGGGCGGTCCAGAGAGGGATGTGGAAGCCGGCGACGAGGACGAGGAACCCGATGGTCGTTCGGCGCAGGACGCGGGGACCGAGGATCGCGTCGATGGCCCCCGTGTCCGTTGCGGGGAGCCCGAGCACGAGCGCCCAGACGGCGAGCCCGAAGACCGCGATCTCAAGGAGGGTGGCCCAGCCGACGACGGCGGCGATGGCGTACAGCCCGAAGAAGTATGCGAGGTACAGCTCGATGCCGATCAGGGCGACACGGCCGACCGGCGTCCCGCGACGGAGATACGCGATGAGGGCGACCGGCAGGAGCGCGAGCTGGACGAGGTTGTCGGCGCGCGTCGCCTCGATGAGGATGGGCCGGTCTCGATAGAGGTCGGGCACGGTGAGCCCGAGCGCAGCCACGACACCGGCTCCGACGATGGCGGCCAGCCCGAGGTGGTCGGCGAGATCGAGGCGCGGGGTAGCGGGGGCGTGATCCACCATCGGTCCTTCCTGGGGGACGGAGGCGCTGAACCGGCACGGATCGGGACGCGGGGCTGGCCTCGCGCGCGGAGCGTGGGTCAAGGCGGCGCCATCCGCGCAGGGGAAGTCGGCCTGAACCCACCGGCCACTTGTCACAGCCCCTGGCGCGACCTGCACCTCCCCTTGGCGGTGCTCCCTGCCCGGCTGTCGTCGCCGGCCGTCAGACCGACCGTCAGGCGGAGCCGATCACGGCGCCGAGCTGCCCGAGGATGCGTGCCGTCGCTCCCCACACGACGCCGCCCTCCACCGGGTAGCCGCCGTACCGGATGCGCGCGCCGCGGATCGTCTCCTCCCGCTCCACGATCGGGGCCCCCGGGAGGAACGCCGCGAGCGGCGGCGTGAGGATGGCGCCGACCTCGACGGGGTTCGCGGCCAGGCGCGGGGCGCGGGCCGCGACGGCCACGAACGGGTCCAGGACGAACCCCGAGGCGGCGACGACGATCCGCTCGAGCCGGCCGACGACCTCGACACCGGCCGCCGCCGCGTCGAGGCCGACCTCCTCCTCCGCCTCGCGGAGGGCGGCCGCCGCCTCGTCCGCGTCGCCCGGCTCCACGCTCCCGCCCGGGCACGCGATCTGGCGCGCGTGGGGACCGCCGTCGTCGGTCCGCCGCATGAGGACGAGGCGCGCCTCGCCGGCCGCGCCGGGGACGATCAGCACGAGGGCGGCGGCGGCGCGGAACGGGCGGCCGGCAGCGAGGCGCACGGCGGCGAGCCCCGGCTCCGCGTACGGGATGTCGTCCACGCGGATGGCCGTGATGGCGGGTGGCGGCGGAGGCAGGGAGCCGGCCATCGGCAGCTCCCGCGGGAGATCCGCCAGGCGGGCGCGGGCGTCGTCGATGTCCATCCGCGGAGGGTACTCCCGGGCCTCGCCGGGGGCCGGACGCGAGGCGACCCCGACGTCGGGACGGCGTCGGGGTCGCACGGGCTGCACGGGCCCGCCGAGGTCCGCCCGTCGGCCCGGCCCTTGCGGGCGACGGGCGTCCGGTGAGACGCTCGAGGCGGAGTGTCGCCCAAATCGCGGGAACGCGCAGGGGGCGCGACCGGGGTCGGAGGACGCGACCGGATGGGGCCGCCCACGCGGCGCCTCGGCGGCGCGGGCGGGTGGGCGGCCGCGCCTCGCCTCGCCTCGCCTAGTTCGGCAGGTCGCGCCTGGGGCGGTCCTCCGTGTCGGGCAGCTCCAGCTGCGATCGCCCCGGGCCCGTCGCCGGCTGCCGCCCGCCCCGGGCGTCACGCCGGTCGCCGGCGTCGTGCACGACCGTCTCGTCGCCGGACCGGAAGACGAGCGTCGCGCCCATCGGGTCGGCGTCGGCGACGATGGTGTCGCCGGGCCCGAACCTCCCCTCGAGGAGGGCCCGCGCGAGCGGGTTCTCCACGATGCGCTGGATCGTCCGCTTGAGGGGGCGCGCCCCGTACGCGGGGTCGTGGCCCTCCCGGGCGATGAGGCCGCGCGCCGCCGGCGTGAGCTCGAGCGTCAGCTCTCGATCCGTCAGCCGACGCTGGAGGTCGGCCACCAGGAGGTCCACGATCGCCGCCAGGTCCGCCTCGGAGAGCGCGTGGAAGACGATGACCTCGTCCACGCGGTTGAGGAACTCGGGGCGGAACTGCGCGCGGAGCGACTCGATCACCTGCGTCTTCATCCGGTCGTACGCGTCGGCGTCCTCGCCCTCGCCGCGGCCGGTGAACGCCGCGATGAACTGGCTTCCGACGTTGCTGGTCATGATCACCACGGTGTTCTTGAAGTCCACCGTGCGTCCCTGGCCGTCGGTCAGCCGTCCGTCGTCGAGCACCTGGAGGAGGATGTTGAAGACGTCCGGGTGCGCCTTCTCGATCTCGTCGAGGAGGACGACCTGGTACGGCCGGCGTCGCACCGCCTCGGTCAGCTGGCCGCCCTCCTCGTAGCCGACGTACCCGGGCGGGGCACCGACGAGGCGCGAGACGGAGAACTTCTCCATGTACTCGCTCATGTCCACGCGGACCATGGCCGAGTCGTCGTCGAAGAGGAACTCCGCCAGGGCCCGGGCGAGCTCGGTCTTGCCGACGCCGGTGGGGCCGAGGAACAGGAAGGAGCCGATGGGCCGGCGCGGGTCCTTCAGGCCGGCGCGAGCCCGGCGCACGGCGTCCGAGACGGCCTCGATCGCCTCGTCCTGGCCGACGACCCGCGCGTGCAGGCGCTCCTCCATGTGGACGAGCTTCTGCATCTCGCCTTCCATGAGGCGCGTCACGGGGACGCCGGTCCACGACGAGACGATCCCGGCGATGTCGTCCGCCCCCACCTCCTCCTTCAGGAGGTGCGACGCACCATCGGCCACGGCCATCGCCGCCTCCTGCGCGCGGAGCTTCTCCTGGAGGGCGGGGAGCGTGCCGTACTTGAGCTGCGCCGCGGTCCCGAAGTCGGCCTCGCGTTCCGCCGTCTCGATCCGATGCGCGACCGATTCGATCTCGCCCTTCGTCTCGCGCAGGGCGGCGATCGCCTCCTTCTCCGATTCCCAGCGCTGCTTCATCGCGCCGGCCTCCTCGGAGAGCTCGGCGAGCTCCTTCTCCAGGGCGCCGAGGCGCGCCTTCGAGGCCTCGTCCTTCTCCTTTCGGAGGGCCTCGCGCTCGATCTCCAGCTGGACGCGCCGGCGCTCCAGCTCGTCGAGCTCCACCGGCATCGAGTCGATCTCCATCCGCAGGCGGCTCGCCGCTTCGTCCACCAGGTCGATCGCCTTGTCCGGCAGGAAACGCTCGGTGATGTAGCGGTTGGACAGGGTCGCGGCCGCCACGAGCGCGGAGTCCGTGATGCGGACGCCGTGGTGCAGCTCGTACCGCTCGCGCAGGCCGCGGAGGATGCTGATCGTCTCCTCGACGGTCGGCTGGTCCACGACGACCGGCTGGAAGCGCCGTTCCAGCGCGGCGTCCTTCTCGATGTGCTTCCGGTACTCGTCGAGCGTCGTGGCGCCGATCGTGTGCAGCTCGCCGCGCGCGAGCATCGGCTTGAGGAGGTTCGACGCGTCCATCGCGCCCTCGGCCGCCCCAGCCCCGACGACGGTGTGCAGCTCGTCGATGAAGAGGATGATCCGCCCCTCGGCGTCGCGGATCTCCTTCAGGACGGCCTTCAGGCGCTCCTCGAACTCGCCGCGGTACTTGGCACCCGCGATCATCGCGCCGAGGTCGAGAGCGACGACCTTCTTGTCCTTCAGCGTCTCCGGCACGTCGCCGCGGACGATCCGCTGGGCGAGCCCCTCGACGATCGCCGTCTTGCCCACGCCCGGCTCGCCGATGAGGACCGGGTTGTTCTTGGTCCTCCGCGAGAGCACCTGGATCACGCGCCGGATCTCCTCGTCCCGGCCGATCACCGGGTCGAGCGCGCCGGCGCGGGCCTCGCGCGTGAGGTCGCGCCCGTACTTCTCGAGCGCCTCGTACGTCCCCTCCGGCGTCTGGCTCGTCACCCGCTGGCCGCCGCGCACGCTGGAGAGCGCGGTGAGGATGGCCTCGCGGCCCGCGCCGGCGCGCTCCAGGAGGCCCTGCGCGTCCCCGCCCGCCTCCACGCAGCCGAGCAGCAGGTGCTCGGTGCTGATGTAGTCGTCCTGGAGGCGGCGCGCCTCGTCGCCGGCCTTCTCGAGGGCGCGCTGGGCCCTGGGACCCAGCGAGAGCGAGCCGCCCGCCGTCTTCGCACGGCGGGCGAGGACCCCCGCCGCCTCGTCGCGGAGCGCGGGGACGTCCACGCCGATCCGATGCAGCGTCCGGGCGGGGATCCCGTCCGGGTCCGCGAGCAGCGCGGCAAGGATGTGCTCGGCGTCGAGCACGGGGCTCTGGAGCTCGGCGGCGAGCCGCTGGGCGCCGAGGATCGCCTCCTGGGCCTTCTGGGTGAAGCGGTCGAGGTTCATCGTGTGGTGCGGGTTCCTTTCGGTGGCGGCGGTGCGGGCCGGCCCGGGACGGTGGCGTGGAGGCGCCGGGGCGTTCAGCCGCCCCGTGGATCGGGCTGGCCGGCGAGGTCGAGGAACCGGGCGGCTGCGGACCTCGCCTCGTCCGAGAGCGCGGCGGGGAGGACGACCCGGACCTTCACGAGCAGGTCGCCGCGGTCGTCCTTCGAGAGGACGGGCATCCCCTTGCCCTTCAGGCGGATCGTCCGCCCGTTCTGCGTGCCGGCGGGGATCGTGAGGAGGACGCGTCCGTCGAGGGTCGCGACCGGGACCTCGGCGCCCAGCAGCGCCTCGCGGAGCGTGACGGGGAGGTCGCGTGAGAGGTCCGCGCCGGTCCGCGTGAACACGCGGTGCGGCGGGACGCGCAGCACCAGCACGAGGTCGCGGCCGTCGCCCCCCTTGCCGCGGAGGCGGACGCGGCTGCCGGTATCGACCCCTCGCGGGATCTTGACCTCGAGACGGGAGCCGTCCACCTCGACGATGCGGGTCGTCCCCGCCGCCGCCTCCTCGAGCGAGACCTCGACGCGGGCCTCGACCGGCGCGAGGCGCCCGGCCCGACCCCGGCCCGTCGCGCCGTGGGCGCCCGAGGCGTGGCCGTCGGCGCCGCCCGACCCGGCCGCCCGCGCCCCGGACGACCGCCGGCCGGTGCCTGTCCCGCCGGCGGCGCCGCCGCCCATCGCGTCGAGGTCGGACACCCCGGCCGTGCCGCCGCCGAAGAACATGCGGAAGAAGTCGGAGAAACCGGGGTCGTCGGCCCCGACCGTCCGGAACTCGTAGCGGACGCCGCCGGGACCCGCCCCGGCGCCGCCGCGCGCGTAGCCCGCGAAGGGCCCGCCCGGCCCGAACGGGTCGGCCCCCGCGCCGGCGCCGCCCGGCCCCGGGCTTCCGCCGTAGCGGTCCCAGTGCGCGCCGAGCTCGTCGTACCGCTTGCGCTTGCCGGGATCCGAGAGGACCTCGTTCGCCTCGTTGACCGCCTTGAACCTGGCCTCGGCGGCCGCATCGCCGGGCTTGACGTCCGGATGGTTCTGGCGGGCGAGCTTGCGGAAGGCCTTCTTGATCTCGGCCTGGGTCGCCGTCCTCGGGATGCCGAGGGTCTCGTAGTAGTCGCGGAACTCCACGCTCACCCGTCCTCGCGGCCGGCGGCGCGGCGCCCGGGGCGGACGCCCCGGGCGCCGGCGTGCGCCGTCAGTGGCCGCTCACGATCGCGGGCGGCTGCTCGGCGGGCGGGTAGTCGGAGCGACGGCGCGGCGTGGCCTCGCCCTCCGGCTTCGGCGCCTGGGCCTTGCGGGCCGGCCCGACCGGGCCCGTGGGCAGCGGCCGGGGCCGGCGCCGGAGCGCGTGCTCCAGCACCTGGTCCATGGTCTCCACCAGCACGAGCTTCATCTGCTTGCGGATCTCCTCGGGGACGTCGCGGAGATCCTTCTCGTTCTTCTTCGGGAGGATGACCGTCGCGGCGCCGGACATGTGCGCGGCGAGGATCTTGCTCTTGAGGCCGCCGATCGGCAGCACCCGGCCGCGGAGCGTGATCTCGCCGGTCATCGCCACGTCCTTGCGGACGGGGATGCCCGTGAGGGCGCTGACCATCGCCGTCGCGAGGGTGATGCCCGCCGACGGGCCGTCCTTGGGCGTCGCGCCGGCCGGCACGTGGATGTGCAGGGTGTTGCGCTCGAAGACCTCGCGCTCGATGCCCAGGTCGGACGCGTGCGCGCGGATCCAGCTGAGCGCGGCGCGCGCGGACTCGCGCATGACGTCGCCGAGCTGGCCGGTGAGGATGAAGTCCTCCTTGCCCTCCATCTTCGTCACCTCGACGGAGACCACGTCCCCGCCGACCTCGGTGACGACGAGGCCCGTGGCCGCGCCGACCTGGTCCTCCGCCTCCAGCTCGCCGTACTCGAAGCGCGGCGGGCCGAGGAACTCGAGCAGCTTCTTCTTCTCGACGACCACCCTGCGCTTCTTCCCCTCGGCGACGCCGCGGGCGACCTTGCGCATGACGTTCGCGATCTCCCGCTCGAGGTTCCGGACGCCGGCCTCGTGCGTGTACGCCTGGACGAGCTCCGTGAGCGCCTCGTCGGTGATCTCGATGTTCTTCTCGGAGAGGCCGTGATTGGTCATCTGCTTGGGGATGAGGAACCGACGGGCGATCGCGGCCTTCTCCGCCTGCGTGTAGCCGGGCAGGTAGATGATCTCCATCCGGTCGCGCAGGGGCGCGGGGATGGGGTCGAGCAGGTTCGCGGTCGCGATGAAGAGCACCTTCGAGAGGTCGAAGGGCACCTCGAGGTAGTTGTCCTGGAAGCTGAAGTTCTGCTCGGGGTCGAGCACCTCGAGCAGGGCGGACGACGGGTCGCCCCGGAAGTCCATCCCCAGCTTGTCCACCTCGTCGAGCATGAAGACCGGGTTGTTCGAGCCCGCCGTCTTGATGCTCTGGATCACCCGACCAGGGAGGGCGCCGATGTACGTCCGGCGGTGCCCGCGGATCTCCGCCTCGTCGTGGACGCCGCCCAGGCTCATCCGGACGAACTTGCGCCCCATGGCGCGCGCGACGCTCCGGCCCAGCGACGTCTTGCCGACGCCGGGCGGGCCGACGAAGCAGAGGATGGGGCTGCGGATGGTGGAGGCGAGGGCGCGGACCGCGAGGTACTCGAGGATGCGGTCCTTGACCTTCTCCAGTCCGTGGTGGTCCTCGTCGAGGATCTTGGCGGCCTCCTTGATGTCCAGGCGGTCGTCCGTGGCGACGTTCCACGGGAGCCCGATGAGCCAGTCCACGTAGGTCCGGATGACGCCGACCTCCGGCGAGGCCGAGGGGATCCGGCTCATCCGGTCGATCTCCTTGACCGCCCGGGCCTTGACCTCCTCCGGCATGCCGGCGGCCTCGATCTTCTCGCGCAGCTCCGCGATCTCGGCCTGCTGCGGGTCGTCCTCGCCCAGCTCGCGCTGGATCGCCTTCAGCTGCTCGCGGAGGATGTACTCCCGCTGGGTCTTGTCCATCTCGGACTTGACCTCGCTCTGGATCTTCCCCTTGAGCTCGAGGATCTCGATCTGGCGGGCAGCTCCATCCGCTGCTCCGTGTCCATGTCCGGGCTGTACGCCACCATGTCGGCGAGCAGGCCGGGCTCGGAGATGTTGCGGGCCGCGACCGCCGCCTCCGGCGGGATCGGGGCGCCGTTCGCGATGTACTGCTCCATCTGCGACTGGATGGAGCGCATGAGGGCCTGCACCTCGACGCCGGTCGGCGTCTTCTCCTCCACGTCCTCGATCTCGGCGAGGAGGTACGGTTCCGTGCCCGCGAACCGCAGGAGGCGGATGCGGCCCTGGCCCTGGACGATCGCGCGGACGGTCCCGTCCTGGAGCTGCACGACCTGGGCGATCTTCGCGAGCGTGCCGATCTCGAACAGCTCGCCGGTGTCCGTGATGTCCTCGCGCTCCGCCTCCCGCTGCGTGACGAGTGCGATGAGGCTGTCCGCGGCGACGGCGGCGTTGAGCGCGTTCACGCTCTTCTCTCGGCCCACCTGGAGCGGCACGATCATCTCCGGGAAGATGACCGTCTCGCGCAGGGCGACGAGAGGCAGCGTGCGCGCGCCGCGCGTCCTGCCCTTCCTCGGCGTGGCCTTCGTCTCGTCCGGCTCGGGCGGCGTCTTCGCCATCCGGGTCCCTCCTGTGCGGTGCGGCGGGGCCGGTCTCCCGGTCCCCGCCGCCCGTTCGATCTCGATGCGGGTGGTGGTGGTCTGGCGGCCGCTCAGACGGCCTCGGGGTCCGGCCCGAACGACTCGTTGTAGAGCCGCTCGAGGATACGGGTCCCCAGTCTCTCTTCGAGCTCGAAGAGGATCCGGATCCCGGCGAGGTTCACGCCGCGGTCCTGGGTGAGGTGGCGGATCCAGAGGATGCGCCGGATGTCGTTCTCGCTGTACAGGCGGATGTTCGTGGGGGTGCGAGCCGGCCGGATGAGACCCTCGTCCTCGTAGATCCGCAGTGTGCGCGGATGTGCCTGGACGATCCCGGCCGCCACGCTGATCACGTAGACGGGTCGGGTCGGGTCGCGATGCGGCCGACCGTCGTGCACCCGGTCAGGCCTCGCGGGTCCCGGAGCCGGCGGGCGCGGCCGTGGCACCCGCGGCACCCTCGGCGCGGCCATCGACGGCGGGGCTGATGCGGATCTGCTTCGGCTTCACGACCTCGGCCTTGGGGATCGACAGGGTGAGCAGGCCGTGCTCGAAGCGGGCGGTGGCGCGGTCGGGCTGGAGGCCCTCGGGGAGCGCGATCGTGCGGCTGAAGCTGCCGCGGCGGATCTCGCGGAGGAGGAACTCCTGGTCCTTCTCCTCGCGCTCGGTCGCCGTGGTGGCGGTGATGGTGAGCGTGGAGCCGGTGACCGTGATCTCCACGTCCTCCGGCTTCGCGCCGGGGAGCGCCGCCTCGACGACGACGGCGTCGGGCGTCACGCGGATGTCGAACGGCATCCCGAGCTCGCTCTGCGTGGCGAGCAGCGGGCGCGGAAGGAGGCTCTCGTCGAAGAGACGGTCGATCGTGTCCCGAAGGGTGACCATCTCCCGGAACGGCGAGGGCCGACGGATGAGCGTCATCAGCGGGTCCTCCTGCCGGGGGATGCGGGCCCGATCCGGCGGGGATCCGGGTGCGTCCCCCGATCGCACCCGGTCGTCGCGCATGGTAGAACCCTGACAATGAGACTGTCAAGAGATATGGCGGACACGTATCGCGGAAGGCAGGCAGTGCATCGGGGGTGGAGGGCCGGGTCGGGGGCGAGGGCACGCAACGGCCCCGCGCCGGGCGGAGGCTGGCTCCGGCGGCGCCGCCCCGGAGCGGCCCGGCGCCCGCCGCGCCGGCCCCCCGCGGCCGATCAGATGGCCGCCGTCTCCTCCTCGTCGCCGATCAGCGTGCCCCGCAGCGCGTCCTCGCACTCGCGCCGGCCGATGACGATCACCTTGTCGCCGCCGCGGAACTGCGTCTCGGGCCGGACCTGCAGCGCCTTGCCGTCGCGGATGTAGGCGAAGAGCGTGCACCCCTCCGGCATCGGCAGCTCACCCGAGGTCCGCCCGATCGCCGGCGACTCGTCGGTCAGGAGAGCCTCGATCAGCTCGAGGTCGCCGCTCCCGAGGTCCGCCAGGTGCAGGAGCTCGTGGACCGGGATGTCCTGCTCGATCGCCCCGAGGATCATCCGCGTGGGGCTGATGATCTCGTCCACGCCCAGGTGCCGGAACAGCAGCTCGTTCTTCGGGTTGTTGACGCGGGCGATCGTCCGCTTGACGGAGAAGTGGTGCTTGGCCATCTGGCAGATGACGAGGTTGTCCTCGTCATCCCCGGTGACCGCGGCGACGATGTCCGCGCGGTTCGCCCCGGCCTCGGCGAGCGCCGAGCCTTCGGTGCCGTCCCGGGAGAGGACGACCGAGCCGATCTCGTCGGAGATCTGCACGGCGCGGGCCCGCGTCTTCTCGAGCAGGACGACCTCGTGACCGGCCCCGATGAGCTCCCGGGTCAGGTAGTAGCCGACCTTGCCGCCGCCGACGACGATGACGAACACGGCTCAGACCTCCCCGACCGTGCGGGCGATCCCGGGAGCGGGCTCGGCGGGACCGGATCCCGTCGTCGCCTCGGCCGGGTGGGCGTGCTCCTTCGCGTGGTGGATCGGCGGGTCGCCCGAGCCGGTGAAGCCGAGGAACCCGAGGAGCGTGTCCGTCATCAGCGTCGTCCGACAGAGCGTCGCGACGCCGAGATCCGCGTACGCACGCGCACGGACAGGGTCGTTGATCTTCGCGACGACCACCCCGATCTCGAGCGACTCGCGCGCGACCTGGGCGGCCATGATGTTGCGGTTGTCGCCCTCGGTGAGGGCGAAGAAGGCGTCGGCCCCCTGCGCGCCCGCGCGCACGAGCGTGTCCTCGTCCGTGCCGTCGCCACGGACGGCCTCCCCCGAGAACGTCGTGGGGAGCCGGTCGAACGCGGACGTCGCGATGTCGAGGATGAGGACGTGGTGTCCGGCCCGGTCGAGCGACGCCGCGAGGCTGGCGCCCACCCGGCCGCAGCCGACGATGACTGCTCTCATGCTCCCTCCTGGGGCATGGGCTCGCGCACCACCCAGACGGTGCACGGCGCGTTCTTGAAGACGTACGGGACCGTCGACCCCATGACGAAGTCGCCGCCGAACTTCTTCCGGTAGGGCAGGCCGAGCACCAGCAGGTCCGCCTCCTGCGACGCCGCCTCGTCCACGATCGCCGCTCCGACGTTGCGGGCCTTCAGGAGCACGGGCTCCAGCCGTACGCCGAGGTGCTCGGCATCGGCCTCGGCGATGTCGAGGACGCGCTGCGCCTCCTCGGTGAGGCCGGACACGCTGCCGTCGAGCGGGAGGGTCCAGTCGATCTCCACGACATGGAGCGCGACGAGCTCCGCCTTCGCGGGCTTGCCGAGCGAGGCGGCGTAGGAGACGACGAGACGGTCGGTGGGGGCGCCGTTGAGCGCCAGGACGATCCGCCGAAGGGCGGGGCGGGGCGAGTCGTTCACGGGTGGGTGCCGGGGGGCTCCTGGGCGGGACCGACGGGGCGCGCGTGGAGGCTCCAGCGGCGGTCGGCGGCGTCACGATACCACCGGCCCGCGGGCGCGGCGGGAGCGATCACGTCTCGACCGCCTCGGGCTGTCGCTCGAACGCATCCGGCTCCTCCCGGCGGTACGGGACGTTCGTCACGACGGTGTCGGGGCGCCCGATCAGCGCGCGCCGGACGTCCGACGAGGACTGGTTGTAGAGGATCCGCTCCCACCAGTGGCGCGCCACGTACTCCGGGATGACGACGAAGGTGACCGGCGCTTCCTCGTCGGGCGGCCAGGCCTGGTCCAGCACGTCGAGGTAGGCGAGCAGCGGACCGGTCAGCGCGCGGTACGGGGACTCGACCACGACGAGCGGGACGCCCGGCATCCGATGCTCCCACTCCGCGCGCACGTGCTCCGCGACGTCCGGCTCGTCGGAGACGAGGACCGCGCGGACATCCGGGCTGATCGACCGTCCCACGTTCACCGCCTGCACCACGGCACGGTTGAGGCCCGCGATCGGCACGACGACACGTTCCGCGCGGCGCGGCGGGGCGATCACCTGGTCGGGTCGCAGGGCGAGCTGCCGGGAGCTGGCGGCGTACTGGCGATGGATGAACAGCATCATCGCGACGAGCGCCGGGACGAGGACCACCACGAGCCACGCGCCCTCGGTGAACTTCAGGCTGACGACCACGAGGAGCACGACGAGCGTCAGGATGCCGCCCACGAGGTTCACGCCGGCGCGCCACCACCAGCCGGGATCGCGCTCCGCCCGCCAGTGCCGGACCATCCCGGCCTGGGAGAGCGTGAAGCAGACGAAGACGCCGACCGAGTAGAGAGGGATGAGGGCGTGCACGTCGCCGCCGAAGGCCACGAGGAGCGCGCCGGCCACGGTCGCGAGGAGGATGATCCCCCAGCTGAACGCGAGGCGGTCCCCCCGGAACGAGAACTGGCGGGGCATGAAGCCGTCCGTCGCGAGGATCGCGGAGAGGCGCGGGAACGCGTTGAAGCTCGTGTTCACCGCGAGGAAGAGGATGAGCGCGGTCGCGGCCTGGAACAGGATGAAGAGCAGCGACCCGTCCCCGAAGACCGCGGCAGCCACCTGGGCCACGACCGTCTGGCCGCCCTCCTCCGTGGGGAGGACGTGGAAGACGTCGGCGATGACCGTGATCCCGATGAAGAGGATCCCCAGGAGGATCGCCATCATCGTCATCGTGTTGGCGGCGTTGCGGGATTCCGGCGGCTTGAACGCCGGCACGCCGTTCGCGATCGCCTCCACGCCAGTGAGGGCCACCGACCCGCCGGCGAACGAGCGCAGACACAGAACGAGCAGAAGGAACCCGGTCACGGGCGCGGTGCCGACCGGGACCGCATCCGGGGGCGGCGCGAGGTCCGGCGCGGTCCCGGTCGCGATCCGGAACAGGCCCAGGCCTATCATCAGGAGGGCGAGCCCGAGGAAGACGTACGTGGGGCTCGCGAATGCCAGGCCCGCCTCGCGCAGGCCCCGGAGGTTCCCGATCGTGATCAGCGCGATCGCCACGATCGCGATCTCGATGCGGAGATCGTAGAGCTGGGGGACGACGGAGTAGACCTGGGCGACCGCCGACGCGGTGGAGACGGCGACCGTCATCACGTAGTCGATGAGGAGCGCCGCGGCGGCGACCAGGCCGGCGATCTGGGAGATGTTCTCGCGGGCGACCACGTACGCGCCGCCGCCCGACGGGTAGGCGCGGCAGACCTGCCGGTACGACGTGGAGACGATGGCGAGCATGACCACGATCGCGATGGCGACCGGGATCGAGAACACGATCGCGGACGCGCCGCCCACGACGAGAACGCGGAGGATCTCCTCCGTCGCGTAGGCCGACGACGAGATCGCGTCGGAGCTGAAGATCGGGAGGGCGAGCTTCTTCGGGAGGCGCTCGAAGGCGTCCTCCTCGTTGGAGAGCTGACGCCCGAACAGCACGCGGCGCGTCTGCGCCCACGCGCGACCAACCCGCGTCTTCGGGGCGCTCGCCGTGACCTTCGCCGTCAGCTGGCCGGGTCCCGTGTAGCGGAAGTACGCGGAGTGCGGGCGTTCGACGCGGACGCGCCGGTCGCCGGGCTTGCGTCCGCGGATGGGCCGCCGGCCTCCGATCACCTCTCCTCCACTCCCGCGATCACCGCCCGACGCCGGCGTGGGCCCGGCCCGGAGGGGCCGGAGGACGGCGGGCCGGCGGGCGTCGCGACGGGAGCGTTATACACCTTCCGGCAGCGGCGCGGGCGATTTGGTCTGTACCAATCGCGCGGGCGGCACGTCGCGACGCGGGCGGCGCGTCGCGTCAGTGGTGACGGCGGTACGGGACGTCGGCGACGACGGTGTGCTCGCGGCCGACGAGGGCGGCCTTCAGGCGGCGTGCCTGCTGGTTGTACAGGATCCGGTCCCACCAGCGGCGGGCGACGTACTCGGGGAGCACGACGATCGTGATCGGCACCTCGGCGTCCGGCGGCCATGCCTGGTCCAGGACGTCGAGGTACGCCACCAGCGGCCCCACGAGGGCCCGGTACGGCGACTCCACGATGACGAGCGGCACGCCCGGCAGCTGTCGCTCCCACCGCGCCCGCATCGCCTCGCCGTCGTGCTCGTCGTCGGTGACGTAGACGGCGCGGATGTCGTCGCCGAGGACGCGCCCGAGGTTCAGCGCGTTGACGACCGCCCGGTTGATGCCGTTCACCGGCACCACGATCCGCCGCGCCCGGTGCGGCGAGGCGATGACGACGGCCTCGTCGATCGACAGCTCCGCGGCCTGGGAGCCGTACTGGCGACGGATGAGCAGCATGAGCACCGTGAACGCCGGCACGGCGATGAGGACGATCCACGCGCCGCGCGGGAACTTGGCGGCCGTGATGATCACTGCGACCACGGCCGTGACGGTCGCGCCCAGGAGGTTGAAGCCGAGGCGGACGCGCCACCCGCTGACGCGGTCGTGGAGCCAGTGGATGACCATCCCGCCCTGCGAGAGCGTGAACGAGAAGAAGATCCCGATCGAGTAGAGCGGGATGAGCGCGACCACCGAGCCGTCGAAGACCGCGATGAAGACCCCCGCGACCGCCGCGAGGATGACGATCCCCCAGCTGTAGGCGAGCCGATCGCCGCGGAACGAGAACTGGCGCGGCAGGTATCCGTCGATCGCGAGGATCTGCGCGAGGCGTGGGGCGCCGTTGAACCCGGTGTTCGCGGCGAGCACCAGGATGAGCGCGGTCGAGATCTGGAAGTAGATGTAGAGGGCCCCGTCGCCGAAGATGGCCTGCGCGACTTGTGAGATGAGCGTCTGCTGCTCGTTGCCGACGATCCCGTACGCCTGCGCGAGCACGGAGATGCCGACGAAGATCACCCCGAGGAGGACGGCCATGACCGTCAGGGTCGTGGCCGCGTTCCGCGCCTCGGGCGGTTTGAAGGCCGGGACGCCGTTGCTGATCGCCTCCGTGCCGGTGAGCGCGACGGAACCGAATGCGAACGCGCGGAGGATGAGGATGGCCGAGACGGCCGCGAACCCCTCGGCAGGCGCCTCGATCGGTGGCGGCTGGAAGCTCGCCGCCGGGTCGCCCGTGGCGATCCGGAAGACGCCGAGCCCGATGAGCAGGAGGGCGCCCAGGACGTACATGTACGTGGGCACGGCAAAGATGTTGCCGGACTCCCGCAGCCCCCGCAGGTTCGCGACGGTCAGGAGGGCGAGCGCGATCAGAGCCAGCTCGACGCGGTACGGGAGGAGCTCCGCGACGACCGACGTGACGGCGGCGACCCCGGCCGCCACCGAGACCGCGACGGTCATCATGTAGTCGAAGATGAGCGCTGCGGCGGCGAACACCGCAGAGACCTGGTTGATGTTCGCTTTCGCGACCGCGTATGCGCCGCCGCCCGACGGGTACGCGTAGGCGATCTGGCGGTACGACGTCGCGACGATGAGGAGCAGCAGCGCGATCGCGATCGCGATCGGGACGGAGAACGCGAGGCCCGCGACCCCCGCCGTCATGAGCACGAGCACGATCTCCTCGGACGCGTAGGTCGAGGAGCTGATCGCGTCCGACGAGAAGACCGCGAGGGCCTTGGTCTTGGGGAGCCGCTCCGTGATCTCCTGCTCGTTGGAGAGCGGCCTCCCGATGAGGATCGCCTTTGTCCGCGCCCAGGCGCGCCCGACGGGCGTCTCCGGGACCGAGGCCGCGGCCTTCGCCGTGAGGGTCCCCGGCCCGGTCCAGCGGAAGTAGGCGCTGTGCGGCCGCTCCAGGCGGACGCGCTTGTCCCCGAGCTTCTTGCCCTGCAACGGCCGGCGCCCACCGATCACAGGCCGGCCTCGAGCCTGTCGGCCAGGATCGCCGGGAGCCCCGCCCGCCGGATGTCGACCTGTGTCGTCCCGATGTCGTACGGCACCCGCAGGAGCGTCGCGACGCCGGCGTCGGTGTCGAGCACGAGGGCGGCGGCGCGCGGATCGCGGTCGCGCGGCTGGCCGACGCTGCCGGGGTTGAGGAACCACGTGTCGTCGCCGAGCGTGAGGGACCTCCCCGCCGTGAGCGGCAGGTCCCGGGCGTCGTCGCCCGCCTTCCGCCACGCCCTGGGCACGTGCGTGTGCCCGTGCAGCGCCAGGCGCGCACCGGAGACCGCCATGGACGCCGCCGCCTGGGACCCCCTCGTGACGTACTCCTCGAGCGGGTCGCGGAAGCTCCCGTGGACGAGGGCCCACCCTTCGATCGTCGCGGTCTGCGGCAGCTCCGCGAGCCAGGCGCGCGTCTCGGCGGAGATCCGGTCGCGGGTCCAGAGGCAGGCCGTCTGCGCGAACGGGTTGAACCACTCGATGATCGACGACCCGAGCGCCGCGGCGTCGTGGTTGCCGAGGACGCCCTGCGCCCCGAGGTCGCGAAGGCGGGCGACGACCTCGTCCGGGTGCGGCCCGTAGTCCACCACGTCGCCGCAGTGCCACCACGCGTCCACCCGGCCCACGGCCTCGATGACGGCCTCGAGGGCGGGCAGGTTCGCGTGGACGTCGGAGACGACCGCGATCCGCATGGAGGCTCAGGATACCGGGGCCGGGCGGGGCTCGCGGGCGCGCACGGCCGGGTCGCGTGGGTAGCGGTCGGGCGTGCGGCGCACCTTCGTGACGATGACCAGCCGGTGCCCCTCGAGCCCGGGCGCATCCACGCGCTCCACGTGGGCCCGGCCGCCACCGAGGTCGGCGATCCTCGCCCGTGCGGCGGCCAGCTCCGCCGTCACCGGCTCCCGCTTCCACGCGACGAGCGTCCCGCCGTGCGCGAGCAGCGGCAGGGAGACCTCGGCCACGTCCGCCAGGTCGGCGACGGCTCGGGCGAGGACGCCCGGCCATCGGCCGCGGTGCGCGGGGTCGGCCGCGAGCGCCTCCGCCCGGCCGGCCCACGCCTCCACACGGTCGCCGACCGCGAGGGCGTCGATCGCCGTGGCGACGAACCGGACCTTCTTCGCGACGGAGTCCACGAGCAGCGCCCGGCGGGCGGGGAGCGCGAGCGCGACGGCGAGGCCGGGGTAGCCGCCGCCGGTGCCCACGTCCACGAAGGCGTCCACGCCCCGCGCGCGGAGGACCGGCACCGCGGCGAGGCTGTCGAGGACATGCAGCCGGACGGCGTCCGCCGGGTCGCGGATCGCGGTCAGGTTGACCGCGGTCGTCCACGCGAGGAGGAGGCGGAGATGCCCCTCGAGTCCCGGGAGAAGGTCCGGTGAGGGCTCGATGCCGAGGGCCGGGAGGGCGGCGCGCAGCGCATCGCGGGCGGCAGGGGGGAGATCGGGGACCTCCGAGACGTGCGACGGGAGCGGGGCGCGGGGGTCCTCGGTGGGGCGCCCAGAGGCGCCGCGGTCACCCTCCCCACGCCGGCCGCTCCCGGCGCCGTTCTCTTCGCCCGGTGGTCGGCGGGTCGCGGCGTCGCTCGTCCGGTTCACGGCCGGGTCTCCCCGGGCCCCTCGTGAGCGCCGTCCTCCGCCGCCGGCCGTATCGACCGTGCGGAGTCCGGACGGTAGACCCGTCCGCGGCGCGAATCAATGCGGTTATCCACCTTTCTCGGCCGGCCCGCGCCGATGGTGGATAACCGCGGCGCCCGGCCGGGCGGGGATGTGGAGAACCGGCGATGCGGGCGTGCGGCGTCCGCCAGCGGCGCAGCGGCACGGGACGGCGCGGGTGGCGAGAGGGTCCAGGCTCGGCCGGCCTCAGAGCGAGGCGGCATCCACGCGCTCCTGCTCGCCGGCGACCGCGCGTTCCAGGGCGGCACCGACCGCGGCAGCGTCGGGCCGCGTGGGCCCGGGGAGCGCGAGGATGAACGCGGACCCCACACCAGGGCGGGACGCGAGGCCGATGTCCCCGCCCATGAGACGCGCGAGGTCGCGGGCGATCGACAGGCCGAGACCCGTGCCCGGCAGGGAGCGGTGCCGGTCGAGGCGGGCGAACCGCTCGAAGACGCGCGCGCGCTCCTCGGGGGCGATGCCGGCGCCCGTGTCCCGCACGACGACGAGGGCGACCGTGCCGTCGGGCGCCACGTCCACGTCGACGCGGCCACCCTCCTCCGTGTACTTCACGCCGTTGCCGACGAGGTTCACGACGATCCGCTCGATCGCGCGCCGGTCGCCGAACGCGACGCGAAGCCGCGACGGTGGCCGGATCGCGAGGCCCACGCCGCGCACCGCGGCGACCGGCTCCAGCTGGTCGCGCGCGGCGACGAGGACGTCCGCGAGGGGCACCGTCCCCTCGGACAGCTCGAGCGACCCGGCCTCGATCCGGGACACCTCCAGGAGATCGTTGACGAGCTCCGCCATCGACTCGACGATGCGGCGGCTCCGCTCGATGAACTCCTCGCGGATCGCCGGGTCGGCGAGCGGGTCGGCGAGGAGGAGGTCGAGGTACCCGGCCAGGCCCGTGAGCGGCGTCCGCAGCTCGTGGGCCACCGTGGAGGCGAAGCGCCGGCGCTCCGTCTCGGCCGCGGACGCCCGGGCGCGCTCGCGGGTCCCGTCGGCCACCCGCGTGGCGATCACGAGGAAGCCGGCGGCCTGCTCCCGGAGGATGAGCGGGAGGCGCTCGCCCACCCGCGCGGCCGCCCGTCCGCTGCGCAGGTCGAGGCCGATCAGCGGGGCATCGCGGCCGCCGAGCGGGATGGCGACCCGTGAGGGGCGGGGCGGCAGGCCGCCCGGGGACCCCGTCGATCCGGCCCGCAGCGTGACCATGACGATGCGCGAGGCGCCTCCGGTGGCACGCTCCTGGCGCGTCCGGTCGGTCGCACCGTCCACCCAGGTCGCGAGCTCGCTCGCCTGGTGCGGGTCCTCGCCCGGGCCGAGCGCGACGGCGACGACGCGCGGCTCGCCGGGCAGGACGACGGCCGCACGCCGCGCCCCGGCGATGCGGGCGATGAGCGTGAGAAGGCCGGCGAGCGTCGCGTCGGGCGTCTCGTCCGCCGCGAGGATCGCGCACGCGCGGGCGCTGAACGCGAGCGTCGCGTGCGCGGCCCGGTCCTCGTGCCGCCGGTACGCGACGCGGCGGTCGCCGCGCTTGGCGAACGGGCCGGTGCGCCGGTAGCGGCGATCGACGACCTCGCGGATCGCCATGGTGGCCTCGTCACCCTCGGGCCGCGCCACCGCGGATCGGCCGGCCGAGCGTCCGTCGGACCACGTCGAGGACCTCATCGACGTAGGCATCCGCCTCGCCGCGCTCGGCGGCCGTGCGGATGCACCCCTGGACGTGATCCTCGAGGACGAGCACCGAGAGCGCGTCCACCGCGGCGCGCAGCGCCGCCGTCTGCTGGAGGATGTCCACGCAGTAGTCCTCGCGCTCGATCATCCGCGCGATGCCGCGGACCTGTCCCTCGATCCGGCTGAGCCGACGGAGAAGGACCGCCCGATCCTTGCTGTACGAGTGGCGGAAGTGGTCGCCGTGGTCGCCGTGGTCGCCGTGATCGCCGCCCGCCCGGTCGTCGGTGTCGCGTCCCGCCTGGTCGCCGTGGCCCGTGGCGGCTGGAGGAGGCGCGCCGACCCCGCGCGGCACTCCCGTCGCGCGCGTGCGGTCCGGCGCGTGCTGCCCGCTCGTCTCCGGTCTGTCGGCCATGCCCGAGATGATACCCGGCGCGTCCGTGGGCTCCAGCCGGGCGACCCGCCGAGCGGTCGCTGCGCGGCGCCGCGCCGGCCGGGCCCTGCCCGCCACCGCCGCCGACCGGCTAGACTTCGCGTGATGGATCCGCAGCCGCGCCTCCACCCGACGACGACGGGGCGCGCTGCCCTGCGCCCCGTGCCCCACGACGTGGCGTTCGCCCACGCGAGCGAGGCCGAGCTGGCGCGGATCCTCGACTTCTACGGCGTCGCCTGGGAGTACGAGCCCCGCACCTTCCCGCTCATGTGGAACCTGCGCGGGGAGGTCGTCGAGAGCTTCACGCCCGACTTCTTCCTGCCCGAGCTGGACCTCTACGTGGAGCTGACGACGCTCCGCCAGAAGCTGGTCCGCAAGAAGAACCGCAAGCTCCGCCGCATGAGGGAGCTGTACCCGGACGTGCGGGTCAAGCTGCTGTACGGCAAGGACTTCCGGGCGCTCCTGCTCAAGTTCGGGCGGATCGGGCTCGCGGACGCGCTCTCCGGCACGGTCGGGCAGACCACGCCGCCGCGCGACGCGGAGCCGGCGGCGCCCCCCGCCGCCGACGCCGGGCCCCGGACGTCCTGGGCACGGCGGGCGACCCGGGCCGGTGGCGCCCCCCGCCGCGGGGGACCGGCCGTGCCGCGGGGCGCCGACATCGCGCCCGCGGACGGCCGAGCGAGGCGCTGAGCAGGGCCGATGGGACGTCCGCCGACGAACCTCCACGCCGACGTCGCCGAGGTGCTCCTCGACGAGGAGCGGATCCGTGCCAAGGTGCTCGAGCTCGGCGAGCGCATCTCCGCGGACTACGCCGGCCGCGAGCTGACGCTCGTAAGCGTCCTGAAAGGCTCGCTCCCGTTCATGGCCGACCTCATGCGGGCGATCCACCTGCCGCTCACGATCGACCTCATGGAGGTCTCGTCCTACGGGGGCGCGGCAACGGAGACGTCGGGCCTCGTGCGCATCATCAAGGACCTCTCGGCGAGCATCGACGGCCGCGACGCCCTCCTCGTCGAGGACATCATCGACACCGGCCTGACGCTGAACTACCTGCTCCGCTACCTGCGCGGGAAGAACCCCGCGTCCCTGCGGATCTGCACGCTCCTGGACAAGCCGGCCCGTCGGCTCGTCGAGATCCCGGTCGACTACGTGGGATTCACGATCCCCGACCAGTTCGTCGTGGGCTACGGGCTCGACTACGGGGAGCACTACCGCAACCTCCGCTACGTCGGCGTGCTCCGCCCCGAGGTGTACTCGACGTGACGTCGATGCACCGGCGCGGGCTCGGACGCGCCCGCTGGGTCGCCGGCATCGCATCGGCCGTGCTCGTGATCGCCTGCGTTCTCCCGTGGTACACGGCGGGCGGCGGGACGGGCATCCCGGCGATCTCCGGGAACGCGTTCGAGGGACCGGGGATCGTCGTGTTCCTCGTCGCGCTCGCCACCCTTGCGCTCATCGCGCTGCCGTACGCCGCGGGCGACGCCCCGGTCGCGATCGACCGGTGGCAGAGCTACGCCGTCCTGGCGATCGCCGGCATCGCGGCCTACGTCGTGCGCCTCGTCCAGCTGGTCACCAGCCCCGCGGGCCCCAGCTCGCTGACGCCGGACCGGGCCCCGGGCCTGTGGCTCGCCGGGCTCGCCCTCGCCGCGCTCGCCTGGGCAGCGTTCGACCTCGCGACCACTCGCCACGGCGCCAGGTAGGCGCGGAGCCGTCAGGGCGTCGAGCCTGCCGGCGGGGAGCCGGGCGCGAACGGGGCCGGGGCTGCGGCCGTCGCCCCCGGGTCCGGCGAGACGACCGTCGCGGACGCGATCCGCACGCCGAACCACGCGGAGGGACCGGGGCGTGCCGGGCGGACCTCCACGACGTACTCGCCGACCGGCCACGCGGCGCCGTCGGTCGCCCCCGCGGGGGCGACCATCGCGCCCCCCGGCACGGACATCGCGCCGGCGTACGGCACGGCCGGCACGATCCCCCACCCGCCCGGCGCCCCGGGTGTGAGCCGCCCGCGGATCACGAGCGTGGCGCCTTCGGCATCCGGGAGCGGCGAGCCGTCGGCAGGCGTGGTCTCCCCCGGCACGCATGCCCCGAGCCCACGGATCGCGTCGGCGCCGACCCGCGTCCACGGGATGGCGGGGTCGTCCGGCCCGGTCGCGCCGATGACCGGGTCGATGCGGATCCACGACCGGACCTCGCGGCTCCCCTGCAGCTCGTCGGTGACGAGGATCCAGGCGCGGGTCCGCGAGCAGCGGTAGCGGACGACGTCGACGGGCGCGGGCGTCGGGGTGACCTCCGGGCGCGAAGGGGAGGCGAGCGGCGCCCCCGGCGACGACGGGATCGGGCGGCGCGTCGGGACCGGCTCCTCGAGGAGGGTCCACGGCTTCAGGATCGCGAGGACGACCGCCGCGACGACGAGCACGAGGACCGCGGCCGCGACCGCGGGCGGCCGGCCCGGCCCTCCGACGGGCTCGAGATCCGGACGGGGATCCGGCCGGCGCGCCTCACCCGGGGGCGGGCCGGGCGGAGACGCGGCGGTCGTGCGG